>NZ_JCALCE010000004.1:0-313290 GCF_059812195.1 Mycobacterium sp. NGS68 | reverse complement strand
CATCGGACTGACCGGCAACAACCAGTTCGGCATCCGACTCAACACGGGCACCGGCAATATCGGGCTGTTCAACTCGGGCTCGGGCAACATCGGTTTCTTCAACTCCGGGGACAACAACGTCGGCTGGACGAACTCCGGCGACGGAAATTACGGCTGGGGCAACGCGGGCAGCGGCAACACCGGCTTCGGAAACTCCGGCCAAATTAATACCGGGTGGGGGAATTACGGCGACCAGAACCTCGGCTTCGGCAATGCGGGTTTCGCCAACGTCGGCGCATACAACGCCAGCCCCTACAACGACGGCTTCTTCAACGCGGGCGCGCGAAACGTGGGCAGCTTCAACTCCTACTCCAACAACTTCGGTAGCTTCAACTCATCCGCCGTAAACACCGGATCGTTCAACTCGGGCCCCACGAATACCGGTTTCGGAAATTCGGGTGGCTACAACACCGGCGCCTTTAACTCGGGCGAGTTCAACACCGGTATTGGCGGTGCCACTGACCAGGCGCCATCGCTTTCCGGCTTCGGGAATAGCGGAATCTACATGTCAGGCTTCAATAACACCGGCGGCAACGCCTCCGGCTTCGGCAACACGGGCTCGGCCGTCGCGGGCTTCTGGAACGACGGCGACATTCAGGCCGGCATCGGAAACAGCGGCTTCGGAAACGCCGGTTTCGGTAATTCCGGTTCCATCAACACGGGGTTCTTCAACCGAGGCGATCAGAACGTCGGCTTTGGAAACGACAACGACGGTTATGCGTCCGGCAACAACTCGGGCTTCCTGAATTCGGGCACAGGCAACTCCGGATTCTTCAACCTGGGTGCCGACTGGGCGGGATTCTTCGGCGGCAGGCTGCCCTTCTGATATGGGGTCCGGGTTTGTCAAAGGGCAGGGTGAAGCGGCGGCCGTGACGGTTGCCGCGGCCGCCGCTTCGTTGACCAGATGGACGATGGTGCGGTCCCCGTACCGTCTAAACCAGTTCGCTACGAGCAGTCCTCGGGGATGTTCAGCGGTGCCGGGACGAGCTGGGTCGAGCCGACGGTGGCCCCCGCACTGCGGTCGGCGCCGCTTAACCTCGGCGACAATTGGGCGGGAGTCTTCGGGGGCCGTTGGGTAGCCGATCAGGGTTGTGCTGGTCATCTTAGGCCCAGAGTTGGTCGCCGAAAGTTGTCGTAGGTGGCTGCTTTGATGGGGTTATGTCGTCGTTTCCGCCCACGCCTCTTGTGTCTGTGCCGGCGGACAGGCCGATGGATCGTTTGGAGGTGTTGTTCGGGGAGCTCGCGGAGTTGGCGGGTCAGCGCAACGCGATCGACGCCCAGATTGTGGCGCGGGTGGCTGAGATTGAGCGGGATGGGTTGTGTGGGATGACCGGGGCGCGGTCGGTCAAGGCGTTGGTGGCCTGGCGGCTGGGGTTGTCGTCGGCGACGGCGGCCACGATCACCACCGTCGCGCAACGGGTTGAAGAGTTCCCGCGCTGCGCCGCCGGGATGGCCGAGGGCCGGTTGTCGCTGGATCAGGTGGGGGTGATCGCCGCGGGTGCGGGTGCGGGCTCGGATGAGCATTATGCGGAGTTGGCGGCGGTGGCCACGGTCAACCAGTTGCGCACCGCGGTCAAGTTGGAGCCCCGCCCCGATCCGGAACCGATGCCGGCGCCGGAGGCCTCGTTCCGTAAGACCGGCACCGAGGCCGGGGCGTGTTATCGGATCACCCTGGGCCCCCACGACGCCGCCAAGTTTGATGCCGCGCTGGCCTCGCACCGGGATGCGCTGATCGCGGGGTGGAAACGTGATCACGCCGACAGCAGCGCCGAGGAGGACGGGCAACGGCCCCCGTTCCCGACGACGCTCGACGCATTCCTGCGGCTGGTCGAGGCCGGCTGGGACGCCGATGCCGCCCAGCGCCCCCACAGCGCGCACACCACGGTAGTGGTGCACCTCGACCTAGCCCAGCGCGCCGCCGCCCTGCACCTGGGCCCGCTGCTGACCAACGCCGAACGCCAATACCTGACCTGTGATGCGACTTTTGAGGCGTGGTTTGAGCGCGACGGGGTGCCGATCGGGGCGGGTCGGGAGACGCGTCAGATCAGCCGGCGGTTGCGCCGCGCGCTCGAACAGCGTCATCGCACGTGTGCGGTGCCCGGGTGTGGGGCCACCCGCGGCCTGCACGCCCACCACCTCGTCCATTGGGAGGACGGTGGGCCGACGGAGTTGACCAATCTGGTGCTGCTGTGTCCGTATCACCATCGTTTGCATCATCGGGGCGGCATCACGATCTCCGGCACCGCCGAGGACCTCACCGTCACCGACAGCGAAGGCCGCACCCTGGACAACCGATCCCTGGCCCGACCACCCAACACACCCCCACCCGACGTGCCACCCTGGAACGGACCCCTGGGCGAACGCGCCGACTGGTGGTGGTACACACCCTACGAGCCCGAAAAGACGGGGACATAGCGTATCTCGGGTTCTGGCTGTGTTCGGTGATGGTGTTGCGGCGCGGGCCGGCGGCGGCCCGCCCCGCTGTGGGTGTGCACGAAATACCTGGCTAGCGCAGCGCGTCGCCGCACCTCTGCGCGCACTCGCGGCCAGGTGGCGGGTCTGGCCCGTGCTTGCTGGTGTGCCTGCGGAAACGCGCTGTAGCGCAGTGATTTTCGGGATTTGTCGCTGATAGGTGGACAAAAATGCACATGCCAGTTTTCTTGTGACGCCCGAGATCCGCGGTGCGCGTCCCCAAATTCGCGGCCGCTCACCCGCATTTTCACGCAAATTTGAGGGCTCTCGCGCGGGCCGACGGCGGGCCGGCCGCACGCGACGGGTCAACCGTGTGCCGACTCGCCCGCCTTCGCGCGACAGGCTGTCGCTACGAGGCGGGCAACAGGCCATATGCCAATTTTGTTGCGGCGCCTGGGACTCGCGAGGCCGACCCGGCGGGCAGCGCCGCCACGCCAGTCCCCAAATTCGAGGCTCCACTCGCTTTTTCACGCAAATTTGAGCGCCCTGGCGGGCCAGACGCCGCGAGCGTGCAGAAAATGCCGGTCAGCGCAGCGTGTCGCCGTACATTTGTGCACACTCGCGGGCACGCGACGGGTCAGCCGGTCAGCCCCAGGTGATCGCGCAGCGTGTCGCCGGCGTAGGCGGTGCGGAAAGCGCCGCGCTCCTGCAGCAGCGGCACCACCCGGTCGACGAACTCGTCGAGCCCGTGCGGCGTCAGGTGTGGCACCAGGATGAACCCGTCGCAGGCGTCGGCCTGGACGTAGCGGTCGATCTCGTCGGCGATCTGCACGGGGGTTCCGACGAACTGCTGCCGACTGGTGACCGCGATGATCAGCTCGCGGATCGACAGGTTCTCCGCCTGCGCGCGCTCCCGCCAGCGCGCCGCTACCGCGGCCGGGTCGACGTGGCGCACCCGGCCCTGGGTGATGCCGCCGTCGGCGACGGGTTCGACGTCCGGTAGCGGCCCGTCGGGGTCGTAGGCGGACAGGTCGCGGCCCCACACCTGCTCCAGCATCGCGATCGCGGTCGCGCCGCTCACCTGTTGATACCGGATGTGCCGCGCCCGGTCAGCCGCGTCGACGTCGCTGTCGCCGATCACGAACGTCGCGGCGGGAAAAACCTTGAGCTGGTTGGGGTCTCGACCGGCGGCCCGAGCCCGGCCCTTGACGTCGGCGTAGTAGCGCTGCCCGTCCTCGAGCGACGCGTGCAGGGTGAACAGGGCGTCGGCGTGCCGGGCGCCGAAGGCGCGGCCCTCGGGCGAGTCGCCGGCCTGCAGCAGCACCGGGTGGCCCTGCGGCCCGGCGGGCAGCGTCGCGAACCCGCGCACCTGAAAGTGCGGACCCGTATGTTCGACGCTGCGGATCCGGTCCGGATCGACGTAGACGCCGCCCTGGCGCACGACGGCATCGGGCGCCCAGCTGTCCCAGAAGGCGCGGGCCACGGTAACGAACTCCTCGGCCCGCTGATAGCGCTCGGAATGATCGAGAAAGCCGCCGCGCCGGAAGTTGGCGCCGGTGAACGCGTCGGACGAGGTGACGATGTTCCAACCCGCGCGGCCATCCGTGAGATGGTCCAGAGTGGCGAATTGCCGTGCCACCTCGAACGGTTCGTTGAAGGTGGTGTTGATGGTCCCGGTCAGCCCGAGCTTGTCGGTGACGCCGCCCAGCGCCGCCAGCACGGTGAAGGTGTCCGGCCGCCCCACCACGTCGAGGTCGTAGATCTGTCCGCGGTGCTCGCGCAGCCGCAGGCCTTCGGCCAGGAAGAAAAAGTCGAACAGGCCGCGTTCGGCGGTGCGGGCCAGGTGCACGAACGACTCGAACTCGATCTGGCTGCCCGCGCTGGGATCGGTCCACACGGTGGTGTTGTTGACCCCCGGAAAGTGCGCGGCCAGGTGAATCGGCTTGCGGTTCAACGGCCCAGGCCCCAGCGACGCGCGATCAGCTCGTGCGAGCGCAGCCGGTCTTCGTGACGGTGCGTCACCGTGGTGACGACCAGCTCGTCGGCGTCGGTCAGGCGCGCCAACGCGGACAGTCGCTCGGCCACCTCGTCCGGATCACCGACGAATTGCGTTTCCAGCCGGTCCTTGACCACCGGCAGCTGCTCCTCGGTCAGCGGCGGGCAGTCGTCGGGGTCCGGATACGGCCTAGCGCCGACGCCGGTCCGGATCGAATACACCCACTGCCCGTAACCGGTGGCCAGGTGCCGGGCCGTGGCGCTGTCGTCGGCGACGACGATGTCGGCGGACACCACCACGTAGGGCCGCTGCAGCGTCGCCGACGGGACGAAGGTGTCGCGGTAGGCCTCGATGGCCTCCAGCGCGGTCGCCGGGGTGATGTGATAGCTCGCGACGAACGGCAGCCCGTGCGCTCCGGCGAGCCGCGCGCTCTGGCCCCGGGTGCTGCCGAAGACCCACGGCGTCAGGCCGGATCGCTCCCCGGGCACCGCGTGCACGTCGAAGCCGTCGACTTCGTAGCTGCCGTCCAGCATGGCCAGGATGTCGGCGAGCTGGTCGGCGAAGTCGGGCGACACCGCTTCCGGTTGCTGCAGGATCGCCATCGTGGCCTGCACCCGCGCGGTGTCCAGCAGCCCGCGCAGGTCGAAGGGCAGCGGGATGACCACACCGTCGACCTCGCGCCACACCCGCGGCGTGCGGGTCCTGCCCGGCTGTTTCGGCTTGAACCCCGTGTCGCGGCGCTGACCGCGGCCGACGCCCAGGTCGATGCGGCCCGGATGGAACGCCTCGAGCATCCCGAAGCTCTCGACCACCGCGGCAGCCGTGGTGTGACTGAGCTGCACGGCGGCCGCGCCCACGTGAATCGTGTTGGTAGCGGCCGCGATCTGCCCGATCAGCACGGCGGGCGCCGAGCTCGCGACGCCGACGAAGTGGTGTTCGGCAATCCAGAACCGGCGATACCCCCATCCCTCGGCGCGCTGGGCGAGGTCGACGGTGTTGCGCAGGGCCGTCGGAGCGTCGCTGCCCGCGCTGATCGGCGCGAGGTCCAGGATCGACAGCGGGATCATTGCCCCACCGCCGCGTAGCGGTTCGGCGCGACCGGTAGGCCGAGCCGTTCGCGCAGCGTCTCACCGTCGCGGTAGGCGGTGCGGAACCGCCCGGCCCGTTGCAGCAGCGGCACCACCTCGTCGACGATCACCGGGAGGTCGGCGGCGTTGACGGCCGGACGCAGCCGGGCGCCGTCGATGCCGAGCCGCTGCCACTCGAGCAGCAGGTCTACCAATTCCGTTGGGCTGGTGGAGATCACCATGCAGTCCGAGCGGAAGTCGGCGTCGCCGCCGAACGACACCACCACGTCGGCGAACACCTTCAGCCCCGGCACCTGCTCGAGTATCTCCCGCAGCGACGCCGCGTCGGTGGGCGTCACGAAGACGACATCGGCAGTGGCGGTGGCGAATTCGTAGATCGGGCCGGCATGGGCCAGGGCGGCGACCACCGGCTGGCCCTGCGGCGGGCGGGGCGTAATCGACGGCCCCTTGACGGAGAAGTACCGTCCGGCGAAGTCGATGTAATGCAGCTTGTCGCGGTCGACGTAACGGCCGCTGGCCGCGTCGCGGATGATCGCGTCGTCCTCCCAGCTGTCCCAGAGGCGGCGGACCACGTCGACGTACTCCACCGCCTCGGCAAAGAGGTCCCCCACCGACACGTCGCGGCGGCCGAACAGCGCGGCCTCGTGCGCCGTCGCGCTCACGCGGACCTGCCAGCCCGCACGCCCATGCGAGACATAGTCAAGGGTGGCAATGGATTTGGACACGTGGAACGGCTCGGTGTGGGTGACGGTGGCCACCGGGATCAGCCCGATGTGCCGGGTCGCGGACGCGATCCGGGCCGCGACCAGCACGGCGTCGGCGCGGCCGGCCAACCGACTCGGGTCGATCCGCTCGCGCCGGCCCGGCTGGGGCATCAGGGTGTCGTCGATCGTGAGGAAGTCCAGCAGGCCCCGCTCGGCGGTGGCCGCGAGGTCGGCCCAGTAGCGACCGGACAGCACCGACGGCGCGCCCGGCACGGCCCGCCAGGCCTGCGGGTTCCAGCCGTATCCGTCCAGCGCGACACCCAGATGCAGTTCCGCGGTCATGCCAAACCCTTTTCGAACGCGATGGGCAGCACCGGACCGCGGGACGGCAGCGGCCCGGGCAGCCGGGTGTATCCGACGCTGCGGTACAACTCCTCGGCCTCGGGCTGACGGTCGCCGGTGACCAGGTAGACCTTTCGATAACCGCGGGCGGCGATCTCGGTTTCCAGCGCGTCCAGCAGCGCCACCGCGTAGCCGCGTCGCCGATGCTCGCGGTCGGTCCAGATCCGCTTCAGTTCGGCCGTGTCGGCGTCGAACCGGCTGAAAGCGCCGCCGGTGACGACACGGCCGTCGAGCAGACCGATCAGCATTCCGCCGTCGGGCGGCAGGAACTCGTCGGCCGGGCCGCTGCGCATCCACGTCAGATACAGCTCCGGCGTGCGGCCGTAGCGGTCCGCGTACTCGACGGCCAGTTCCGTCAGCAAGGGCTGCGCCAGCGGATCATCGAGGCCGGCGGGCACAAAGCTGAGCAGTTCGGACACCACTAAACCCTTACCGCCGTCACGTATTTGGGGGTGATGGCCACGTCGCGCGGCCGGGGCGGACGACGAGTCGGCATGCCGGTGGCGGCGCACATCTCGACGATGGTCTTGTCGGACGTCTGCCAGCCGTGCGACGCCAGGTACTCGGGCACATACGGATATTCGCCCGGGTAGGTCAGCATGGCCAAGTCGACTTGCAGGCCTTGATTGCGCCAGTGGTCGACGAAGGCATGCCCCTCCTCGAGCTGCAACGGCGTCCACGTGGGCATGTGATCGGCCGCGAACCGGCTGCCCGCGGCGCTCACCGCGCTGACATCGTGCAGGAGCCGATTCTGCGCTTCGGGGGCCAGGTATCCCACCAGCAGCTGCTCGGCGATCCACACCGTGCGCTGCGAGCTGTCGAAGCCGACCCGCCGCAGCGCCGCCAGCCAGTCCTGGCGCAGGTCGACGCCGACCGCGCAACGGTTCGTGGTCACCCGGGCGCCCAGCCCGCGCAGCACCCGGGTCTTGAATTCGACGATCTCGGGCTGGTCGATCTCGTAGACGGTGGTCCCGGGCGGCCACCACAGCCGATACGGACGGGTGTCCAGACCGGACGCGAGGAGCACCGCTTGGCGAATGCCCAGCCGCCCGGCGTCGGCGATGAACTGGTCCAGAAACCGGGTGTAGGCCACCAGTATGTCGATGAGCCCGGTGAGGCGCGGGTTGTCGCCCGCGTCGTCCGCGAAGATCTGGTTGTCGATCAGCCGGGTGAAATACTTCACCCCGACGGCGCGGACCAGCTCCTCCGCCAACGGATCTTCGATCAGCCCCTTGTGGGTCGCCACCGCGCGCGCCGCAGCGCCGAACGTCGCCGTCATCCCGACGCCGGTCGTCGGATCCCAGGTGTCGTTGTCTGTCCGCACCATCAGCTGCCCGAGCGGCGGCGTAGCGCCCCTTCGACAAGGGGGACAGCCGCGCGCCACCCGAGCAGCAGCACCGCGGTAACCGTCGAGGCCACCGCGACGAAGGCGCCCGCCACGCTCGCGGAACTGGCCTTGCGCAGCAGCATCCCGACCACCACCGTGGACACCCAGACGATCACCCCGGTGGGCAGCACCGCCGTGGGCCGCCGCCAAGCGCGCGACAGCACCCACCCGGCGACGGTCCCCGACAGAAACGGCCACGCGGTGCTCGCGATGCCCGTGACATTGAGCCCCTCGTCGTGGCTGCGGCGCCCGAGCGCACAGAACACCAGAACGCTGACGATGTCGGCGCCCAGCCACGCCGGTCCGCGCCGCGATTGCATGCAGCGAGACTACCGCGAATCATTGACCCCTGAAGGAGGGCGCATGAGCACACAAGCACCACCGTCGTTCGACCCTTACGACCCCCTGGGCCTGGACGCGTCGCTGTCCAGCGATGAAATCGCGGTGCGCGAAACCGTCCGCAAGTTCTGCGCCGAGCACGTCACGCCGTACGTCGCGGAGTGGTTCGAGGCCGGCGATCTACCGGTGGTCCGCGAGCTGGCCAAGCAGTTCGGCGAACTTGGTCTGCTCGGCATGCACCTGGAGGGCTACGGCTGCGGCGGGTCGTCGGCCGTGCATTACGGGCTGGCCTGTGTGGAACTCGAAGCCGCCGACTCGGGCGTGCGGTCCATGGTGTCGGTGCAGGGGTCGCTGGCGATGTTCGCCATCTGGAACTTCGGCTCCGAGGAGCAGAAGCAGCAGTGGCTGCCCGGCATGGCCGGCGGTGAGCTGATCGGCTGCTTCGGGCTCACCGAGCCCGACGCCGGATCCGACCCGGCCGGCATGAAAACCCGCGCGCAGCAAGATGGTTCGGATTGGATCATCAACGGCCGCAAGATGTGGATCACCAACGGCTCGGTCGCCGATGTTGCGATCGTATGGGCCATGACCGACGACGGCATTCGCGGGTTCGTCGTGCCCACCGACGCCGAGGGATTCACCGCCAACACCATCCATCACAAGCTGTCGCTGCGGGCGTCGATCACCAGCGAGTTGGTCCTCGACGACGTGCGCCTGCCCGGCGAGGCGATGCTGCCCGACGCGCTGGGCCTCAAGGGGCCGCTGTCCTGCCTGTCCGAGGCGCGCTACGGCATCATCTGGGGCTCGATGGGGGCGGCGCGCTCGGCGTGGCAGTCGGCGCTGGACTACGCGTCGCAGCGCACCCAGTTCGGCCGTCCGATCGCCGGATTCCAGCTCACCCAGGCCAAACTCGTCGACATGGCGGTCGAACTGCACAAGGGTCAGCTGCTGTCCCTGCACCTCGGCCGGCTCAAAGACGGCGTCGGCCTGCGCCCCGACCAGGTCAGCTTCGGCAAGCTCAACAACACCCGCGAGGCCCTCAAGATCTGCCGGACCGCGAGAACCATCCTCGGCGGCAACGGAATCTCGCTGGAATACCCGGTGATCCGGCACATGGTCAACCTCGAGTCGGTGCTGACCTACGAGGGCACGGCCGAAATGCACCAGCTCGTCCTCGGCCAGGCGTTCACCGACCTGGCCGCCTTCCGCTGACGCTTTCGTAACGGTCGCGGCAATTTGACCGACGTACTATCCAGGAACAGGTGCCGTGCACCCCATGCCGCCGGGGAGATTGCCGTGGGAGACGTGACACGTCGGATCGTCGCGGGTGTCGCCGTGTTGGCGCTGGCCGCTGCGCCCGGGACACCTGCCGCCGCCGATCCGAACGCCGCCCTGCCGCCCATGACCGCCACCGGCGGCGGCCCGATCATCGGCGGCGGTGACGAGGCGGCGCAGGGCCGGATCCTGCTGCAGCTGACCAGCCGCAACAACCCCGAAATCCAGGAGGTCGACGGCTCCGACGCGGCCGCCTTCATCAACGCATCGGCCGGGGTCACCAACCACGACCTGGCCGCCCCGTTCCAATCCCTGCAACGAACGCTGGCCTGCCAGAAGGACAACGTCGGGGCGCGGGCCTACCGGCGCGCCGACGGGCAGTGGGGCGGAGCGGTGCTGGTGATCGCCAAGAGCGCCACCGCCGACGTCGACGCCCTGACCGACTGCGTGCGGTCCAGCTGGCCGGCGGCCACCGCCGGCGGCCCCGGGACGGCGTGCAACGCCGGCTGGACCTATCCCACGTCCGGCGAAAACCACCGCCCGGAGACCTACTACATCCTGCTGGCCGGCACCGCCTCGGACTTCTGCAGCGTGCCCAACGCGAACTACCGAAACTACGCGACCGCCTGGCCGTGACCGCGCTGCCGCGAAAGTTGTTTTCCTGGACAGCGTTTCATCGCAAACTCACGACTTGCATTGTGACACTGGGTTTCACAGACACCTAGGGAAGATGGCCCAACAATTCAGCGGTCCGTCGACGACCTGATTTCCCGCGGCCGGATTTTCGTGCCACGCGTAATGCCAGTCGTGGCAGACGTTCATGTCCCACGCTATTGGCGTGTTCGATGATGGCAGCGGTTGCCCTGGACACCAACAGGTTTGGGTCCGGCACCCCTGGTGTGGGGCGGCCTGAGCGACGCCCGCCGCCAGCCCGAGCGCACCCGCCGCGACCACGCCGGACAACAGGGCACCCGCGAGGGATCGGGTAAAGGCGCGTGGGGCGTTCATCACCGGTTCCTTTCGCCAACACCTGGCAATGTCGCATCGAACGCTTGCGGAATTCTTGCCTCGGGCCGGACGCGTATCCTGCTGCAATGACATCGACTGTCGCGGGGAAGATGGCTTTTGTCACCGGCGGCGCCTCTGGAATCGGCGCGGCGCTGGCCACCAGGTTGGCCGAGGGGGGTGCCGAGGTCTGGATCGCCGATCGCCAGGTCGACGCGGCGCGAGAGCTGGCGCAACGCCTCACCGAAGGCGGCGCGAAGACGCACGCGATCGAACTCGACGTGCGCGACTTCCCGGCGTTCGAGCAGGCCGTCGCGCAGGCCGTCGAGCAATCCGGGCGGATCGACTACCTGTTCAACAACGCCGGCATCGGGATCGGCGGTGAAATCGACGCCTACACGATCGACGACTGGAACGACGTCTTCGACGTCAACCTGCGCGGTGTGGTGCACGGCATCCAGGCGGCCTATCCGATCATGATCCGGCAGCGCTGCGGCCACATCGTGAACACCGCGTCGATGGCGGGGCTCGTCGCCGCTCCCGGCTCGGCGAGCTACACCGCAACCAAGCACGCCGTCGTCGCGATATCGAAGGTGTTGCGGCTGGAGGGTAAGCGCCACGGTGTGCAGGTGTCGGTGCTGTGTCCGGGCGTGATCCGCACGCCGGTCCTCACCGGCGGCAAGTACGGACGGTTCACCAAGACCGGCATCAGCGACGAGGAACTGCTCAAGTTCTGGGAGGTGTCGCGGCCGATGGACCCGGACAAGTTCGCCGAGCGGGCCCTGCGCGCCGTGCTGCGCGGCGACTCGATCATCGTGGTGCCGGGCTGGTGGAAGGCGCTGTGGTACCTGGACCGCCTGTCACCGGGCTTTTCGACGTTGCTGGGCAGGCTGACGCTCAAGAGGGCGCGCGACATGGAGTCCACCGCAATATGATCCGGCAGCTCGCGCACGACATCGTGGCGGTAATACGCGACGCGTGCCTGGGCGGAGTCGTACGGTGGACATGCGCTGCGGAGACTGTGAGCCATAAGGACCAGAAGGGACAGCTATGACCCAATCCAGCGAGCCTCCAGCCGTCGTGAGGCGCCATCAGGTCGTCATCGTCGGAAGCGGCTTCGGCGGGCTGAACGCGGCCAAGTCGCTCAAACGGGCCGACGTCGACGTCACCCTGATCTCCAAGACCACCACACACCTGTTCCAGCCGCTGCTCTACCAGGTGGCGACCGGAATCCTGTCCGAGGGCGACATCGCCCCGACCACGCGGCTGGTCCTGCGCAAACAGAAGAACGTGCGGGTGTTGCTGGGCGACGTAAACGCGATCGACCTGAAGGCGAAGACGGTCACGTCGAAGCTGATGGACATGGAGACGGTGACGCCGTTCGACAGCCTGATCGTCGCCGCGGGCGCGCAGCAGTCCTACTTCGGCAACGACCACTTCGCCACCTACGCGCCGGGCATGAAGACCATCGACGACGCGCTCGAGCTGCGCGGCCGCATCCTGGGCGCCTTCGAGGCCGCCGAGGTCAGCACGGACCCGGCCGAGCGCCAACGACGCCTGACCTTCGTGGTGGTCGGCGCCGGGCCGACGGGCGTCGAGGTGGCCGGACAGATCGTCGAACTCGCCGAACGCACCCTGGCGGGCGCGTTCCGGACGATCACGCCCAGCGAATGCCGCGTCATCCTGCTCGACGCCGCACCCGCCGTCTTGCCGCCGATGGGTCCCAAGCTGGGCCTCAAGGCGCAACGGCGGCTGGAGAAGATGGACGTCGAGATCCAGCTCAACGCGATGGTGAGCGCCGTCGACTACAAGGGCATCAGCATCAAGGAGAAGGACGGCACCGAACGCCGCATCGAATGCGCCTGCAAAGTGTGGGCGGCCGGCGTGCAGGGCAGCGCGCTGGGCAAGATGCTCGCCGACCAGTCCGACGGGACCGAGGTCGACCGCGCTGGCCGGGTGATCGTCGAACCCGACCTCAGCATCAAGGGACACCCGCACGTCTTCGTCGTCGGCGACCTGATGTTCGTGCCCGACGTCCCCGGCATGGCGCAGGGCGCGATCCAGGGGGCGCACTACGCCACCAAACTGATCAAGAACACCGTCAAGGGCAAGGACGACCCGGCCACCCGCGAGCCGTTCAAGTACTTCAACAAGGGCTCCATGGCGACGATCTCGCGCAACAGCGCGGTCGCACAGGTCGGCAAGCTGGAATTCGGCGGCTACTTCGCCTGGCTGGCGTGGCTGGTGCTGCACTTGTTCTACCTGGTCGGGCACCGCAACCGTGTCGCCGCGCTGTTCGCCTGGTTCATCTCCTTCACGGGCCGCTCGCGCGGCCAGATGGCCATCACCAGCCAGATGATCTACGCCCGCGTCGCGGTGAACTGGGTGAAGGAGTATGCGGAAGAGGGCACGCTGGCGGCGACCGAACGCGCCGAACAAGCCGAACGGGCCGAACAGAAAGCAGTGGGTTAGATACTGCGGCGTGAGCCTCATCGACGGCGGCGCAGCCGAAGCCGGCGGGTGCTGAGCGGCGCCGCGGGCAAGACGGGACTCCCAAGAGCGCGGCCGGCCGTTCTGGCGTACGCGGATCCGGCTAACTCAGCGCCCGGTCGATATCGGCGATCAGGTCGTCGGTGCCCTCCAGCCCGACCGAGATCCGCACCACGCCGTCACCCAGCCCGATCGCGGCGCGACCCTCGGGGCCCATCGCCCGGTGCGTCGTCGTCGCGGGGTGGGTGACCAGGGATTTGGCGTCGCCGAGGTTGTTGGAGATGTCGATCAGCTGCAGCTTGTCGAGCACCTCGAACGCGCGGTCCTTGGCGGCATCGGCCGCGCAGTCCAGCTCGAAGGTGATCACCGTTCCGCCGCCGGACATTTGGCGCTTGGCCAGGTCGTACTGCGGATGCGACGACAGGAACGGGTACCGCACCCAGCGCACCGCCGGATGCCCTTCCAGGAACTCCGCGATGCGCTGCGCCGAGGCGTTGCTGTGCTCCACCCGGATCGCCAGCGTCTCAAGGCCTTTCAGTAAGACCCACGCATTGAACGCGCTCATCGCGGGGCCGGTGTGCCGCATCAGCTTCTGCACCGGACCGTCGATGTATTCCTTGTCGCCCAGGATGGCGCCGCCGAGCACGCGGCCCTGGCCGTCGATGTGCTTGGTGCCCGAGTACACCACCACGTCCACCCCGAGCGGAAAGCCCTGCTGCAGCAGCGGCGTGGCAAAGACGTTGTCCAGCACCACCTTTGCGCCCGCCGCGTGAGCCAGTTCGGTCACCGCGGCGATGTCGACCAGCGACTGCATGGGGTTCGACGGCGTTTCGAAGAACACCGCGTGGGTAGGCACCGACAGCGCCTCCTCCCACTGCGAGAGGTCGTCGCCGTCGACGAAGACGGTCTCCACCCCCCACCGCGGCAGGATCTCGCTGCACACCACGAAACACGACCCGAACAGGCTGCGCGCGGCGACCAGCCGATCACCCGCGGCCAGCAGCGCGCCCAGCGAGGTGAACACCGCGGCCATCCCGCTCGCGGTGGCGAACGCCGCCGGCGCGCCTTCGATGAGACGCAGCCGCTCCTCGAACATCGTCACCGTGGGGTTGCCGTAGCGGGAGTACACGAAGTGGTCCCGCTCGCCGGTGAACGACTGCTCCGCGACCGCCGCCGACGGGTACACATACCCGGAGGTCAGGTACATCGCCTCGGCGGTCTCGTCGAACCCCGACCGCAGGATCCCGCCCCGCACACCGATGGTCGCCTGGCTCACGCCGTCGGGCAGCTCCTTGGGTATGCGGACCGAGGGCTGGTCGGTCATTGCCGGTTCATCCCTGGGTCCAGGGCAATCCGATTGCCCGCCAACCCGTTCCACCGCGTTGACCAGCGGCGTCGGACCGCCCCTCGAAGCCTTCCAGCACGTTGTAGGCCGGCGTCAGGCCCGCCTCCGTCGCGGCCTCGGCGGCGCCGATCGATCGGTTGCCCGACCGACACAGGAACACCACCGGCTGCTCTCCCCCACCCGCCGCCGGCGGGAGCTTGTCCCGCAGTTCAGCCAGGAAGTTGTCGTTGTGCTGCCCGGTCGACCGGTTCCACTCGATGAACAGCGCCTCACGACCCAGGCTGGACAGGTCGGGCACGCCGACGAGCCGCCATTCGGAGTCGGTGCGCACGTCCACCAGGACCGCGTCGGGGTTGTCGCTGAGTAGCTTCCAGGCCTGCTCGGGCGTGATATCTCCTGCGTAGCTCACCCGCGTGAGTCTCGCACATCGAGCCGGCCGGCCGCCTCCCGGGCACGCTTGCGCGCGGTCGCCAGATCCGGTGCCGTGGCCAGCACCACGCCCAGCCGGCCCCTGCCGTCGGCGTCCTGCGGCGCATCGGGCCGCGCGAACACGCGGACGTCGCTCTCCGGCACGGCGAGCGCGCCGGTCAGCGCCTCGGCGGTAGGCATCCGGCCGGCCGAGCCCCCCAGCCCACCCGGATTGAGCACCTGGCAGGCGCCCGGCGAAATCATCACGGTGTCCACCGGGAGGCCCAGAATGACGCGCGCCTGCAGGTCGAGCGCCGAAAGCCGCTGGCTGCGCAACGTCACCCAGGCGCTCTCGCGCGGGTGGGCCGTGACGTCGGCGAAATACACCTCGTCGCCGTTGATCATCATTTCGACCGCGAACACGCCGCGCCCGCCGAGCGCCTTGACGATGCGCGCGGCCACGGACCTGGCGGCGTCCATCGCGCCGGTGCTCATCTGCTGCGGCTGCCAGGATTCCACCACCTCGGCGCGGACGTCGACATGCCCGATGGGCGAACAGAACTCGATCGTCGGGCCCTTCGGACCCTCGCTGCGCACGGCGAGCAGGGTGACGAGCGCCTCGACCTCGACGACCGCTTCGGCCAACACCCGACGGTGCGCCTCGTTGGTGTTGTGGCCCACCGCGCGGCGGAAGGCGGCGGCGATGTCCTCGGGGCCGGTGACCAGCGACTGGCCCGGCCCGACGGGCCCCCGCACCGGCTTCACCAGCAGCGGGTAGCCCGCGTGGACGCCGACGGCCTCGAGCTCGTCGATCGATCCGGCGAACCAGAAGGGCGCGGTGGGCAGGCCGAGCTCGTCGGCGGCGAGCCGACGCAGGGCCTCGCGGTCGGCCGTCAGCCGGATACTTCGGGCGCTGGGCACCAGCTCGGTGACCTTGTTGAGGTCCTCGAGGTCGGGCACCGGGTCCTGACCGGGGATCGCCACCACGAAATCCGGTTCCAGCCGCCCGATGATCGCCGACAGCTGGTCGGCCTCGGACCTCGAGACGGACACCGAGTGGCCCACCACCTCCGCGCCGAGGCGCCGCAGCGCGATCGTCAGCTCCGGGGTGAGTTCGTCCGAACCGAGCAACAGGACCACGGGCCTGACGTCGGCGTCGGTGTCGGCGGGTTTGCCGACGGAGTCCCGCGTCGCGGGCTCCTGGTGTGCGTCGATCGCGCCGTCAGTCACGCCTACCAGGATAGGGTCCCTTGCGGCCCCATGACCGTCGGCTTTATCGGACACCTCGCTATGAGAAAGTCGCTTCTGGGCTCATGAATTGAATTTTTGTGCAACTCTGCTGACATCTGCCTGACTGAGGAGGTGACGGCGAATTGGCGATTGGTGACGTTCCCAACCGGGCGCGGCGTTCGCTGCCCGAATCGGTTTGCGCCGCAGTGTCGGCCAGCTCTCCAAGGAGAAGTCCATGTCGTTCGTGACGACGCAACCAGAGATGCTCAACACGGCCGCCCGCGAGTTGGCGAGCATCGGCGCGGCGATGAGCGCCCTGAACGCGGCGGCGGCCGATCTGACCACCGAGGTGGTTCCCGCTGCGGCCGACGAGGTTTCGGCGACGACGGCGATGCGGTTCGCCGTTCACGCGCAGCTGTACCAGCTGGTGAGCGCGCAGGCCGCGGCGATCCACGAGCAATTCGTGGGCGTGCTCGCGTCCAGCGGGGGCTCCTACGCCGCAACCGAGGCCGCCAACGCCGCCGCGACTCGCGCGGGAGGCGGATGATGCAGGATTTCGCGGCGCTGCCGCCGGAAATCAATTCCGCCAGAATTTATTCCGGCCCCGGCTCGTCGCCGCTGGTGTCCGCCGCGATGGCCTGGAACCGGCTGGCCACCGAGTTGCACGCCACGGCGGCGTCCTATGCCTCGGTGATTTCGGCGCTCACCACGCAGCAGTGGCTGGGGCCGTCGTCGATTTCGATGGCAGCCGCCGTCGCGCCCTATGTGACGTGGATGAGAACCACTGCCGCGCAGGCCGAGCAGGCCGGTGCCCAGGCCTTGGCCGCGGCCGGCGCCTACGAGACGGCGCACTCGCTGACCGTGCCGCCGGGCGAGGTGACCGCGAACCGCCAAGCGGTGATATCGCTGGCGCGGACGAACACCTTCGGCCAGAACACGCCGGCGATCGCGACCGGCGAAGCGGAATACGGCGAAATGTGGGCCCAGGACATCGTCGCGATGGACGGGTATGAAGGGTCCTCGGCCGCGGCGTCGAAGCTTTCGCCGTTTGCGGCGCCGCCGGCCACCACCAACGGCGCGGCCGCGGCGGCCGCGCCCGCGGCGTCGTTGCCGCCGGGCCTGGAGGCCGCGCTCGGCGCCCTGGGCATCACCGCGGATCCGTCCATCTCCCTGGGGCCGCTGGAGGATCTCGACGTTCTGGTGCTCGCCGCCGTACTCGTGGCGGCCGGCAGCCTGGGCGTGTCCGCGGCGCAGCTCATCGAGGTGTATCGCCACGACGACGTCGAGGAGTGGGAGGAGAACCCGAGCAACGCCGCTGGGGAGCCCGCGGCGGAGGGCGAGGTACCCGCGTCCCCCAGGGTCAGGAGCCCGAACCCCGGGCGGCTGTCCAGTCCCGTCGGACCGCCGATCGCAGCGCTGTCCGGCTACTCGGCGAATGTCGGCGGGCTTTCGGTGCCGCCGAGTTGGGCGATGTCGCCCGCGGTGCGACAGGTGGCCGCCATGTTCCCCAACACGACGCCGATGTTCATGACGAGCGGTTCCGACGACGGGTACGTCGGCATGGCGGCGGCCGGGATGGCGGGTACCAGCCTGGCGGGCCTCGCCGGCCGGGGCGGCGGCTCGTCGACGACCCCCGCCGCGGCGGCGTCGGCGGGAACTGGCGGCGGCGGGGCCGCGGCGGCCACGCGAACCAACGCTGCGGCCGGTCCGTCGATACCCGCGGCGGCCGGAGCATTGGGCATACCGGGGCTGCCGTCCGGCTTGCCGCCCGGCGTCGTGGCCAATCTCGCGGCGACCCTGGCCGCGATGCCCGGGGCGACGATCATCGTCGTGCCGCCGAACCCCAATCAGCAGTAGGGGGTGTGGGCGGCGGGCCGAGCGGGGCCCGGCGGCCGCCCGCAAACAGGCACATGCCTCCCGGCCGCGACGCGGGTGACGGCGAGCCAGCTACGGCTGCCCCGCAAGCAACCGCACCATCAGGCCGTTGCCCTCGGCCAGCAGGGCGCCGTCGGCGTCGGTGAGCTCGGCGGACACGAACGCCTTGCGGCCCTCGGTGCTGGTGACGCGGCCGCGGATGGCCAGGGGCGCGTCGATCGGGGTGACCTTGCGATAGTCCACATGCAGGAAGGCGGTCCGGCTGATCGGCCGCCCGGACGCATGCGAAATCATGCCGAACATGTGGTCGAACAGCAGCGGCAGCACTCCCCCGTGCACCGCCATGTTGCCGCCGACGTGAAACCGGCTGAAATACCCTGTCATCGCGACACCGGAAGGTCCGTACTCGGTCAGCGTCCACGGCGGCATCAGCAGGCTGCCCATGCCGGGCAGGCCCGGCGTCCGTCCGGCCGGCGCGAGACCCTCGTCGGCCTGATACGGCCCCAACAGCTCGGCCAACGCCTCGGCCTGTGCGGCCGCCGAGTCCCACACGTCGTCACCCGGGTCGGCGGACACCGCCAGGTCCTGCACCCGTCGCATCGCCGCCACGAACCGGCCGAAGCCAGCGCCGGGGGTGGCCGGGCCGTATTCCGGAAAGCCGCCGTGGTGCAGGTATTCGGGGTCCAGTTCTTCGGGAGCCTGCTGGTCCGGGTCCGTCACGCGCGGGCCGCCAGGACGTCCCGGCGCACGATCGTCTGATCCCGGCCCGGGCCCACGCCGATGCACGAAATGTGGGCTCCGGCAAGCTCTTCCAGCCGCAGCACGTAGTCGCGGGCCTTGGCGGGCAGGTCGTCGAACTCGCGCGCCGCGGAGATGTCCTCCCACCAGCCGGGCATCTCCTCGTAGACGGGTTCGGCGTGACACAGCTCGCTCTGGGTCATCGGCATCTCGGGCGTCTGCACACCGCCGATCCGATAGCCGACGCAGATCGGCACCGTCTGCAGGCTGGACAGCACGTCGAGCTTGGTCAGGAAGTAGTCGGTGATGCCGTTGACCCGGGTGGCGTAGCGGGCGATGACGGCGTCGAACCAGCCGCAGCGGCGCCGGCGCCCGGTGGTCACCCCGAACTCGCCACCCGTCTTGGACAGGTATTCGCCATTCTCGTCGAACAGCTCGGTGGGGAACGGGCCCGAGCCCACCCGCGTCGTGTAGGCCTTGAGTATCCCCAGCACGGTGCGGATCCGCGTGGGCCCGATCCCCGAGCCCACCGCCGCGCCGCCGGCCGTCGGGTTCGAGGACGTCACGTACGGGTAGGTGCCGTGGTCGACGTCGAGCAGGGTGCCCTGCGAGCCTTCCAGCAGCACCGTCTCGCCGGCTTCCAGCGCGTTGTTCAAGAGCAGCCGAGTGTCGGCGATCCGGTGCCGGAAGCCCTCGGCCTGCTCGAGCAGGGTCTCGACGACGTGGTCGGGATCGAGGGCCTTGCGGTTGTAGATCTTGACCAGTACCTGGTTCTTGAACTCGAGCGCGGCCTCGACCTTGTGGGTCAGCTGCTCCTGATCCAGCACGTCGGCCACGCGGATCCCCATGCGGGCGATCTTGTCCTGGTAGCAGGGCCCGATGCCGCGGCCCGTCGTGCCGATCTTCTTGCTGCCCATGTAGCGCTCGGTGACCTTGTCGATGGCGACGTGGTAGGGCATCAGCAGGTGCGCGTCGGCGGAGATCAGCAGCTTGGAGGTGTCGACGCCGCGGTCTTCCAGGCCCTTCAGCTCGCTGAGCAGGACGCCGGGGTCGATCACCACGCCGTTGCCGATCACGTTGGTGACGCCGGGCGTGAGCACCCCCGACGGGATGAGGTGCAGCGCGAAGTTCTCACCGGTGGGCAGGACGACGGTGTGCCCGGCGTTGTTGCCGCCCTGGTAGCGCACCACCCACTGCACGCGACTGCCAAGCAGGTCGGTGGCTTTACCTTTGCCCTCGTCGCCCCATTGGGCGCCGATCAGGACGATTGCCGGCATGACGTACTCCCTGCTTATTGGCTTATTGTGGTCCAGCCGGTGACCCACCCTATCCCAGCAGCTAGCGAGGAGTGCCGTGATTTCCAGCGTGGCGGTGCTGCTGTTCGGCGACCGGCCGGCGCCCCGTGCGCTGTCCGGCCTGCCGGCGTACCGGCTCGACGCAATCGACCTGGACTCCTACCGCCGGCTGGTGGTCGTCGGCGCCGACAACGACCTGGCCGCCGTGCTCACCCGGCTGCTGCGCGCCGACCGGCTGGATATCGAGGTGGCCTACGTGCCGCGCCGGCGCACGACGGCGACGCGGGTCTACCGGCTGCCGACCGGGCGCCGGGCGGCCCGACGGGCGCGGCGCGGCTCCGCGCGACGGGTGCCGCTGATCCGCGACGAGACCGGCTCGGTAATCGTCGGCCGCGCCCGCTGGCTGCCGCCGGACGGGAACGCAGCGCTGCACGGCGAGGCCGTCGTCGACGACACCGCGCTGTTCGACGGCGACGCACCCGAGGTCTGGGTCGAGCCGACGGCGACGCTGCCCGGGCTGCGCGCCGCGCTGCGCACCGGAGGATGGCGGGGGTGGATCACCGGGCGCGCGGCGCAGCTCGGGACGACCGGCGTCACCGTCGTGCGCGACGGTGTTCCGGCCGCCCGCACGGCACGCCGCTCGACGTTCTATCGCAACGTGGAGGGCTGGCTGCTGGTCCGGTAGTCAGCGCCTTCAGGTAATAGCCGCCCGTAGCGCTGAAAAGGCCGCCAACTCCGCACATCACCACGACTGCTGGCCGTATGGCCTGCGGTAACGGGCCGCTAACATGCTGATCGTGGTAGGACACGCCGCTGTCGGCGGGACGCCGTTCGGTCGCTATCGGCTGCTGTCGCTGCTCGGCGAAGGCGGCATGGGCGAGGTCTGGCGTGCGCATGACACCGTGACGGACCGCGAAGTGGCGATCAAACTTCTCCCCCCGAAGCTGTCGAAGGACGAAGAATTCCAGGAGCGCTTCCGTCGAGAGTCCCATGCCGCGGCGCGACTGAATACCCCGCACGTTGTCCCGATCTACGACTACGGAGAAATCGACGGACGGCTGTTCGTGAGCATGCGGCTAATTGAGGGTCGCGACTTGGCCGCCGTGCTCGCCGACGGTCCGCTCGAGCCGAAGCGGGCGGTCCGCGTCATCGAGGGAGTGGCATTGGCCTTGCACGCGGCCCATCAGGCTGGTCTGCTGCATCGCGACGTCAAACCCTCCAACATCTTGCTCGATGCCAACGACTTCGCCTACCTGATCGACTTTGGAATCGCGCGCGCGACCGACGACACCCGAATGACGAAGACCGGCAACGCATTAGGTACTTTCGCCTATATCGCCCCCGAGCGCCTGGACAGACACGGCAAAGAGGACGCCCGGGTCGACATCTATTCGTTGGCGTGCGTGCTGTATGAGTGCCTGACCGGTGAGCCGCCATTTACCGACGACACGATCCCGCGCCTGATGATGGCCCACCTGCACTTCCCGCCGCCTCGCCCCTCGATCTCTCGGTCCGATCTCCCCCCGCAGGTGGACGAGGTCATCGCCATCGGCATGGCCAAAAATCCCGATCGGCGGTACGCCACCACAGTCGAGCTGGCAGACGCCGCCCACAACGCGATCACCGAGCCCATTGCTCAACCAGCGCCAGCTCCCACCGCGATCACCGAGCCCCTTGCTCAAACAACGCCAGTTCCCAGGTTGCGCCCGATGACGCAGCGGGAAACCGAGCGTGTCCCGGCCCCGCCAACGATCTTTACCGCCGGACCACCGCCCCCCGCCAGCTCGCCTGCGCCGCCGCCCGCGTGGCCCATTACGGCTACGGCCCGCAGTGGCAACCGAGGCCGCACAGTCCTCATTGCCGCAGGCGCACTTGCACTTGTGATCGCGATCGTCTCGGCGGTCGGCTTTTACGCACTCGGCAAACAGAGACCGCCCGCGTCCCCGACATCGCCACCAGCGTCGACCGCGGCGCCGGAGCGCGTGGCGCCCAACGTCGTCGCGACCGAACCGGCTGAGGGCGCCACGGTGCCCGCCGGACCGTTCAAGCTGAAGGTCACGTTCAACCAAAGGATGGCGGCCGATACCTATTCGTTCGTGGTGATCGAGGGCATCGCCTTCCCCCCGTGCCAGATGGCACCCAAGATCTCGGCCGACGGCATGACCTTCTCGGTCGACTGCACGCTGGCAGCGGGCACGCACTATGCGCTGAGCTTCAACGGCGGCAGTTACATGAACTTCAAGAACGAGGCGGGCGTTGCCGCCGTCCCCAGCGTGCTGCACTTCTCGACCGCGCCCTGAGCCGAGCGGCTTTCAAGTAGCTTCGGGTAGCTTCGGACCCGTGCGACCCAGCCCGATCTTTCTGGCCCTGGTTGGAGTGACGGCCCTGGGCGGCGCGCTGGCCTGGCTGGCGGGTTCGACCGTGCGACCGCTGTCGTATGCCGGCGTGTTCGTCTTCGTAATCGCGGGCTGGCTGGTGTCGCTGTGCCTGCACGAATTCGGGCACGCCTACACGGCCTGGCGGTTCGGCGACCACGACGCCGAGGTCCGCGGCTACCTCACCCTGGACCCGCGGCGGTACACGCATCCGGGGCTCTCGCTGGTGCTGCCGATGGTGTTCATCGCGCTGGGCGGGATCGGCCTGCCGGGCGCGGCGGTGTACCTGCGGACCTGGTTCATGCCGCCGGCTCGTCGCAGCATGGTCAGCCTCGCCGGCCCGGCGGCCAACCTGGTGCTCGCGGTGCTGCTGCTGACGCTCGCCCGGCTGTTCCTCGACGCGGGGCATGCCGTGTTCTGGTCCGGGGTGGCGTTCCTCGGGTTCCTGCAGATCACGGCGGTGGTGCTGAACCTGCTGCCCATTCCGGGGCTGGACGGCTACGACGCGCTGGAGCCGCACCTGAGCCCCGAAACACAACGCGCAGTGGCCCCGGCCAAACAGTGGGGCGTGTTCATCCTGCTGTTCCTGCTGCTGGCGCCGGGGCTGAGCCAGTTTCTGTTCGGATTTGTGGACTGGCTCTTCGGCTTCTCCGGCGTGCCGCCGGTGCTGGCACATTGGGGCAGCAGGCTGACGCGGTTCTGGAGCCAGTGGATCTGACTCTTGCGATATATGCATTAATACGCATATATTACTGCGCATGGGCGCAGGACACTCTCACACCCCCGCCGAGGCCGCGGACCCGGCCGCCGCTTCGCGGATGATTCCGCGCATGATCGCGGCCGCCGGGATACTCGCGGCGTTCTTCGTCGTGGAGCTGACCACCGCGATGCTGATCAACTCGATCGCACTGCTGGCCGACGCCGGACACATGCTGACCGACGTGGTCGCCGTCTTCATGGGCCTGGGCGCCGTGGTGCTGGCCCGGCGTGGCAGCTCGTCGCCCGACCGCACCTACGGCTGGCACCGTGCCGAGGTGTTCACCGCGGTGGCCAACGCCGTCCTGCTCGTCGGCGTGGCGGGGTTCATCCTCTACGAGGCGATCAAGCGGCTCAGTGAGGCGCCGTCGATTCCCGGCGTGCCGATGGTGGTCGTGGCCCTGGCCGGCCTGCTGGCCAACCTGGTGGTGGCGCTGCTGCTGCGCTCGCATTCGGAGGACAGCCTCGCCGTGAAGGGCGCCTACATGGAGGTCGTCGCCGACACCGTCGGCAGCCTGGGCGTGCTGATCGCCGGCGTGGTCACCATCACGACGCACTGGCCCTACGCCGACGTCGTGGTTGCCGTGCTGGTCGCGCTGTGGGTGCTGCCGCGGGCGATCTCGCTGGCGCGACAGGCCTTGAGGATCCTGTCCGAATCGTCGCCGGCGCACGTCGACGTCGAGGAGCTGCGTACGGCACTGGGCGCGGTCGACGGCGTCACCGGCGTGCACGACCTGCACGTCTGGACGCTGTCACCGGGCAAAGACATGGCCACCGCGCACCTGACCAGCACCGCCGACTCGGCGCGGGTGCTCGCCGACGCGCGTGCCGTGCTGCACACCCGCGGCCTGGACCACGCGACGGTCCAGATCGACTGCCCGGACGGGCATTGCGAGGAGAGCTTCTAGCGATCCCTAGAGGCCGAGCGCGGGCCGGGCGGCGGGATCGCAGTCGTCGAGCAGGTCCAGGCAACGCAGGTGCTCGGGGGTCTCGCCGATGGCGTCGGCGGCCCGCGCCAGCGCCGCCACACACCGCAGGAAGCCCCGGTTCGGCTCGTGGGCATAGGGCACCGGGCCGAAGCCCTTCCAGCCGTTGCGGCGCAGCTGGTCCAGGCCACGGTGGTAGCCGGTGCGCGCGTACGCGTAGGCGGTGATGGCCTTGTCGTCGGCCAGCGCCTCCTCGGCGAGCGTCGCCCAGGCCACCGAGGCCGACGGGTGCGCGGCCGCGACAATGCCCGGCTTTTCGCCGGCGAGCAGTTCGGCCTCGGCCTCGCTGTCACCGGGCAGCAGGATCGGATCAGGTCCCAGAAGGTCACCCATAGGCGTCATGGGGTCCATTTTGCCGGGAGAGCAAATGCGCCAGCTTGCCGACGCCCCAATCCGGTACGCGGTCGCTAAGCTACGACCATGGCCGATGCACCCGAGCCCGAAGGCCGACCCTTGGTGCCCAACGACGCCGAGACCGAAACCGTGGTGATCAAGCCCGAGTCGGACGCGGACTACGACACGAATCCGGAGGGGCAGCGCGAACGGCGCTTCACCGCGCCCGGCTTCGACGCCAAAGAGACCCAGGTGATCCCCACCGGCTCGGATCCCGAAACCGAGGTCATCCCGAAGTCGCCGCGCGCGTCGGCCCCCCGGCACGCCCCCGCACCGCCCCCCGCACCGCCCCCGCCGGCACCGGGGTTTCCGCCGAAAACCGCGGTGCCTCAATCGATCCCGCCCCGCGAGGCGACGAAGTCCAAGGGCGCAACCCGCAACACCAAGCTGGGCTGGGTGCTGGCGATCGTGGTCATCGTCCTGGCGGTGATCGCCATCGCGATACTGCTCATGGTGCTGCTGAGCCCGCACCACTCGGGCAGCGTCTCGCAAGAAGACCGGGTGCGACAGACCATCAGGCAACTGGACACCGCGCTGCAGGCCGGCGACCTGGCAACGCTGCGCGGCATCACCTGCGGCACCACCCGCGACGGCTACACCGACTACGACGAGCGCCGTTGGCAGGAGACCTACCACCGCGTTCTGACCGCCAAGCAGATTCCGGTGATAGCCACCATCGACGAGGTGGCCGTCAACGGCCGCCACGCCGAGGCGAACGTGACCACGTACATGGCCTACGACCCCCAGGTCCGTTCGACGCGCAGCTTTGACCTGCAGTACCGCGACGACCATTGGAAGATCTGCCAGTCCCCCACCGGCTAGGTCGCGCGAGGCGGGCGCGAGCCGCCCCGTATGTAGGATGTCCGCCATGTCGCTGGACGAGGGTTCGGTGTTTGCCGGCTTCACGGTCGTGCGGACGCTGGGGTCCGGCGTCTCCGGTGAGGTGTACCTCGTCGACGACCCCCGGCTGCCGGGTCCGGCCGCGTTGCAGATCCTGTCGGCCGAGGCGTCGGCAGACCCCGAGTTCCGGGAGCGCTTCCACCGCGAGGCCGAGGCGGCCGCGGCGCTGGCCCACCCGCACATCGTCGGGATGCGCGACCGGGGCGAATTCGACGGGCGGCTGTGGATCGCGACGGACTTTGTCGAGGGCACGTCGGCCTCGCGGTTGCTGGAGCAGCAGCGCGACGGGCTGCCCCGCGACGAGGCGATCGAGATCGTCGCCGCTGCCGCCGACGCGCTGGACTACGCACACGATCGCGGCCTGGCGCACGGCGACGTCAGGCCGGCCAACATCCTGCTCGCCACCGGCGAGGCCGGCGAGCGGCGGGTCATGCTGACGAACTTCGGCACGGCGCCCCGCGGTTCGGGCCAGGGCGCTGACCAATCCGCCTTGGCCGCAACGGCTTACGAGTTGCTCTGCGGCGCAAGGCCCGAGTCGGGCCTGGACACGATTCGGCCGGAGCTGGCGGGCCTGGACGGGCCGATATCGCGGGCGCTGACCGCGCAACCCGCCTTCGCGAACTGTCGGGAGTTCGCGGCCGCGCTGCGTGCCGACGCCCAAACGCCGGCCGGTACGACGACGGACGACACCGTCGTCGCACCCGCACCGACCGCCGTCGCGCCCGTCGTGCCCGTCGCAGCCGTCTTACCGGCGGCGGCGCGCAGGCGCATGGCGCTGTGGCTGATCCCGGTCGCCGTGGCGGCGGTGGTGATCGCCGCGGTGTCCGCCGTGTTGCTGCTGCGGCACGGCTCGCCGAAGGTGTCGCAGGAAGACCGGGTCCGCACCACGATCCGCAAGTACGACACCGCGGTCCAGAAGGGCGACCTGGCGACGCTGCGCAGCATCACCTGTGGCACAACCCGGGACGGCTACCTGCACTACAGCGACGAGGCCTGGGCGGCGACCTATCAGCGGACCGCCAACGCCAAGCAGTATCCGGTGATCGACACCATCGACGAGGTCGCCGTCAACGGCAAGCACGCCGAGGCGAACGTGACCACGTACATGGCATACGACCCGCAGCTGCGCTCGACACGCGGCATCGACCTGCAGCTGCTGGACGGTGAATGGAAGGTCTGCCAGTCCCCTTAGCCCGCGCGACTCAGCCCGTCTGCTCGGCGGGGGCCGTCAGCTCAGCGCCTTGCCGGCGCAGTGCAGGTCGTTGCAGGCCTCGATGACGCGCTCGGTCATGCCGGCCTCGGCCTTCTTGAGGTAGCTGCGCGGGTCGTAGACCTTCTTGCTGCCCACTTCGCCGTCGACTTTGAGCACGCCGTCGTAGTTGGTGAACATGTGCGTGACGATCGGGCGGGTGAACGCGTACTGGGTGTCGGTGTCGACGTTCATCTTGACCACCCCGTAGCGCAGCGCCTCCTCGATCTCGGACTTCTCCGAACCCGAACCGCCGTGGAAGACGAAGTCGAACGGCTGCGCCCCGTCGGACAGGCCCAGCTTGGCCGCGGCCACCTTCTGGCCCTGAGCCAGGATGTCGGGGCGCAGCTTGACGTTGCCGGGCTTGTAGACGCCGTGCACGTTGCCGAAGGTGGCGGCCAGCAGGTAGTGGCCGTGTTCGCCGTGGCCCAGGGCGTCGATGGTTTTCTCGAAGTCCTCGGGGGTGGTGTACAGCTTGTCGTTGATCTCGTTGGCGACGCCGTCCTCCTCGCCGCCCACCACGCCGATCTCGATCTCCAGGACGATCTTGGCGGCCGCCGCCTGCTTCAGCAGCTCCTGCGCGATCTCCAGGTTCTCGTCGATGGGCACCGCCGAGCCGTCCCACATGTGCGACTGGAACAGCGGGTTGAAGCCCTTGCCCACCCGTTCGGCGGAGATCGCCAGCAGCGGGCGCACATACGTGTCGAGCTTGTCCTTGGGGCAGTGGTCGGTGTGCAGGGCCACGTTGATCGGGTACTTGGCCGCGACGATGTGGGCGAACTCGGCCAGCGCGACGGCGCCGGTCACCATGTCCTTGACGCCCAGGCCCGAGCCGAACTCCGCGCCGCCGGTGGAGAACTGGATGATGCCGTCGCTGCCGGCGTCGGCGAAGCCCTTCAGGGCGGCGTTGATGGTCTCCGACGAGGTGCAATTGATGGCCGGGAAGGCGTACGACCCTTCCTTGGCACGGCCCAGCATCTCGGCGTAGATCTCGGGCGTTGCGATCGGCATGGATGACTCCTCTGAGAAGTACGGATCTGTCCAGTATGGCAACGCCGGTATGTTGAAGCACCATGAGCACCACCGTGATGGCCGCAGGCGGCATCCTCGACCCGTGGTTCTGGCTGGGTAAGAACGGTGTATTCGGCTCCGCGGTGCTGCCCGGGATCCTGATCATCATCTTCATCGAGACTGGCCTGCTGTTTCCGCTGCTGCCCGGCGAGTCGCTGCTGTTCACCGGCGGGCTGCTGTCCGCCCACCCGGAACCACCGGTCAGCATCTGGGTGCTGGCGCCGGCGGTGGCCGTGGTCGCGATCCTGGGCGATCAGTGCGGGTATTTCATCGGGCGACGGATCGGTCCGGCGCTGTTCAAGAAGGAAGACTCGCGGTTCTTCAAGAAGCACTACGTGACCGAGTCGCACGCCTTCTTCGAGAAATACGGGCCGTGGGCGATCATCCTGGCCCGCTTCGCGCCGTTCATCCGGACGTTCACGCCGGTGGTAGCCGGGGTTTCCTACATGCGCTATCCGGTCTACCTGGCGTTCGACATCGTCGGCGGCATCGCGTGGGGCGGCGGCGTGACGCTGGCGGGCTACTTCCTGGGCAACGTGCCGTTCGTGAACCACAACCTGGAAAAGATCATCCTGGGCGTCCTGTTCGTGTCGCTGCTGCCGGCGCTGTTCTCCGCCGTGAAGATCTACCGGTCGCGGCACCGGCACGCACCCGAGCAAGAGCCCACCGCTGCCCCGGAAAGTAATGCTTGACCCACCTGAGCCACGGCGCGAGCGGCCCCAAAAGTACAGGAAAACACCGCTCAGACCCCCAATTTGAGGACCTTCGCGACGGTTAGGAGCGGGCTACGCGTCGGCGACGTCGCCGTGGCCGGACTCGGCGTCGTCCTCGTCCGGCGCGACGTCCGCGTCGTCGCCGGCATCAGCAGCCTCCGCGACGTTGTGCGCGGCCTCCATCAGCATCCACGCGGACACCTGCACCGACAGGTCCCGCTCGGGGTATTCGGACGCGTTAACCGCGCCCCCGACGAACTGCGCGGCCTGGCCGCCGGCAGCGGGCAGCTCGGCGTCGCGGTCCCAGAACGCGCCGAATACCGGCAGCCCGTCCGCCGTTTGCCGGTTGTCCCACGCCGCCTTGGCCGACGACACCACCAACGCCCCGGCGGTGCGGCGGGCGGCGATGTCGGCGTCGTCGTCACCCGGCAGGTCGGTGGCGACCAGCGCGAGGTAGCGGGCGGTGATCCCGGCGAACAGCCCGCCGTCCCCGCCGCCTGAGCCCTGCAGCACCCCCGACGGCGCCATGTGCTCAGCGATGGCGTCGACCAGGCGATGCACCCGTTCGGCGTGCCGCCCGTGCTCGGTCCGCGCGGCCAGTTCGGTCTCCAGCCCGAGCACCACCCCCTGGCAGTAGGTGTATTGCGCGCGCACCAGCGAGCCACCCATGATGCCGTCGAACACCAGGTGCGTCTCGGGGTCGATCAGCGTGCGATCGATCCAGTCGGCCATCTGCTCGGCGCGGGGCAGCCGGTCGCCGTAGCGGGTCAGGAAGATCCCGGCGGGGCCGTTGGCCGGGGCATTGAAGAACTGGTCCTGCTTGCGCCACGGGATGCCGCCGCCGTCCTCGGGCACCCACGCCTTGACGAGCTGATCGGCAAGCTTGGGCAAGGCGCGCCGACGCTCGACGCCGGCGAGCCGCGCGGCACGTTCCAGCGCCAGCGCCAGCCAGGCCATGTCGTCGTAGTAGTTGTTGGTCCACGAGAAGTTGTTGCGCACCCGGTGCGACCGGACCTGCCGGTTGATTCTGGTGTGGCGCTCCGGCTGCGGATCGCGCACCTGCGCGTCGACCAGGCAGTCCAGCAGGTGCGCCTGCCACCAGTAATGCCACGTGCTGAACAGCCGGTCTTTTCGGGTGGACGGCCAGGCCACCACCCCCAGCTGGGTGCCGGGCATCCCCCACAGCCGTTTCAGGTGCCGTTGCGTGACGGCGGCTTCGGCGCTGGCCGCCCGGTTCGCCCACAGCTGGTCCATACTTACCGATCCTGCCTCAAAGCGGGCCGAGGAGTGGCGTCGGTGCTACTGCACCGGAAGTTTCAGCACCCGGTTGTTGCCGTAGTCGGCGACGTACACGTTGCCGGTGCTGTCCACCGTCACACCGGAGGGACTATCGAGCCCGGTGAAGGGCAACCTGGTCGACGTCTGCGAGTCTGCCGCCAACTTCAACACTTGGCCGTTACCGCTGTCCACGACGTAGACGTTGCCGGTGCTGTCCACCGCAACGCCGCGGGGTTTGTTGAGGCCGGTCAGGGAGAGCACAGTCGGTGTGGACGAGTGCGCCGCCAGCTTCAACACTCGGTTGTTGGAAGCGTCGGCGACATAGACGGCGCCCGCGCTGTCCGCCGCGACACAGTAAGGATCGTTGAGGCCGGTGAACGGCAACTCAGTCGGGGTGGACGAGCCCGCCCCAAGCTTCAAAATTCTGTGGCCGACGGGGTCGGTGACGTAGAGAGTGAGGGTGCTGTCCACCGCCACACCCCAGGGATGCTCCAGCGACGACTCGGTTGGGGTGGACGAGCCAGCGGCCAGCTTTAGCACCGATTGCGTCAAGAAGTCCGTCACATAAAGGGTGCCGGTGCGGTCCACCGCCACGTCGATGGGTTTGTTGAGACCGGTGAACGGCAGCTGGATCGCGGCGGCCGAGCCTGCGGCCAGTTTCAACACCCGATCGTTGTAGGAGTCGGAGAGGTAGAGGGTGCCGGTGTTGTCCACCGCCACACCGATGGGCTTGTTCAAGCCGGTGAACGGCAGAGCAATTTGAGTGCCATAAGGCCGTTGCGACGATGCCGGGTGTTTGATCAGGGCGGGAATGCCTACAGCCGCTGCGATGACGCCGACGAGTGCAACGGCGGCGGCGATGAGCGTGATCGTGGTGCGCCGACTGATCCGGCCAGCCTTCGCCGGGGCGGGCAGCGCGGGCTTGGCGGGCGCCGGTGACGCGGCCGTAGCGGTCCACGGCTGGGCCGGCGGCAGCTGCGTCGTCGGGAGCGGCGGGGTAACCGATGCCGGTCGCTCGACGGGGACAGCGATCGCGTCTCGGGCGGCGTCTGCCAACTCGATTGTGGTGGCGTACCGCAGCCCGGGATCTTTGGCCATGCCGGTCGCGATGACATCGTCAACCCGCGTGGGCACTCCCGGTTGAAGGGTCGAGGGCCGAGGCGGTGGAGTGTTGAGGTGCGCCGCGATGAGGTGGGCTGTCGTGCTCCCGGGAAAAGGCGGCTCACCGGTCAGAGCTTGATAGAGCACACACGCCAACGAGTAGACATCGACGCGGGCGTCCTCTTCGGCGTGCGGATCGAGCCGCTCCGGGGCGATGTAAGCGAACGTGCCGATCGTGTTGCCGGTCTTCGTCATTCGGGTTTCGTCGGTTATGCGGGCAATCCCGAAATCGATCAGGTAGGCGAAGTCGTCGCGGTCCAGCAGGATGTTGGAGGGTTTGATGTCGCGGTGCAGCAAACCCACCTCATGGGCGGCGTGCAACGCCTTCGCGACCTGATCGATGATCCGCACCGCGCGGGCCGGATCCAGGGGGCCCTCGGCGAGTACTACGTCCAGATCGCGGCCGTTGATCAGCCGCATGCTCACATACAGCCGACCGTCGATCTCCCCGTAGTCGTAAATGGGGACCACGTGCGGAGTATCCAAGCGTGCCGCCGCGTGGGCCTCTCGACGGAACCGCCGCTGAAAGTCTTGGTCCTCAGACAGATTCGCCGGCAGGACTTTGATCGCAACGACGCGATCCGTGACGGTGTCGTGCGCCCGCCACACCTCGCCCATCCCGCCGCGGCCCAGCAATTCGATCAGCCGGTATCGACCGAACGGGGTGCCCTCCATGAGCGGCCTTCCATCTCGACGTTCGATTGCTGCAAACGATAAGCCTCACATGAAGTTCATGGGAGATGAATAAACTTGCGAATTACGGGGATCGGCCGGGCAGGATGAGTTGGGTTGTGTTGTGGCTCAAGTAGTTGGAGACGGCGAAGACCGCAACGGTCGCCGGGGCGGCTGCCCGCAATCGCTCCCCACCAGGAAAACGCGTTCAGCGGGCCAACGCGACGAACAGGTCCTGCAACCCGGTCAGTGAGTTCGCCGGCAGGAACAGGTCGCAATGCGGCAGCGCGGCGGCCATCGAGCCGGCCAGCGGCTGGAAATCCCGTTGCGCCGCGCGGGGGTTGAGCCAGACCAGCGTGTGGGCGCGACGACGGAGCCGGGCCAGCGCGCGTTCGAGCACGTCGGGCGGGTCACTGTCCCAACCGTCCGAGGCGACGATGACGACGGCCCCGCGCAGTGCGCTGCCGTGCGGCGGGGACAGCAGGGCGGCGACGCTGCGGCCGATGAAGGTGCCGCCGTAGCGGTCGGTCACCTTGGCGTTGGCGCGGTCCAGCGCCACCTCGGCCGAGCGGTGGGACAGCACCGCGGTGAGCCGGGTCAGCGACGTCGAAAACGCGAACACCTCTGGCCGGATGCGCGCCTGCCGCAGCACCGCCGCCCGCATGAGGTGCAGGTAGATCGCGGCGTACGGCTGCATCGAGCGGCTGACGTCGCACAGCAAAAGCACCCGTCGGGGACGACGGCGCAAACGGGTGCGCGCCAGCCGCACGGCTTCCCAGCCGGTCGAGCGCGACGCGGCCAGGGTCGCCCGCAGGTCGATCCGCTTGCCGTGGGGGCTGGCTTCGGACCGCAGGCTGCGCCGCCGCGGCCAGCGCGCGACGGTGTCCTCCAGCCAGGAGCCGAGCTGCCGCAGGTCGTCGGGGTCGAATTGGTCGAACGGTTCGTCGGCCATCGCGGCGAGGCGGCCGGGCAGGACGTCGGGCAGTCGGATGCCGGCGGCGGCGCCGACGTGGTCGGCGGCGCGGCGGGTGGCCCAGGGCAGGGCGTCGCCTCGGGACGGGGACGCGCCGTCCCCGCGGTGCACGATGCCGGACGCGGGCGTGCGCGGACCCGGAAGTGCCAGGGATTCCGGCCGTTTCGCGTCGTCGGCGTAGCCGACGGCCGACCAGAACACCGCGTCGAACGCGGCGAGGTCCTCCATGCGGTTGACCAGGGTGATCCTGGCCGCCCAGTACAGCGCCGACGACGTGTGCGGCACCAACCGCCGCAGCGCCTGCACGAAGGTCGCCTGCCCGTCGCCGGAGACCGGCACCCCGGCACCGCGCAGCCGCACCACCAGCGCGGCCGCGAACGCCGCCAGGTCGACACCCCGCAGCAACACGGGACTAGCGCCGCTTGCGCAGCAGCCAGGCCAGCACCAGCAGCGCCACCACCGCCAGCCCGACGCCGGCGTACTTCTTCAGGCGGTCGGCGCCGGCGAGTTCCAGCAGGTCGACGGGAGCGGGCTCGACGGTCTGGGAGGCGGTCTGGGCGGGGGCGGCGACGGCGTCCGGTCCCGCACTCTCGGCGGCCAGTTTGGCCTCCAGCGACTCGACGAACTGACCGAGCAGCTTCTCCGACACCTGTTGCAGCATTCCGCTGCCGAACTGCGCCAGCTTGCCGACGATCTTGAGGTCGGTGTCGACGGTGACGCGGGTGCGGTCCCCGTCCTCATGCAGTTGGGCGGTGACCGTGGCGGCCGCGTTGCCGGTGCCGCGCGCCTCCTTGCCCTTGCCGTCGATGACCGCGCGATGCTGGGCGCGGTCCTGCTCGACAAACCGCACCTTGCCGGTGAACTCGCTGGTGACGGGCCCGACCTTGATCTTCACCTTGCCGACGTAGTCGTCACCCTCGTGGCCGACCAGCTGTGCGCCCGGCATCAGCGGGATCACCTGCTCCAGGTCGCACAGCACGTCCCAGGCCTGCTCGACGGGTGCGCTGACGCTGAACTGGTTGGCGATCTTCATCGTTCGAATCCCTTCAGGTGCGGCTGTATTCGGCGAACGCATCGCGGATCAGCGTCCGGTCGTCGGGCGTCTTGGCCAACGCAGCAAGACTCGCGACGGCGGCCGGGTCGACCAGGTCCGCGACCCCGAGCGACACCAGGGCGGCGACCCAGTCGATGGCCTCGGCGACGCCGGGCGGTTTGTCCAGGTCGAGATCGCGTGCGCTGCTGACGAATTGGGTGGCATGCTCGATCAGCGGCGCGGTGGCCCCCGGCACCGTCCGGCGCACGATCGCGGCCGCCCGGGCCGGCTCCGGGTAGTCGATCCAGTGGTACAGGCAGCGGCGCCGCAGCGCGTCGTGCAGGTCGCGGCTGCGGTTGGACGTCAGCACGGCGATCGGCGGGCGCTCGGCGACGAAGGTGCCGAGCTCCGGCACGGTGACCGCGGACTCGCCGAGAAACTCCAGCAGCAGCGCCTCGAATTCGTCGTCGGCCCGGTCGATTTCGTCGATCAGCAGCACCGGCGGCGTGGGCCCGCGGTGCCGCACGCACTGCAGGATCGGCCGGTCCACCAGGTACGACTCGGTGTAGAGGTCCGCCTCGTCGATGGCCGCGCCACGCGCCTCGGCCAGCCGTATCGACAGCAGCTGCCGTTGGTAGTTCCAGTCGTAGAGCGCTTCGCCGGCCGTCAGCCCCTCATAGCACTGCAGCCGCACCAGCGTGGTGTCCAGCACCGCCGCAAGGACTTTCGCCGCCGTCGTCTTGCCGACCCCGGGTTCGCCCTCCAGCAGCAGCGGCCGGCCGAGGGCCACCGCGAGGTAGATGGCCGACGCGGTCCCGGTGTCCAGCAGGTAGTCCTGCGCGTCGAAGCGGCGCACCACGTCGTTGGGATCCGTGAACATCACGGCACCGATTCCAGCAGCCGGCGGTAGTCGTCCCAGGTGTCCACGTCCAGGGGCACCGGGCCGTCCACGGGCAATTCGCGCACGGCATACCGCCCCGATTCGATGAGCTTCCAGACGCCCTTGTCGCCGTGCAGTCCCGCGAGATCGCCGAATACGCTGCGGCCGAACCAGAATGGATGGCCGATGCCGTCGGTGTAGCGGCACACCACCACGGCGGCGGGCGGTGCCTGCGCGATCAGCGTTCGCACGATCGCGGGATCCAGACGCGGCTGGTCGCCGAGCATGAGCACGATGCCGGCGGCCCGCGGGTCCACCCGCCGCAGCGCCACCCGCAGCGACGCCGAACAGCCGGTGCCGAAATCGGGGACGGTCACCACGTCGGCGCCGGCCAGCTGCACGGTTTCGCGGACCACCTCGGCGGCGCCCCCGAGGGTGACGATCAGCTGGTCGAAGCCGGCCTCGCGCGCCGCGCCGAGGCTGGCACCCAGCAAGGTCGTATCACCGTAGGGCAGCAGCTGTTTGGGCGTGCCCAGCCGTCGAGAAGCCCCGGCCGCGAGCAGGACGCCGGTGACCCGGGTCATCCCGTGAACGCCGTCCGGCAGCCCGCGCAGCAGAACCAGTAGTCCGTACCGGCGCGGTGCAGGTGTTCGGTGCCGGGTCCGACCGGCACGGTCATGCCGCACACCGGGTCGACGGCCTGCTGAGCAGCGGGCGCCGCAACGGCCCGGGCCAGGTTGCCCTCCCGCAGGGCCGCGATCAGCTCCGCGCCGATCGACACCGCGATCTCCGCGGGGGTCTTGGCGCCGATGGGCAGGCCGACCGGGGTGTGGACGCGGGAACGCTCGGCGTCGGAGAGCTCGAGTTCGTTCAGGATCGACGCGCCGCGCACCTTGCTGGCCACCAGCCCAATGTAGCCGACGCCGTTATCCAGTGCGGCGCGGATCATTTCGGCTTCCGGCCCGCCGTGGCTGGCGATCACCACGGCGTCGGTGTCGGCCAGATCCGTCTCCCGCCGCACGTCGTAGCCGAGCACCTCGCACAGCGCGAACAGCGCGTCGGCGATCGGGGTGGCCCCGTCCACGCGGATCAGCGGGGCCGGCAGCTGCGGCGTCAGGAAGATCTCCAGCGAGCCGCCGGACAAGCACGGGTTGACCACCACGCAGGCGCCCGGCGCCTCCGGGAAGTGCACGTCGCCGTCGGGAAGCACGCGCAGCAGCACGCTTTCGCCGGCCTGCAGCACGCCCAGCGCCGCCTTGCGGACGGAGTTCTGCGCGCACTGACCACCGACGAAGCCCTCGATGGTGCCGTCCGCCAACAGGATCGCCTCGTCGCCGGCCGTCGCCGAGGTGGGCTGCTGGGCGCGCACCACCGTCGCGTGCACGAACGGTGTCCGTGCCGCCAACAGCTGCTGGGCGCGTTCGCTGATGCGGGTCAAATCGGCGGCCTCGCCCTGCCCTGCATGGCCTCCCACACCCGCGACGGCGTGAGCGGCATATCCGCGTGCCGAACACCGTACGGCGCCAACGCATCCACCACCGCGTTCACCACCGCGGGCGGCGAGCCGACGGTCGCCGATTCGCCGATGCCCTTGGCGCCGATCGGGTGGTGCGGTGACGGTGTCACCGTGAAGCCGGTCTCCAGGTGCGGCACCTCGAGCGCGGTCGGGATCAGGTAGTCCATGAGCGAGCCGCCCAGGCAGTTGCCGTCCTCGTCGAAGGCGATCATCTCCATCAGCGCCATGCCGATGCCGTCGACGATGCCGCCGTGTACCTGGCCCTCGATGATCATCGGGTTGATGCGGGTGCCGCAGTCGTCGACGGCCAAAAACCGCCGCACCTTGACCACGCCGGTGCCCGGATCCACGTCGACCACGCAGAAGTACGCGCCGTACGGATACGTCAGATTCGATGGGTTGTAGCAGATCTGGGCATCCAGCCCGCCCTCGATGCCGTCGGGCAGGTCGCCGGCGCCGTGCGCGCGCATCGCGATGTCCTGAATCGTCACCGCCGCTGACGGGTCACCCTTGACGTGGAATGTGCCCTTCTCCCAGTCGAGGTCGGCCACCGACACTTCCAGCATTCCCGACGCGATGATCTTGGCCTTGTCGCGGACCTTGCGCGCCACCAGGGCCGCGGCCGCACCCGACACCGGCGTGGACCGGCTGCCGTAGGTGCCCAACCCGAACGGCGTCTGGTCGGTGTCGCCGTGCACGACGTCGATGTCGTCGGGCGGGATGCCCAACTCCTCGGCGACGATCTGGGCGAACGTCGTCTCGTGGCCCTGGCCCTGGGTCTGCACCGAAAGCCGCACCACCGCTTTGCCGGTCGGGTGCACGCGCAGCTCACAGCCGTCGGCCATGCCGAGGCCGAGGATGTCCATATCCTTGCGCGGCCCGGCGCCGACGGCCTCGGTGAAGAAGGCCATGCCGATGCCCATCAGTTCGCCGCGCGCCCGCCGCTCCTGCTGCTCGGCGCGCAGCGCGTCGTAGCCGATCATGTCCATGGCCTTGCGCATGGTGGTCTCGTAGTCGCCCGAGTCGTATTCCCAGCCCGTCTTGCTGCGGTACGGAAACTGCTCCGGCTTCAACAGGTTTCGCAGCCGCAGCTCGGCGGGGTCCATCTTCAGGTCGAACGCCAGGCAGTCCACCAGCCGCTCCACGAAGTACACGGCCTCGGTGATGCGGAACGAACACGCGTACGCCACGCCGCCGGGCGCCTTGTTGGTGTACACGGCGGTCATGTGGCAGTAGGCGGCCTCGAGGTCGTAGCTGCCGGTGAACACGCCGAAGAACCCGGCCGGGTATTTCACCGGCGCTGCGGTGCCGTTGAAGGCGCCGTGGTCGGCCAGCACGTTGGACCGGATCGCCAGGATCTTGCCGTCGTTGGTGGCCGCGATCTCGCCGACCATGATGTAGTCCCGCGCGAAACCCGTCGACGTCAGGTTCTCGCTGCGGTCCTCCATCCATTTGACCGGCCGGCCCAGCAGCAGCGAGCCGACGATCGCGCAGACGTAGCCCGGGTAGATCGGCACCTTGTTGCCGAAGCCGCCGCCGATGTCCGGGGAGATCACCTGGATCTTGTGCTCCGGCAGCCCGGCGACCAGCGCGTACAGGGTGCGGTGCGCGTGCGGCGCCTGGGTGGTGGACCACAGCGTCAGTTTGCCCGTGACCGGATCCAGATCGGCGACGGCGCCGCAGGTTTCCATCGGCGCCGGGTGCACGCGCGGGTAGACGATCTCCTGGGAGACCACCACGTCGGCCTTCGCGAACGCCGCGTCGGTGGCGGCCGCGTCGCCGGTCTCCCAGTCGAAGCAGTGGTTGTCGGTCTTGCCTTCGAGGTCGGTGCGGATCACCGCCGCCGACGGATCCAGCGCCTTGCGCACGTCGATGACGGGGTCCAGCGGGTCGTAGTCGACGTCGATCAGCTCCAGCGCGTCGCGCGCCGAATACCGGTCCTCGGCCACGACGAACGCGACCTCCTGGCCCTGGAAACGCACCTTGTCGGTGGCCAGCACGGCCTGCACGTCGTTGGACAGCGTCGGCATCCAGGCCAGGCCCTTGCCGGCCAGGTCGGCGCCGGTCACCACGGCCTTGACCTTCGGGTGGGCCAGTGCGGCGGTCACGTCGATGCCGGCGATGCGCGCGTGCGCGTACGGCGATCGCAGGATCGCCAGGTGCAGCATGCCCGGCAGGACGACGTCGTCGACGTAGCGGCCCCGGCCGCGGATGAACCGCGGGTCCTCCTTGCGCAGCATCCGGCCGTAACCGCAAGGCTTTTGGTCGTTGTCGGCGAGGTCTTCGTCCGAAGGCGGCCGCGAAATGGTGGTCATGGCGTCGGCACCTCCGCCTGCGCGTGCTTCGCGGCCCACTGGATGGAACGCACGATGGTCGTGTATCCGGTGCAGCGGCAGATCTGCCCGGAGATCGCCTCCCGGATGGTGTCCTCGTCGGGATCGGGGTCGCGGTCGAGCAGCGCGCGGGCGGTGATCATCATGCCCGGTGTGCAGAAGCCGCATTGCAGGCCGTGGCAGCGCATGAACCCTTCCTGGATCGGGTCGAGCGCGCCGTCCGGCCCCGCAAGTCCTTCGACGGTTCGCACGCTGTGCCCGGACGCCATGACGGCCAGCATCGTGCAGGACTTCACCGGCACGCCGTCGACGTCGACGACGCAGGTCCCGCAGTTGCTGGTATCGCAGCCCCAGTGAGTTCCGGTGAGCCGCAACTGGTCCCGCAGGAAGTGCACCAGCAGCATCCGCGGTTCGACGTCGGCGCTCACCGGTTCACCGTTGACGGTCATGTTCACCTGCATCGTCAGTTGCTCCTTTGGTCGCGCACGCGCTGAGCCGAGCTGCGCAGCGTTCGAATGGTCAGTTCGGAGGCGAGGTGCCGCTTGTATTCGGCGGTGCCGCGGATGTCGTCGGCCGGGTCGCAGGCCTGTGCGGCGAGCCGGCCCGCCTCGGCGAAGGTCTCCTCGGTGGCGGGTCGGCCGACGAGCGCGGCGGCGAGCCCGGCCAGCGCCTCGCGGTCGGGATTCACCGCCGTCAGGCCCACGCGGGCGGCGACGATGTCGTCACCGTCCAGCGTCAGCGCCGACCCGGCCGCCGTAACGGCCCAGTCGCCCACCCGCCGCTCGACTTTCGCGTACGCGCTGGAGGTGTTCAGCCGCACCGGGATCCGGACCTCGATCAGCAGCTCGTTGTAGGCGAGCGTGGTCTCATACGGTCCGGCCAGGAAGTCGTCGATGCCGATCTCGCGCTCGCCCGACGGTCCGCGCGCCAGGCAGACCGCGTCCAGCACGGCGCACACCGTCGACAGGTCCTCGGCCGGATCCGCCTGGCACAGCGAACCGCCCAGGGTGCCGCGGTTGCGGACCACCGGGTCGGCGATCACCCGCTCGGCGTCGCGGAAGATCGGGCACACCGCGGCCAGAGTGTCGGACTCCAGCAGCTCGCGGTGCCGCGTCATGGCGCCGATGCGCACCAGCGTCGGGTCGGTGATCACGTATCCCAGCTCGGGCGCCAGGTCGTTGATGTCGACGAGGTACTCGGGGTTGGCGATGCGCAGCTTCATCATCGGCAGCAGGCTGTGTCCGCCGGCGACCACCCGCGCGCCGTCACCCAGCCGATCCAGCAGTCCGACCGCGTGGTCGACGCTGGTCGCGCGTTCGTATTCGAAGGGCCCTGGAACTTGCATGGGGGTCAGTGTCAGCCCACCCCACCAGGGGGTCAATGGCGAGTTAAGTGATCGTTTAACTCACTCTCTAGCTGCGCGTCCGGGCGGTCATGGTGGATTCGTCCGACGATTTCGGCCAGCCGGCGGCCGCCGCCGCCCCAGCGCCGGGCGATGACGTCGGCCGCGATCGACACCGCCGTCTCCTCCGGGGTCCGGGCGCCGAGATCCAGCCCGATGGGGCTGGACAGCCGGCTCAGCTCGGCGTCGGTGAGGCCGGCCGCGCGCAGCCGCTCCAACCGGTCGTCGTGCGTGCGGCGCGAGCCCATCGCCCCCACGTACCCGACGTCGGGCAGGCGCAGCGCCACCGCGAGCACCGGGACGTCGAACTTGGGGTCGTGGGTGAGCACGCAGATCACGGTGTGCCTGTCGATCGCGCCCGCCTCGGCCTGGGCGGCGAGATAGCGGTGCGGCCAGTCGACGACGACGTTCTCGGCCGTGGGAAAGCGCGACGCGGTGGCGAACACGGGCCGGGCGTCGCAGACGGTCACCCGGTAACCGAGGAACGATCCCTGCTGCGCCAGGGCTGCGGCGAAGTCGATCGCGCCGAAGACCAGCATCCGCGGCCGCGGCGCGTAACTGGCAACGAAGACCTCCATGCCCTCGCCGAGCCGCTGCCCGTCGGGCCCGTACTCGAGGACCTCGCTGCGGCCCAGGGCGAGCAGGCCGCGCGCGTCGTCGGCGACGGCGGCATCGGCGCGCGCCGACCCCAGCGATCCCGCCGACGTTTCCGGGCGCACGACGAGGTGGCGGCCGACTCGGGACGCATCCGGATGGGCGATGACGGTCGCGACCGCGACCGCGTTGTGTTCGGCGATGTCGTCGGCCACCGCGGCGAGTTCGGGGAAGGTGGCCTGGGAGATGGGTTCGACGAACACGTCGATGATTCCGCCGCAGGTCAGACCGACGGCGAAGGCGTCATCCTCGCTGACGCCGAAACGTTCCAGCCGCGCGTTGCCCGTCCGGGCCACCTCGGCCGCGAGTTCGTAGACCGCGCCCTCGACGCAGCCGCCGGACACCGAGCCGCTGACCGAGCCGTCGGGAGCCACCACCATCGAGGCGCCGGCCTGCCGCGGCGCCGACCGGAAAGTCCGCACCACCGTGCCCACGCCGACGGAGTCACCGGCGCTCCAGACGGAGATCAGCTTGGCAAGCACGTCCCGCATGCTTTTAAAAGTAGGCTCCAGGACATGACTCCGGCTCAACTTCGGGCCTTTTCGGCGGTGGTCCGGTTGGGTTCGGTACGGGCCGCCGCAGCCGAGCTCGGGCTTTCCGATGCCGGAGTCTCGATGCACGTCGCGGCGCTGCGCAAGGAACTCGACGACCCGCTATTCACCCGGACGGGTGCGGGGCTGGCGTTCACCCCCGGCGGTCTGCGGCTGGCCAGCCGCGCGGTCGAAATCCTGGGCCTGCAACAGCAAACCGCGATCGAGGTCACCGAGGCCGCGCACGGGCGTCGGCTGCTGCGGATCGCGGCGTCGTCGACGTTCGCCGAGCACGCGGCGCCGGGGCTGATCGAGCTGTTCTCGTCGCGGGCCGACGACCTGTCGGTCGAGCTGAGCGTGCATCCGACGAGCCAGTTCCGCGACCTGATCGCGTCGCGGGCCGTGGACATCGCGATCGGGCCGGGCAGCGAGAGTGCCTGTGATAGCTCGCTGTTCGTGCGGCCCTTTCTGAAGTATCAGATCATCACCGTCGTCGCACCGAACAGCCCACTCGCCGTTGGTGTTCCGACGCCCGCGCTGTTGCGCGCCCAGCAGTGGATGCTCGGGCCGTCGGCGGGCAGTGTGGACGGCGAGATCGCAAGCATGTTGCGCGGGTTGGCAATTCCGGAGTCCCAGCAGCGGATCTTCCAGAGCGACGCCGCCGCTCTGGAGGAGATCCGGCGCGTCGGCGGCGCCACGCTGACGATCGGTTTCGCCGTCGCGAAGGACCTCGCCGCCGGCCGGCTGACGCACCTGAACGGTCCCGGGCTGGACCGGTCCGGCGAATGGTGTGTGTCGACGCTGCCGCCGTCGGCGCGTCAACCCGCGGTGTCGGAGTTGGTTCGCTTCATCACCACGCCGAGGTGCATTCAGGCGATGATCCGCGGCAGCGGGGTCGGCGTGACGAGATTCCGCCCGAAGGTTCACGTGACGCTGTGGAGTTAGCTATACGCTTTGGGACATGAGCGTCTACAAGGTGATCGACATCATCGGGACCAGCCCCACCTCCTGGGAGCAGGCCGCGGCCGAGGCGGTGCAGCGGGCGCGGGAAAGCGTGGACGACATCCGCGTGGCCCGCGTCATCGAGCAGGACATGTCGGTCGACAGCGCCGGCAAGATCACCTTCCGCATCAAGCTGGAGGTTTCGTTCAAGATGCGGCCGGCGCGGCCGAGCTGACGCGTCTTTGAGGCTGTTGACTTTGCGTCCACTGCGCAAGTACGAGTAGGTAGCGCGCTCACCGCAGAATCAACGCCGGCCAGCGAGCACAGATCACCACGCGCGGGTGAGATCCCCGTGCTGCCGGATCCACGCGTGCATCGCGATCCCGGCCGCGACGCCGGCGTTGATGCTGCGCGTCGAGCCGAACTGGGCGATCGACACGGTGATCGCCGCATCCGCGCGGGCGCCGTCGGTGATACCGGGCCCTTCCTGGCCGAAGACCAGCAGACACCGCAACGGCAAAGCGGTCTCCTCGAGCCGCACAGAACCCGGGACGTTGTCCACGGCGACGACGGTCAGCCCGGCGCCGGCGGCAAACGCCATGAGTTCTGTCGTGCTGTCGTGGTGGCACAACCGCTGGTAGCGGTCGGTCACCATGGCGCCGCGGCGATTCCACCGGCGGCGGCCGACGATGTGCACGGTGTCGACGGCGAACGCGTTGGCGGTACGCACCACCGAGCCGATGTTGGCGTCATGCCCGAAGTTCTCGATCGCCACATGCAGGGCATGCCGGCGGCTGTCGATGTCGGCGATGATCGCTTCGCGGGTCCAGTACCGGTAGGCGTCGACGACGTTGCGAGTGTCGCCGTCGGCCAACAGAACTGGGTCATACCGCGGATCGTCGGGCGGCGCACCGACCCAGGGCCCGACGCCGGGGGACGTGCCCCACTCCGTGGGTCCGGGCTCACTCACCGCTGCGTCCACACCCCGGCGTGGGTGCCAACGATCGCCACGGTCGCGTACAGCAGCGCCTGGTTGATCTCACCCTGGGTACACAGCGAGGCATTCAACTGCACCGAGTTCAGCGACGCGTCGGGCAGCACCAGCAGCGACGACCCGTACACGGCGCAGGCCGGGCTGCCTTCCCGGCCGGGCAGCGTCGGCGCGGCCAGCAGCATGAGCGGACCGCCGCGCTTGGCCGAGTCGTCGCTGTACCGCGCCGCGACGGCGGAGGCCTGAAGACCCAGCAGCATGTAGCCGCCGCCGTTGAACGCGGCCGCATCGCCGAGCTGCGACTGCTTCACCGGCGTGCCGTTGGCGCGCCAGGCCGACAGGCTCACCGTCTTGACCACCAGGCCGGTGTCGTTCTCGTTCGTCGGCAACAATCCCACCGGAAACGCCGCCGGATAGGCGGCCGACGTCCCCGATATCCGGTCGCGCGGCGAGTAGACGTATATCCCGCGCACCTGGCTGCGGTCCTTCAGCGGACCCAGGCAGACCGTGCCGGTGAGCCGTCCCGACGGCGCCGACAACGGCGCCGGGATGTCGTGCGCGTTGCCGGCCGCTTGGATGGCCGCGTCGCAACTGCCCAGGCCGTTGGACTCCATCGGATGCGCCAGCGCGCCGTACAGGCCGAACCGGATGTCCTCGGGTTTGGCGTGCGCTCCCTTGGGGTCCGTCGGCGACGCGTCGACGTTGACCAGCACGTAGTCGTCGTTCCAGCGCAGGTTGGAGACCGACATGTTCCAGCCGAGCAGGGCCAGCGATTCGCCGAACCGGGCGGCCAGCGCGCCGTAGGGACGGTCCTCATGGTTCGACTGCGAGCAGCCCGTCAGGGATACCGCCAGGCAGGCCACCACCGCAATCAACGAACGCACCGGCAGCGGCCTAGCCCAACCCCAGATCGGCCAGTCCGAGCACGCTCCGGTACGGCACACCCTCGGCCTCGATGGCCTGCGCCGCGCCGGTGGCCCGGTCCACCACGGTGGCCACGCCGATGACCTCGCCGCCGGCCTCCCGGACGGCGCGCACGGCGGTCAGCGCCGAACCGCCCGTCGTACTGGTGTCCTCGACCACCAGCACGCGCTGCCCCGCAACCTCGGAACCCTCGATAAGGCGATGCAGGCCATGGGTTTTCACGGACTTGCGCACCACGAACGCGTCGATCGGGCGGCCCGGGGCGTGCATCATCGCCGTGGCCACCGGGTCGGCGCCCAGGGTGAGGCCACCGACGACGGCGTAGTCCCAGTCCGCGGTGAGCTCGCGCATCAGCCGGCCGATCAGCGCGGCGGCCCGGTGCTGCAGGGTGGCGCGCCGCAGGTCGACGTAGTAGTCGGCTTCCTTGCCCGACGACAGCGTGACCCGTCCGTGGACCACCGAGAGCCGCCGCACCAGCTCCGCCAGCTCGTCCCGCTCAGGTACGCCCACGACCACCGCCGATCCGTTTAGTCGCAACTCGCAACAGGTTTCGCGGGATCAGGCGCCCCGCGGTGACGATCGCCTTGTACTGAACGCTCGGGATGATGACCACCCGGCCGCGGGCGATGTCGGCCAGGCTCTCGCCGACCACGTCGTCGACCTCCAGCCACATGAACGACGGCACCTTGGGCGCGTCGATCCCGGCGCGCTCGTGAAACTCCGTGTGCACGAACCCCGGACACACCGCGTGCACGCTGACGCCGGTGCCCGCCAAGCCGCCGGCCAGGCCCTCGGTGAACGAAATCACCCACGCCTTGGACGCCGAATAGGTGGATCCGCGGCCGGCCACCAGGCCGGCGACGCTGGCGATGTTGATCACGGTGCCCGCTCCGGCGTCCAGCATCGCCGGCAGCGCGGCCCGGGTCAGATGCATCACCGCGGTGACGTTGACGTCGAGCTGCCGCTGCAGCAGGGCGGGATCCGCCGTCCAGAACTCGCCGGACGTGCCGAAGCCGGCGTTGTTGACCAGCACCCGGACTCCACCGGCCGAGGCGAGCCGCGCGGCAACCTTGTCGCGGTCGGCGGCGTCGGCCAGGTCCGCGGGCAGCACCTCGATCTGCCCCGCACCCCCGGACGGACCCGCCAGCTCATCCGCCAACCGCTTCAGCCGGTCGACGTCGCGGGCGACCAGCACCAGGTCGTATCCGTCGCGCGCGTAGCGGCGCGCGTAGCCGGCGCCGATCCCGGACGTCGGCCCGGTGATCAACGCGACGGGACGAGGCATGAGCGACATAGTAATGACGGCGGCCCGGCCGGAGCCGAGGCCCCCCGCGCGCTATCAGCGCTGGTAGTTCGTGGCCTGGTGCTCGTTAGGCTGGTGCCTGGCGGCCTGGGTCTGACCCTCGTCGCGGCGCACCGGCTCGGGCCGTCGACCCGTCTCGGACAGCAACCCCGCCACGTCCGTACCGGAGCGTCGGGGCGGCAATTCCGCCCGCGCGGTCTGCGCCACCGGACGGCTGGGCGCGGAGCTGCGCACCGCCTGCTCCTCGGCGCTGTCCTGGGGCTGCGGCGGCAACACCCGCAGCAGGTCGTTGAACTGGCGCACCGTGCGCAGGCCCTCGTCCCACTGGGTGCGAGTGCTGGCGATCGGCATGCTGACCAGCGTCCAGTTCTGCTCGTTCCACATGATCTCGGCGCAGTCGGGCGCGGTGTGGGCGAACGTGACCATCCGCCGGTCGCAGGCCCGCCGCGCGGCGTCCAGGTTGGTGGAGTACACCATCCGCGGGCCGATCGCGCCCAGCAGCCAAATGTCGCTCTCCCGAGGCTCTTTGAGGCCCTTGAGCCGCAGGTCGACCACCACGTTGGTGCCGACCTTGCGGTGCAGCGCGATCACCGTCGCGACTTCCTCCAGGTCGAAGATGTACACCGCCTCGCCGCGGATCTGACCGAGCACGACGTTCTGCGCGACGACGTCGCCCACCGACGACATCACGCCGCGCTTCCAGCGCTTGAGGATGTCCGGCGACTCGCGCTCGTAGTCGAATCCGTGCGACCGCGCCCACGATTTGCGGCGCCTGCTGCGCGCGCGCCGCCGATCGTTGTCGACGTACAGCAATACCGCCGCACCGACGAAGCACAGTGCGGACAGCGTGAACCAAAGCGGAACCATCCCGCCTAGCGTATCTGCTGTGTGACCGGAACAGAGAATCCGACCAGGTCACAACCAAATTAAGGTTTGCTGGCGGTGGTCGAGGTTGACGAAAAGCCCGCCTGGCCGGGCAACCGCCGAGTAGCTTTTTGCATCAGCGTCCGATCCGGCGCGGTCACCCCATTCCGGAGGAATTCCATGTCCTTGCTGGTGGTACCCCACTCTCTGATTGAGGCTGCGGGCAACGCGGCGGCGATCCGTTCGGCGCTGGCGGAGGCCAACGCGGCCGCGGCGGCACCGACCAGCGGGGTGATCGCCGCGGCCGGGGATGAGGTGTCGGCGGCGATCGCCGCGCTGTTCGGCGATTACGGCCGGCAGTACCAGGCGCTGCAGGCCCAGGCGACGGCGTTTCACGACCAGTTCGTGCGGGCGCTGAGCGGCGCGGGTCAGGCGTACGCGGCCGCCGAGACGGCCAACGCCACACCGCTGCAGCTGGTGGAACAACTCGTCAACGCGCCCACCCAGACGCTGCTTGGGCGCCCGCTGATCGGCAACGGCTCCAACGGAACCGCGGCCAATCCCAACGGCGGCGCCGGCGGATTGCTGGTGGGCAACGGCGGCAACGGCTACTCGCAGACCACGGCCGGGCTGACCGGCGGCTCCGGGGGCGCGGCGGGGCTGTTCGGCACCGGCGGCTTCGGCGGATCCGGCGGCGCGGGCGCGGCCGGCGGCGCGGGCGGCAGCGGTGGCCTGCTGGCCGGCAACGGCGGCGTGGGCGGGGCGGGCGGGGCGGCCGTCGCGGCGGGTGCGGCCGGCGGCAACGGCGGGGCGGGCGGTCACGCCGGGTTGTTCGGCGTCGGCGGGACCGGCGGCGCCGGCGGAGCGGGCGCGACCGGCACCGCGGGAACCGCGGGCACCGCTCTCGCCCCCGACGGCGGGGCCGGCGGCACCGGCGGGGCGGGCGGCGCCGGCGGGATCGGCGGCGGGGGCGGATACCTGTCCGGCAGCGGCGGCGTCGGCGGCGCCGGCGGCGCCGGTGGCGTCGGCGGAGCCGGCGGCCTCGGCCACGACGGGCAGACCGGGGCGGTGCGCGGGGCCAATGGCACGGACGGTGGCAACGGCGGGCTCGGCGGCGACGGCGGGGCCGGCGGCGACGCCGGGGCCGGCGGCGCCAACGCCCTGGGACAGGCGGCCAACCGGGGCGTGGGCGGGGCCGGCGGGGCGGGCGGCGCCGGCGGCGCTCCCGGCAATGGCGGCAACGGGGCCAGCGGCGAGTCGGGCGTCCACTTCGGCATCGGCGGCCGGGGCGGCGACGGCGGTGATCCCGGCCTCGGCGGACACGGCGGCACCGGCGGCGCGGGCCTGACCCCGGGAGCGACGGGCGCGGCCGGTTTCAGCGCGCAGAGCGGCGGTAACGGCGGCGACGGCGGCACCGGCGCCGACGGCAGCACCCCCAGCGCCGACGGAGCCAGGGGTGGCGCCGGCGGCAACGGCGGAATGTACGGCAACGGCGGGGTCGGCGGCATCGGCGGCAATGGCGCCGACGGGTTGGCCGGCCGCACCGGACTCGACGGCAACGGCACCGACGGCGGCAGCGGCGGAAACGGCGGCGCCGGAGGCATCGGCGGCGACGGCGGGGCCAAAGGCGGCACCGGTGGGATCGGCGGCGCCGGCGGCCGTGCCGGCAACGGCGCCACCGGCGGCGACGGGCTCACCGGCACCAACGGCGGCACGGGAACCGGTGCGGCCGGAGTCGGTGGTGGCGGGGGCGACGGCGGGAACGCCGGCAGCGGCGGCAACGGCGGTAAAGGCGGGGACGGCGGCGTCGGCGGAACGGGCGTCGGCGGCCAGGCCGCCAGCGGTGTCGGCGGGCACGGCGGCGACGGCGCCAACGCGGGCGTTGCCGGCAACGGCGGCACCGGCGGCACCGGCGCGCCCGCCACCCCCACCTCGAGCACCGGCGGCAACGGGGGCAGCGGCGGCCGCGGCGGCGACTCGGGGGCCGCCGGGATCGGCGGGACGGGCGGTACCGGCTCGACCGACGGCGGCCACGGCAGCAACGGCATCACGTACACCGCCGGTCGCGGCGGCGACGGCGGCGCCGGCGGCAACGTGCAAGCCATCTCCGGCGCCGGCGGAAACGGCGGCAGCGGCGGCGACGGGGGCAACGGCGGCCTCGACGCCGCCGGCGGGGCCGGCGGAACCGGCGGCCGGGGCGGCAACCCGCCCACCGGCGGCCAGTCGAACGGCGCCGGAGGTAACGGCGGCCGAGGCGGAAACGGCGGTGCGGGGACAACCGGCGGCGACGGGGGGGCCGGCGGCTTCGCGTCGGGCGGCAACGGCAACTTCATCACCGGCGGCGACGGCGGCGACGGCGGCACGGGCGGCACGGGCACCGGCGGGGCCGGCGGCAAGGGCGGTGACGGCGGCGGAGGAGGCGCCGGCCGGGGCACCAGCTCCGGTGACGGCGGCGACGGCGGCGCGGGCGGCACCGGGATCGGCGGCAACGGCGGGAACGGCGGACACGGCGGCACCGCCGGCACTTCGCTGGGTAACAGCACCCTCGGCGCCGCGGGCGCGGGTGGCCAGGGCGGGGACAGCCTGGGCGGGACCGGTGGCAAGGGCGGCACCGGCGGAAACGGCGCCAGCACCATCACCGGCCCCGGCGGTACCGGCGGGACCGGCGGGACCGGGGGCGCAGGCGACGCCGGAGGCGGTCAGGGCGGCGGCGGCGGCAAGGGCGGCAGCGTCAGCATGGGCGCCGCGCCCGGCGGCGACGGCGGCACCGGCGGCGTCGGCGGGCACGGCAACGGCACCAGCGCCGGTGGCGTCGGCGGCACCGGCGGAGACGGCGGCAACGGCGGCACGGGCTCCGCCAGCGGCAACGGCGGCAACGGCGGCAAGGGCGGCACCGGCGGCAACGGAGGCAGCTCCGACCTCGGCGTCGGCGGCGACGGCGGCGCCGGCGGCGGGGGCGGGGTCGGCGGCTCCGGCAGCGGCAAGCCCGTCGGCCCAGGCGGCCCGGGCGGACCCGGCAACCCCCACCAGGGCAGCGCCGGCGGCCTCGGCGGCACCGGCGGCACCGCCGGCAAGGGCGGCGGGCAGCCGTGACGTACCAGGACTACCAGCTGTTGCGCGTCGCGACCGCGAACGGCGTGTGCCGGGCGACCATCGACCACCCACCCGTCAACCTGCTGGACATCCCGCTGCTGAGCGAGATCGACCGCCTCCTGGGCGAGGTCGCGGCCGACGACGACGTGCGAGTGCTGGTCGTCGACTCCGCCGATCCGGAGATCTTCGTCGTGCACGCGGACGTCTCGCTGCTGAGCTATTTGCCGGAGGGCGACGTCGGGCTGCACGAGGAGCTGTCCTTCTTTCACGCCATGACGGAGCGGATCCGGACGCTGCCGAAGGCCACCATCGCCGTCATCGAAGGCCTCTGCCGTGGCGGCGGCTGCGAGATGGTGATGGCGTTCGACATGCGCTACGCCGCGCTCGGCACCACGGTGCTGGGCCATCCGGAGGTCTCGGTGGGGATCGTGCCCGGTGGCGGCGGCACGCAGCGACTGCCGCGGCTGGTCGGCCGCTCGCGTGCCCTGGAGGTGATTCTCGGGTGCGCGGACGTCGACGCCGCGACCGCCGAGGCCTGGGGATACGTCAACCGTGCGCTGCCGGCCGAGCAGCTGCGGCCGTTCGTCGACAAGCTTTCCGCCCGCATCGCGGCCAGCCCGCTCAACGCGATCGCCGCCGCGAAGCGGGCCGTGGACGCCGCCGCCGGTGACCTGGTGACGGGCCTGCGCCTCGAGGATCAGCTGCTGCGCGAAACCGCCGGCCAGCCCGCCGCGCGCGCATTGCTGCGGGCGGTCAACGAGGCCGGCTTCCAGACGCGGGAGTTCGAGCTGCGCCCGCGTCATTAGAGCGTTCTATGTGCTTTGCCGAACCGCGACCCGCGGTCGCCTTCGTGTGATATTTCGATGCAACGACGGGGGCGTCCGGAAGGGGCACTTCATGTCGTTGGTCGCTACGCCTGACGTCTTGGTCGCGGCGAGCGGAGATGTGGCCGCGATTCGTTCGGCGCTCGACCAGGCGCGCGCGACCGCGGCGCTGCAGACCACGCGGCTGGCCGCCGCAGCCGGCGACGAGGTATCGGCCGCCATCGCGGCGCTGTTCAGCGGTTACGGCCGCGAATACCAGGTGCTCAGCGCGCAGGCCGCCGCGGTTCACGAGCAGTTCGTGGCGGCGTTGCGCGCCGCCGGGCTGGCCTACGCCGGCGCCGAGGCGGCCAACGTCACGCCGCTGCAGGCCGCGCTCGGCGTCATCAATGCGCCCACCCAGGCGCTGCTGGCTCGGCCGTTGATCGGAAACGGCGCCAACGGCACTTCGGCCAACCCCGACGGCGGCGCCGGGGGGTTGCTGTGGGGCAACGGCGGCAACGGCTACTCGCAGACCACCGCCGGCCTGCGCGGCGGGGCCGGGGGCGACGCGGGACTGCTCGGCAACGGCGGGCTCGGCGGGGCCGGTGGGGCCGGCGCGACGGGTGGGGCCGGCGGGGCCGGCGGCTCGCTTTACGGCAACGGCGGCGGTGGCGGCTCCGGCGGGGCGGCCACGGCGGCCGGCGTGGCCGGCGGCGACGGCGGCGCGGGCGGACGGGCCGGGTTGATCGGCGCCGGCGGATCGGGCGGCGCCGGCGGTCTCGGCGCGGCCGGCGCGGCGGGCACCCCGGGGACGGCGGCGGCGCCCGACGGCCGGCTCGGCAGCGGCGGTGGGGCGGGCGGTAACGGCGGGGCCGGCGGCGCCGGCGGCACCCTCGTCGGGCCCGGGGGCGTCGGCGGCGCCGGTGGCGCGGGAGGCAGCGGCGGCGCGGGCGGGATCGGCCACGACGGGGCCGTCGGGCCGGTGCGTGGCGCCGACGGCACCGACGGCGGCGACGGGGGCGGCGGCGGTGCGGGCGGCGACGGCGGCAAGGGCGGGGCCGGCGGCACCAGCACCTGGGGCCCGGCCGCCAACCAGGGCATCGGCGGCACCGGCGGCAGCGGAGGCAGCGGCGGGACGCCCGGTAACGGCGGCGCCGGCGCCACGGGCAGCTGGCTCGTCAACAACGGCGTCGGCGGCGCCGGCGGGCACGGCGGCGACCCCGGGCTCGGCGGGGCGGGCGGCACCGGCGGGGCAGGCTACCTGCGTGGCGCCGACGGGGCGGCGGGCGGCACGCCGAACACCGGCGGCGACGGCGGGGCCGGCGGCACCGGCGCCGACGGCAACGCGCCGGGGGCGAACGGGGCGGCCGGCGGCAGCGGCGGCACCGGCGGCAAGCACGGCAACGGCGGTGCCGGCGGCATCGGCGGCAACGGGGCCGACGGTCGGGTGGGAACCACCGGGCCCACCGGCAACGGCAGCGACGGCGGCAAGGGCGGCGACGGCGGCGCGGGTGGCGCCGGCGGTGACGGCGGCAGCCATGCCGGCAGCGGGGGTGTCGGCGGGGCCGGAGGTAACGCCGGAAACGGCGGCGTCGGCGGTGACGGCGTCACCGGCGCCAACGCGACCACGGCGGGCGCCAACGGCGCCGACGGCGGTAATGCCGGCAGCGGCGGGAACGGCGGCCGCGGCGGGGACGGCGGAACCGGCGGCGTCGGCACGTCCGGTCAGGCACTCAGCGGCGACGGCGGAGACGGTGGCAAGGGCGCCAACGCAGGGACCCCCGGCTCCGGCGGCAACGGCGCGAACGGCGCCCCCGCGACCTACGTCTCACTCACCGGCGGCGACGGCGGCAACGGCGGCAAGGGCGGCAACTCCGGCGTGGGCGGCAGCGGGGGCGACGGCGGCATCGGCGCCCACGACGGCGACCACGGAACGGACGGCTCCGGCGTCACCGCCGGGCGCGGAGGCAATGGCGGCAACGGCGGCAACCTGCAGGGCGGCACCGTCGCCGGTGCCGGTGGCCGAGGGGGTGACGGCGGTGACGGCGGCACTGCCGCCGCCGGCGGTGCCGGTGGCAACGGCGGTACCGGCGGCACCACCACCGGCGGCAGTACGTTCAGCCTCACCGTGGGCGCCGGCGGCGACGGCGGCAACGGCGGCAACGGCACCAGCGGCGGAAAGGGCGGCGACGGCGGTGACGCCGTGGGCGGCACCAATCCCCAGCTATCGAACTGGCGGGGCGCCGACGGCGGCGACGGCGGCCACGGCGGCAACGGCATCGCGGGGGCGGGTGGCGACGGCGGTGAGGGCGGCAACGGATCCACCGGCACCAACATCGCCGTCGGCGACGGCGGCAGGGGCGGCGACGGCGGCGCCGGCGTCGGCGGCAAGGGCGGCGACGGCGGGCTCGGCGGCAACGGCGGCGCGAGTCTCGGCGGAGGCACGGCCGCCGGGGACGGCGGCGCCGGCGGCAACGGTGGCGCCGGCGACACCGGTGGTGGCGGCGGGGCCGGAGGCAACGGAGGAGCCACGACCAACGCGGCCCTCGGCGGTGCGGGGGGCAGCGGGGGCACCGGCGGACACGGCAACGGCGACACCAGCGGCGGCGAGGGCGGCCAGGGCGGCACCGGTGGACTGGGCCGTACCGGCAATGCCACCGTCGCGGGCGGGACCGGCGGTATGGGCGGCACCGGCGGGGCGGGGGGCAGCTCCGACAGCGGCGCCGGCGGCGACGGCGGTGACGGCGGCGCCGGCGGCCAAGGCGGCAACGGAAAGAACCTGATCGGGGAGCAGGGCGGCCCGGGCGGACCCGGCGGCGATCACATCGGCACGACCGGCGGAACCGGCGGCACCGCGGGTACCGGCGGCAAGGGCGGCGGCCAGCCCTAGGCCGCTGTCGCGGGGGCGGCTTGCAGAAGTTTGCTGAAAACCCCACTGCGCAACTCCGCGCGCGCGTAGCGTTTACGTCGCCGACAATTCGCGGTCAAGGGTGACCGTGCTGCCGAGGGGGTATTTCTCATGTCCTTGATTGCGGTGCCGGACGCATTCTCAGCGGCGGCCTCCGACCTGGCGGGTATCGGATCGGCGCTGCGCGCCGCGAACGGGTCGGCGGCGCTGCCGACGACCGGGCTGGCGGCCGCCGCCCAGGACGAGGTGTCGACGGCGATCGCCGCGCTGTTCGGCAACCATGGCCGCGAATATCAGTCGCTGACAACGCGGCTCGCCGCTTTCCACGACGACTTCGTGCGAGCGCTCAGCGGCGCCGGCTCCGCCTACGCCGCGGCCGAGGCCACGAACGCCACTCCGCTGCAGGCCCTGTTGTCGCTCGGCAACGCGCCGGCCGCCGCGATCTTCGGGCGTCCGCTGGTCGGCAACGGCGCCGACGGGACGGCCGCACACCCCAACGGCGGCGCGGGCGGGTTGTTGTCCGGCGACGGCGGTGACGGCTATTCGCAGACGACGGCCGGCGTCGCGGGCGGCAACGGAGGCTCGGCGGGGTTGCTGGGCCATGGCGGAAACGGTGGTTCCGGCGGTGCGGGCGCGGCGGGCGGGGCCGGCGGCCGCGGCGGATTGTTGGCCGGCGGCGGCGGTAACGGCGGCGCGGGCGGAACTGCCACGGCAGCGGGCGCGAGCGGCGGGAAGGGCGGCGCCGGCGGCTCCGCCGGCCTGTTCGGGACCGGCGGCACCGGCGGGGTCGGCGGCGACGGCGTGGCGGGAGGCGCGGGTGCCGCCGGCGTGGCGGCGGGCGAATCCGGAGGTACCGGTATCGCCGGCGGCAACGGGGGCGACGGCGGCGCCGGAGGCGCGGGCGGGCGGCTGTCCGGCACCGGCGGGGCCGGCGGCCACGGCGGAGCAGGCGGCCAGGGCGGGTCGGGCGGGGCCGGGGTCGACGGCGCCGACGCGACGGCGCTGGCGGCCACGGGTCAGGCCGGCGGCAGCGGCGGTGAAGGCGGCGCCGGCGGGGCAGGCGGCCGCGGCGGGGCAAGCGGGGCGGGCGGCATGTTCGGCCACAGCGGGACGCAGGGTGCGGGCGGCGACGGCGGTGCCGGCGGGGCCGGCGGCACCCCGGGCAACGGCGGGGCCGGCGGGATCGGCACCTTCACCAACAGCGGCACAGGAGTCGGCGGGACCGGCGGCGTCGGCGGCGACCCCGGCAAGGGTGGCGCCGGCGGGGTCGGCGGGGCCGGCTCCGTCGCGGGCCACAGCGGCACGGCCGGCTCGACCCCGACCACCGGCGGCACCGGCGGGACCGGTGGCGCCGGCGCCGACGCCACCGCGATCGGCCAGAACGGCGGCGCCGGCGGCACCGGCGGGGCCGGCGGCCAGTTCGGCACCGGCGGCAAGGGCGGCGACGGCGGCAGCGGTGGCCAGGGCGGCAGCGGCAGCAGCGACGCCCTGGCGCCCACCGCCGGTCACCAGGGCGGCCAAGGCGGCGCCGGGGGCCAGGGCGGCGCGGGCGGCGCCGGAGACGGAGTCTCCCACGGCGGTGCCGGCGGCCAGGGCGGCGTCGGGGGCACCGGTGGCGGCGGCGGGACCGGCGGCAACAACACCGGCACCACCGGCGGCACCGGCGCCCAGGGTGGCCAGGGCGGTACCGGCGGCGACGCCGGCGCGGCGGGCAGCGGCACCGACGGCGGAGCGAACGGCAGCGTCGGGACCGGCGGCCGAGGCGGCACCGGCGGTCAGGGCGGCGGCGGCGGCACCGGCGGCAACGGCACCAGCGCCACCACCAACCCGACGATCGGCGACCAGGGCGGCCAGGGCGGAGCCGGTGGCCAGGGCGGCGACGGCGGAACCCACGGCGGCGCCGGCGGCAACGGCGGCGTCGGCGGCCAGGGCGGCCAAGGCGGCACCGGCGGCAACAACACCGGCACCACCGGCGGCACCGGCGCCCAGGGCGGCAAGGGCGGTACCGGCGGGGACGCCGGCGCGGCCGGCAGCGGCACCGACGGCGGCGCGAACGGCAGCATCGGCACCGGCGGCAAGGGCGGCACCGGCGGTCAGGGCGGCGGCGGCGGGACCGGCGGCAACGGCACCAGCGCCAGCACCAACCCGACGATCGGCGACCAGGGCGGCCAGGGCGGAGCCGGTGGCCAGGGCGGCGACGGCGGAACCCACGGCGGCGCCGGCGGCAACGGCGGCATCGGCGGCCAGGGCGGCACCGGCGGGACCGGCGGCAACAACACCGGCACCACCGGCGGCACCGGCGCCCAGGGCGGCAAGGGTGGTACCGGTGGCACCGCCGGGGCGGCCGGCAGCGGCACCGACGGCGGAGCGAACGGCAGCATCGGAACCGGCGGCAAGGGCGGCACGGGCGGCACGGGCGGCCAAGGTGGCACCGGCGGCAACGGCGACGACTCGACCACCAACCCGACCGACGGACACCAGGGCGGCCAGGGCGGAGCCGGCGGCACGGGCGGCGACGGCGGAGCCGGAGACGGCACCGCCCACGGCGGAGCCGGCGGCAAGGGTGGCAACGGCGGCCAGGGGGGCCAAGGCGGAACAGGCGGTTCCTACACCGGAACGAGCAGTGCCGGCGTCCAGGGCGGCAACGGAGCCAAGGGCGGCATGGGCGGCACGGGCGGCACCGCCGGCGCGGCCGGCGCCGGCACCGACGGCGGCGCGAACGGCGGCATCGGCAAGGGCGGAACCGGCGGAACCGGCGGAACCGGCGGCAGCGGCGGAACCGGCGGCGCCAGCCCCGGCGCCGCCACCAATCCGCTGCCCGGCGCCCCGGGCGGCCAGGGTGGCCAAGGCGGCCAGGGCGGCGACGGCGGGGCCGGCATCGGCGGTGTCGGCGGCGGCGACGGCGGCAAGGGCGGCGTCGGCGGCCAGGGCGGCCAGGGCGGCACCGGAGGCAACAACACCGGCATCACCTCCGGCAGCGGCGCCCAGGGCGGCAAAGGCGGCACCGGCGGAACCGCGGGCGCGGCCGGCGCCGGCACCGACGGCGGCGCGAACGGCAGCATCGGCAAGGGCGGGACCGGCGGCACCGGCGGCACCGGCGGCAACGGCGGCGCCGGCAACGCGGGCAGCACCTCCGCATCGCCCAGCGACGGCAGCCAGGGCGGCCAGGGCGGCCAAGGCGGGCAGGGCGGCAACGGCGGAGCCGGCATCGGCGGGACGGGCGGCGGCGCCGGTGGCCGGGGTGGCCTCGGCGGAAATGGCGGCACGGGCGGCGTCGGCGGCAGCAACACCGGCAGCAACGGAGGCGCGGGCGCCAACGGCGGCACCGGTGGCACCGCGGGGCTCGGCGGCGCGGCCGGCATCGGCACCAACGGCGGCGCGAACGGCACCGCCGGCAACAACGGCACCGGCGGGACGGGTGGCAACGGCGGCAACGGTGACACCAACAGCAGCGGCAACGGCGGCAACGGCGGCAGGGGTGGCGAAGGCGGATCGGGCGGTGCCACCGGAACCGGCGGCAAGGGCGGCGACGGCGGAGCCGGTGGCAAGTCGACCGTGGGTAGCGGCACCTCCGCCACGGCCAACGGCGGTGCCGGCGGCGACGGCGGCAAGGGCGGTGACGGTGCAATCGGCGGCGCAGGCGGCAACGGCGGCAACGGCAGCTACGGCGGCAGCAGTCACACCGCGGCCCTTGGCGGTGCCGGCGGACGCGGCGGCGACGGCGGCAACGGCAGCGTCGGCGGTGGCGGCGACGGCGGCAAGGGCGGCGACGGTGACAGCGGCGGCGGGACAGGGGTACCCAACACCACCGCCGGAGGCGCCGGCGGAGCCGGTGGAAATGGCGGAAGTGGCGTCAACGGGCCTGGCGGCAAGGGCGGGGGCGGCGGCAGAGGCGGCACCAGCGGTTACGCCAGTGCCGCCGGCAACGGTGGTGCCGGCGGCACCGGCGGCAACGCCACCAATTCGGCGGGCGGCAACGGTGGTGCCGGCGGCACGGGCGGAGCAGGCGTCGTCGCGGGCGGCACCGGCGGAGCCGGCGGCGACGGCGGCATCGGCGGGAACGGGAAGGGCGGCAACGGCGGCGCCGGCGGCGCCGGCGGCGACGGCAGCGACTCGGGCTCGACCAGCTATCCGACCAACGGCGGCATCGGCGGCAAGGGTGGAAACGGCGGCACCGGCCACGGCGCCGACGGGGGCGACGGCGGTAACGGGGGCAGAGGCGGCTGGGGCTTCGAAAGCGGTAGTGGGGGTAAAGGCGGCCTCGGCGGCAATGGCGGCGACGGTATCAATGCGGCCGGCGGCGACGGTGGCAACGGCGGCGGCGGCGGCCCCTCCTTGATCGGCGGCGGCCCGGGTGGCGACGGCGCCAACGGCGGTGACGGCGGCGACGGCGCCGGCGGTGCCGGAGGCGGCGGCGGCACCGGGAACCCGCACGTCGGCACGACCCCGGGCACGGGCGGCACCGGCGGCGCCGGTGGGCCGGCCTAGAAAAGCGCCGGACGCCGCCCCGAAAGGCGGCGCCCGGCGCTTCGCGCTTGCTCAGCCCAGGACCAGCGAGTCGCCGTCCGCGCTGACGTTGACCGGCACCACGTCGCCGTCGTGCACGTCACCGGCCAGCAGCATCTTGGCCAGCTGGTCGCCGATCGCCTGCTGCACCAGCCGCCGCAGCGGCCGGGCACCGTAGACCGGGTCGAACCCGCGCTGGGCCAGCCACTTCTTGGCCGGCAGCGACACCTCCAGCTGCAGCCGCCGTTGCGCGAGCCGCTTGTCCAGCTGGGCCAGCTGGATGTCGACGATCGCCACCAGCTCGCCGGGCTCGAGGCCGTGGAAGATGATCACGTCGTCGAGCCGGTTGATGAACTCCGGCTTGAACGCCGACCGCACCGCGGCCATCACCTGCTCCTCGCTACCGCCCGATCCCAGGTTGGAGGTCAGGATCAGGATCGTGTTGCGGAAGTCGACCGTGCGGCCCTGGCCGTCGGTCAGCCGACCCTCGTCGAGCACCTGCAGCAGCACGTCGAACACGTCCGGGTGTGCCTTTTCGATCTCGTCGAACAGGATGACGGTGTACGGACGCCGCCGCACCGCTTCGGTCAGCTGCCCACCCTGGTCGTAGCCGATGTAGCCGGGAGGGGCGCCGACCAGCCGGGCCACCGAGTGCTTCTCGCCGTACTCGCTCATGTCGATTCGGACCATCGCGCGCTCGTCGTCGAAGAGGAACTCCGCCAGCGCCTTGGCCAGCTCGGTCTTACCGACGCCGGTCGGCCCGAGGAACATGAACGACCCGGTCGGGCGGTTGGGGTCGGCGACCCCTGCCCTCGACCGCCGCACGGCGTCGGAGACGGCCTGCACGGCCTTCTTCTGGCCGATGACGCGCTTGCCCAGCTCGTCTTCCATGCGCAACAGCTTGGCGGTCTCGCCCTCGAGCATCCGCCCGGCCGGGATGCCGGTCCACGCCGACACCACCTCGGCGATGTCGTCGGGACCGACCTCTTCCTTGAGCATCACGTTCTCGCGGGCCTCGGCCTGCGGCAGCGCGGCGTCCAGCTTCTTTTCCACCTCGGGGATGCGGCCGTAGCGCAGCTCGGCGGCCTTGGCCAGGTCACCGTCGCGCTCGGCTCGCTCGGACTCCCCGCGCAACGCCTCCAGCTGCTCCTTGAGCTCCCGCACGATGTCGATGGCGTTCTTCTCGTTCTGCCACTTGGCGGTGAGTTCGGCCAACTTCTCCTTCTGATCGGCCAGTTCCGCGCGCAGCTTCTCGAGACGTTCGCGCGACGCATCGTCTGATTCCTTGGCCAGCGCCATCTCCTCGATCTCGAGCCGGCGCACCAGGCGCTCGACCTCGTCGATCTCGACGGGCCGCGAGTCGATCTCCATCCGCAACCGGCTGGCGGCCTCGTCGACCAGGTCGATGGCCTTGTCCGGCAGGAAGCGGGCGGTGATGTAGCGGTCGCTCAACGTGGCCGCCGCCACCAGCGCGGAGTCGGTGATCCGCACGCCGTGGTGCACCTCGTAGCGGTCCTTAAGCCCGCGCAGGATGCCGACCGTGTCCTCCACCGACGGCTCGCCGACGAACACCTGCTGGAAGCGGCGCTCCAGGGCGGCGTCCTTCTCGATGTACTTGCGGTACTCGTCGAGCGTGGTCGCGCCGACCAGGCGCAGCTCGCCGCGGGCCAGCATCGGCTTGATCATGTTGCCGGCGTCCATCGCCGACTCGCCGGTGGCGCCGGCGCCGACGATGGTGTGCAACTCGTCGATGAACGTGATGATCTGTCCGGCGGAGTTCTTGATGTCGTCGAGCACGGCCTTGAGGCGTTCCTCGAACTCGCCGCGGTACTTGGCGCCGGCCACCATGGACCCCAGGTCCAGGGCGACGACGGTCTTGTCGCGCAGGCTCTCCGGCACGTCGCCCGCGATGATGCGCTGGGCCAGGCCCTCCACGATCGCGGTCTTACCGACGCCGGGCTCACCGATCAGCACCGGGTTGTTCTTGGTACGTCGGGACAGCACCTGCACCACGCGGCGGATCTCGTTGTCGCGCCCGATGACAGGGTCGAGCTTGCCCTCGCGGGCGCGCGCGGTCAGGTCGGTGGAGTACTTCTCCAGCGCCTGGTAGGTGGACTCGGGATCGGCGCTGGTGACGCGGGCGCTACCGCGCACCTTGACGAACGCCTCCCGCAGCGCCTGCGGCGAAGCGCCGTGGCCGGTCAGGACCTTGGCGACGTCGGAGTCGCCGGTGGCCAGCCCCACCATCAGGTGCTCGGTGGAGACGTACTCGTCGTCCATCTCGGTGGCCAGGTGCTGAGCCGTCGTGATGGCCGCCAGCGACTCGCGGGACAGCTGCGGCTGCGACCCGCCACCGCTGGTTTGCGGCAGCCGGTCCAGCAGGCGCTGGGTTTCGGTGCGCACGGTCGCGGGTTCAACGCCGACAGCCTCCAGCAGAGGCGGGGCGATCCCGTCGTTCTGCGTCAGCAACGCCATCAGCAGGTGGGCGGGACGGATCTCCGGGTTGCCGGCGGCGGTTGCCAGCTGCAGCGCCGACGTCAGGGCCGCCTGCGTTTTGGTTGTCGGGTTGAAAGAGTCCACGGACAGCCTCCGTTCGGTCTAGAAAGAGGGTTGGTAAAAATGCTTGTCGCGTAGTTCAACGCCGTCAAGGTTGAGTCTGTTCCGCTCAAGTTTAACGAATTTTGCCGAAGCACGCTCTAGCATTCCATTCACGGCCGTTCGCCGGCCTTGACCCGCCGAATAGGGAAGCCTTCATGAGCAGCTCCGTCCATCGCCTCGGGTGCGCGATCATGGTGGTTTGCGCATTGCTCTGCGGCGGCTGTTCGACGCCGCGGGCGGGGACGTCGAACGCGACCGTGCAGATCAACACGAATTATCCGGGCGGCGGGCGCGCCAAGCAGGCCCTGGACATGCTGAACTCGGACTGGCCGATCGTGGCGGACAACGTCGGCAAGATGGCGGCGCCCAACGCGGCCCCCAGCGTCCGGGCCCGTATGGAGCAGCTCTGGTGGGACCGGCCGTTCACGCTGTCGGGGGTCGACTACTCCCCCGCGCATGTCGTCCTGCACGTGCTCAACTCCTTCGGCGCAAAGCATGACATCAAGGTGCACACCGACGACCTCGGCTTGGTGGACCGGTTCGACGCCGACATCGTCCCGCCGGCGATCAAGTCATGGGCCGACATCGACACCGAGATCGCGAAGTCGCAAGCCCGGTACTCCTATCAGGTCGCGAAGGTCAACGACGGGCGCTGCGAGCGGGTCGCCGGCACCAACACCGCCGAATCGCTGCCGCTCGCTTCGATTTTCAAGCTCTACGTGCTGTATGCGGTGGCCGACGCGGTGCGTGGCGGCACCCTGTCGTGGGATGACCAGCTGAGCGTGACAAGCCAGTCCAGGGCCGTCGAGTTCGCGGCGGTGGACGAATTTCCGCCCGGTTCCAAGATCTCGGTCCGCGCCGCCGCGGAGAAGATGATCGCCGTCAGCAGCAACATGGCCACCGACCTGCTGATCGACCGCGTCGGCACGCCCGCCGTCGAGCGCGCGCTGGTCGCCACCGGCCACCACGACCCGCAGAGCATGACCCCGTTCCCGACGATGCACCAGCTGTTCTCCGTCGGATGGGGTCAGCCCGACCTGCGCCGGCAGTGGCAGGACGCGGTGGCGGCCCGGTCGTCGCAGGCCCGGGCAGAGCTGCTGGGCCAGACGAATTCGGTTCCCTATCAACCCGATCCGAAGCGCGCCCACTCGCCCGGCTCGGCGTACGGGGTGGAGTGGTACGGCAACGCCGAGGACATCTGCCGGGTGCACGTCGCGCTGCACGACGGCGCCGTCGGGCCCGCCGCCCCGGTGCTGCCGATCCTCGCGGCGACGTCGGGCATCGACCTCGACCCGCAGCAGTGGCCGTACGTCGGCGCGAAAGGCGGAAACCTGCCCGGCGACCTGACATTCAGCTGGTATGCGGTGGACCGCGGCGGGCAGCCGTGGGTGGTCAGCTTCCAGCTGAACTGGCCACGATTCCACGGTCCCAGCGCGGGGGCATGGGTCATTTCGATCGCGAAGCAGGTGTTCGCGATGGTGGGCAGGCCCTCCTAGGCGATGGGCGTCGCGATCGCCGCGGTGCAGGGTGCCGTCATCGGATCGCTGGGCGCGGCCGGATACTTCTACCTGGACGACGTCAACCTGACGGCCGAGGGCGCCAAGCATCCCTACGACTGGGCGTACCTCTCGACGAGCCTCAATGACCACTTCACCCCCGGGCTGCGGTCGGCGTTCTGGGTGATCGCGCACCTCGCGCCGTACGACAACGGCGCGACGGTGCTCTGCCGGGTACTGGCCCAGATCGTCGCGACGCTGCTGTTCGGTTACCTGCTCGCGCTGCTGGTCGGGCCGGGCCGGCTGGCCGTGTTCGGGGTTGCGCTGTATGCGTTTTCGCCGCTGGTCGTGCCCTCGCTGTTGTCGCTGTCCAGCGCGGTGAACCTGCTGCCCACGCACATCGGCATCCTGCTGCTGACCGCCATGCACGTCCGTTTCCACGTGACCCGCAAGTACCGGTACGCGGTCATCGGCGCGCTCGGTCTGCTGTTCGCGCTGCTGTTCTGGGAGAAGGCCGTGCTGGGGTTGAGCCTGCCGGTGCTGCTGACCCTGCTCTATCTCGGCCCGCGGTGGACCGCCCTGCGGCGGGACTGGGCGGCGTGGCTGATTTACCTGGTCCCGGCCGTAGGGTTCTTCTGGTACTACTTGGCCGCCGGGTATCCGCGGTTCGGCCTTCGGTTGGACCTCCGGTTCAGCGATGCCTGGACGGTGTTCTGGGAATCCTGGGTCTACTCGGTGGGCCCCACGGTGGTCGGCGGCCCGTGGCAGTGGTTCACGATCGACACGGTCTACTTCAGCGCCGCCCGCCCCGGCGTGGCGGTCACGCTGCTCGGGCAGGTGGCGCTGCTCACGGTGGCGTTCGTCGGCGTGCGACGGCACGGTTGGGCGGCGTTGCGGGCGTGGCTGATCCTCGCGGTCTATCTGGCCGGCGGCTCGATCCTGCTGGCCGCGGGCCGGTTCGACTACATCGGCGTGCTACTCACCCGGAATTTCCACTACTACTCCGAGCTGTCGATCCCGCTGGTGCTGACGATCGTGCTGTGCCTCGGCGCGCCTACCGCCGAGGCGATCCGGGACCGGGTGCTGTCGTCGGATGTCCCAGCCGCGCCGGTGGACGCTCGGGCCTCCGCGGCGCTCGGGACGGTTGTCGCGGTGCTCGCGTATGTCGTTTCCTACGGCGTGACCGTCGCGGGCTTCGAGCGGCGCTGGGTGCAGAACCCGATCCGGGGGTACATGACGACCGCGATCCGCGATATCTCCGCCGCCGACCGCGACGTCTCGATCTACGACACCTTCGCCCCGGGGTGGGTGGCGCCGAGGCTGCTGGAAAACCATCGGGTGTCGGACATCTTTCGTCCGATCGTGCTGCGGCATCCGGTCGCCTGGGACGATGCGAGCAAACCGATGTACGTGTTCGACGTCAGCGGTCACCTGGTCAAGGCCGGGCTGGTGTCCGAGGCCGTCAGCCCGGCGATCGCCGGGAGCCCCTGCCCGTATCCGCTGCGCGGTGCCGCGTCGATCACCGTGCCGCTGGACAAGCAGATTTCGCGACCCGACGGTTTCTTGCTGCTCGGCTACGTGTCCCGGTCGACGACCCGCGTCTCGATCAAGCTCGCCGACGGGTCGACCTCGTTTGCGCCCCGGCGGAACGGTGAAGCGAACCTCGTCGGCGGTGGGTCGTCCGCCGTCGCGGTCCCGACCGCCGACCGGGCCTTCGACCGTGTCGTCATCACCAGCGTCGACCCGGCGTCCGACGTCTGCTTCAGCGCGCGGGCCGGCTACGCCGCGCCTCTGCCCGCGTCTGGGCCCAACCCGCAATGACTCTGCGCCTACCGCGGCCGCTACTCGAACTTCTGCGCAGCACACGCAGACTCAACGCGAGCGCGCCCGCTTCTGGCCCCAGCCCCGCAATGACTCTGCGCTCACCGCGGCCGCTACTCGAACTTCTGCGCAGCACACGCAGACTCAACGCGACGGCGCGAGCGCGCCCGCAGCCAGACCTAACCCGAACCGTGCCGGCCCGCAGTCCCGTACAGCAGTCCGCGGCTGCCGCCGGTACCACCCGCGCCGCCATTCGCGCCGTTGCCGCCGGCGCCGCCGTTGCCGATGAGCCTGCTCGCACCGCCGGTACCGCCGGTCGCGGTGAACCCCATGAAGTTTGCGCCGTTGCCGCCGCGCCCGCCGTCGCCGAGCAACCAGCCGCCGTTCCCGCCGGCACCGCCGTTGTAGCCACCGGCGTGGGCCACACCGTTACCGCCTGCGCCGCCGTTGCCGATCAGTCCGGCATTCCCGCCGGCACCCGCGGCGCCCGAGTAGCCCTGCCCGCCGTCGCCGCCGTTGCCGTAGAGGATGCCGGCGTTCGTACCCGAATGCGCCCACCCGCCGTTGCCGCCGTTGCCGATCAGCAATCCGGCACCACCGGCGGCACCGCCGGATCGGCCGCCCAGCCCGCCGCTGCCGCCGTCGCCGATGAACTGGGCCTTTCCGCCGTCGCCGGCGATGCCATGCAAGCCTCCGCCGACACCCGCGGCCGCATTGCCGCCATCGCCACCGCTGCCGATCAGCCCGCCGTTGCCGCCTCCGCCGCCACTACCACCGGAGCCGGCGATACCGGGGCTTCCGCCCGGCCCGCCGTGCCCGCCGCTGCCCACCAGGAAGCCGCCGTCGGCGCCGACGCCGCCGTTGCCCCCGGAGCCGTTCCCCGAGCTGCCACCGGCCCCGCCGGCACCGCCGTCACCGAAGAGTCCCGCGTAGCCGCCGTCGCCGCCGTTGGCCGCGAGACCGCCCGGCGTGCTGCCGCCGACTCCACCGGCGCCGCCGCGGCCCTGCAGGAACCCGCCCGCGCCGCCGTCGCCGCCGCGGGTGGGCGCCAGGCCGCTGAAGCCGTCCCCGCCGGCCCCGCCGTTGCCCCACATTCCGGCGCTGCCGCCGGCCCCACCGCTGAAGCTCGCGGTGACGCTGGAACCGCCGTCGCCACCGTTGCCGAACCAGCGCCCGGCGTTGGTGCCGTCCTGGCCGGCCCCGCCGTCGCCGCCGTTGCCGATCAGCGTCCCGGCCTGCCCGGCGACGCCGCCGCCGACGCCGTTCTGCCCGCCGCTGCCGCCGTTGCCGAACCGGAACGCATTGCCGCCGTTGCCGGCGACGCCGTTCACCCCGCCACCCACGCCTGATGCGGCGTCGCCGCCGTTGCCGCCGTTGCCCAGCCGGGTCCCGCCGTCGCCGCCGGGGCCACCGTTGCCGCCGACGCCGCTGACGCCCGGGTTGCCGCCGGCCCCGCCGGCGCCGCCGCTGCCGATCCGCACCCCGCCGTGGCCGCCGGCTCCGCCATTGCCGCCGGATCCATCGGCGGAATTGCCGCCGGCTCCGCCGGCGCCGCCGTTGCCGAACCGGCCCGCGACGCCACCGTTGCCGCCGTTGGCGCCGGTGCCGGTCGACGCGTTGCCGCCGGCACCACCGGTGCCACCCGTGCCGCCGTACCAGCCGGCCGCACCGCCGTTGCCACCCGACGACGGGTCGACGCCGCTGAATCCGGCCCCGCCGGCACCGCCGTTGCCGAACCATCCGGCGTTGCCACCGGTGGACCCGGCCACCCCGGAGGCGTTGCTGGCGCCGCCGTCGCCGCCGCTGCCGAACCACGTCGCGGCGTCAGCGCCCGCGTGACCCCAGCCGCCGTCGCCGCCGTTGCCGATCCACCGGCCGGCCTTGCCGGGCGTGCCGCCGGTCAGGCCGTTGAGGCCGCCGTTGCCGCCGTTGCCGACCACGCCGTGGGCGTTGCCGCCGTTGCCCGCGACGCCGTTCTGGCCACCGCCGACGCCCAGCGCGGCGTTGCCGCCGTTGCCACCATTGCCGCCGAACAGGCCGCTGTCACCGGCATTTCCGCCGTTGCCGCCCACGCCGCTGACGCCGGGCTGACCGCCGGCCCCGCCCGCCCCGCCGGTGCCGCGCAGGTTGCCGCCGTCGGCGCCGGCCCCGCCGCTGCCGCCGGAACCGTTCACGGAGTTTCCGCCGGCACCGCCCGCGCCGCCGTCGCCGATCAGACCGGCTACGCCGCCGGCTCCGCCGCCGGCCCCGTTGCCGCTGCCGGACAGGATGCTTCCGCCTACCCCGCCGGTGCCGCCCCGGCCGTGCAGCAGTCCGGCCGACCCGCCGTTGCCGCCGCCGGTCGCGGTGGCACCGCTGAATCCGGCGCCGCCGGCACCGCCGTCGCCCCACAGCCCGGCATCGCCGCCCCGGCCACCGGCCACCCCGGCGGTCGTGCTCGCGCCGCCCTTGCCGCCGTTGCCGATCAGCAGGCCGCCCGCCTGGCCGGCCTGCCCCGGGCCGCCGTCGGCGCCGTTGCCGATCAGGCCGCGCCCGAACAGCGCCTGGGTCGGCGCGTTGATGAGATCCAGCAGGGAGACGTTGGCCGCCTCGGCGCGGACATAGGAGCCGGCCCCGGCGTTCATCAGCTGGACGAACTGCGTGTGAAACGCCTCGGCCTGGGCGCTGAGCGCGTGGTAAGCCTGCCCGTGCGCGCCGAACAGGGCCGCGATCGTCGCGGACACTTCGTCGGCCCCCGCGGCCAGCACACTCGTCGTCGGGGCCACCGCCGCCGCGTTCGCCGCGCCCAGCGTCGAGCCGATGTTCGCCAGATCGGTTGCCGCCGCAGACACGAACTCAGGTGCCGCGATTACGAACGACGTCACAGCACCTCCAGACGGGATGACGACCCCTCAGCAGGCCAGATACTACGTTGACCACCCGCCGCGCGAGGTCGTTTCGACCGCACTTCACCACAGCCCCGAATCCGCTACGGTTCTCGGCGTGACCGACGGACGGGGTTTCTAAGTGGTGGAGTTGCTGCCGCTGGCGCTGGTGATCACGGTGTCGCCGCTGTCGATCATCCCGGCGGTGCTGGTCCTGCACGCGCCGCGGCCCCGCGCGGCCAGCCTGGCGTACCTCGCCGGCTGGCTGGTGGGCCTGAGCGGATTCACGGCGCTCGCCATCGGCATCTCCGGCAGGCTCGGCGGGCTGCGGCAATCTCCGCCGCACTGGGCGGCGTGGCTGCGGATCGGCGTCGGCGCCGCGCTGATCGTCTTCGCCGTCGTCCGCTGGCTGACCCGGCACGGTCACGACCACCTGCCGGGGTGGACGCGAACGCTGACCAGCGTCACCCCCGCCCGTGCCTTCGTGGTCGGGGTGGTGATCACCGTGGTGAACATCAAGGTGTTGTTGATCTGCGCGGCGGCCGGATTGGCGATCGGCGCCGACGCCCTGGGCGTCCGGGGGACGGTGCTGTCAGCCGCCCTGTTCGTCGGGGTCGCCGCGTCGTCGGTCGCGATCCCGGTCCTGGTCTACGTCGCCGCCGGCGAGCGCGCCGACGCCCCGCTGGAGCGGCTCAAGGCCTGGATGGAACGGCACAACGCCGCGCTGGTGGCCGCGATCCTGCTGCTGATCGGGCTGGTGGTGCTGTACAAGGGCATTCACCACCTGTAGCTGCTACGCGGCCGCATTGACCAGGATCGCGTACTGGGCGGCGGCCCGCTGGCCGGCGTCCTTGGCCTCGTTGCTCCACACCATCGCGACGTAGCGGCCGTATGTCACCACACAGATGAAGCGGGTGTTGGCATAGTCCGCCCACATGCGATTCTTTCGCTCATAGCAGCGGGCGTCGGGGATCTCCGCGGGCGCTGGGATGTCGTGGTCGATGTACTCCTCCCGGTCCGACTCGACCAGCTTGGGCAGCAGGTCCTTCGCGGCCTTATCGTCTCGTGCCCGAAGAAGCTGACTGTTGCGAGTGTTGGCACACCGGTCGACCCCGGCCTTCTCGAGCAGCCCTTGCTTAAGAGCCCCGCTGTCTGGGCACGACATCACCGCGCGGGGACCCATGCTGCCGTAGCCGTCGGATATCTTCGGCGGCTCACCCTCGATGAATGCTCGGCTGAGCATGTTGTCCGGATCCCGCGTCAACGCGGTGAGTCCGTCCTCGACGTTGGCAATCAGCCTGGCAACGAGTGGCTTTTCCAGGTCCAAGACGCGCTTGATGCGGTTCAACAAAGAATCCAGGTCGGGATGCATGTCGCTGCGGACGAAGACCGACAGCACCACCTTGCCCGAGGCCATCGTCGCGGCAACCGAGGGGGAAAGCGGCCGATAGTGCGCCTTGGCCGATGGGTAGCCCGGGACCTGTGCCGCCCTGTTCTCGGGGTTGACGGCGGCGTCGACGGCATCCATCTCGGCGGCGGCGCGCGCCGCCGCGTCGTCGTTGGGGAAGCTCGTCAACATCACCGACAGCATGTCCCCCTCCTTCTCGCGGAGGAAGTCGGTGAGGCGCCGGTCAAAGCCCTGGATCGCATAGGCGCTGACCATCCCGTATTTGTCCAGCACCGGCTGGGTGAGCGGGGTCGAGGTGCCGGAGATCGTCGTGGCGGCCGCCTTTGAATCCCCGATCGCAGTTCCGTACAGGTGGTCCAGGATGGGGTCGACGTCGTACGGATTCACCACGCCTTCGGCCAGGCGGTACGACTCGAGAAACACGGCTTCTTCTTTAGTCGTGGGGCCGGTCAACGACCGCGGCTTGGTGTTGTAGTGCCCTACATCGAGTTGGCTGAGGTTCGGACCTTTCGACTCGTTGCCGGTCAGCTTCCAGATCCCGAAGCCGGCCACCAGTGCGACGACGACGGCGAGGACCGCCGCGATCGCGATCCACCGGCCCTTCTTGCCGGCCGCCGGAGCGGGTTGCGGCCACGGGGCCACCGGCGGCGGGCCGTACTGGCCCGGCGCCCACTGCTGCGCGCCGGGCGGCGGCGTCTGCGGCCCCGGCCCCGGCGGCGGTGTGCGCGGGCCAGGCGGCGGCGTTTGCGGTCCGGGCGGAGCCGTGTGGTGCGCCGGCGGAGCCGTCATGGGGGCCGCCATGGTGGGCAATGGCATAGCGGAGGTCACGGCACCCAGGCTCGCAACGGATTCCTCGGCGGCGCGGGCGAATTCGCCGCTGGACGCGTAGCGCTCCTCGGGCCGCTTGGCCATGCCGCGCGCGATCACGTCGTCCAGCGCCGGCGGCAGCCCCACCTTGGCACTGGCCCGCGGGGGCGGCTGAGTCAGGTGCGAGGCCACCAGCGTCGCGCGGTCCCCGGTGAACGGCGGCGTGCCGGTCAGCGCCTCGAACAGCACGCACGCCAGCGCGTAGGTGTCGGCGCTGCGCGTCACGTTGGCCTCTTCGCCGCTGAACCGCTCGGGGGCCATGTAGGTCCAGGTGCCCAGCGTGTCGCCGACCTGCGTCAGCCTGGCCTCGGTGGCTGCGTTGGCGATCCCGAAATCCACCAGATAGGCGAAGTCGTCGGCGGTGATCAGGATGTTGCCCGGCTTCACGTCGCGATGCAGCACCCCCGCGGCGTGCGCGGCGTCCAGCGCCGAGGCGATCTGCCGCACGATCGACACCGCCCGCACCGGCGCCAGCGGACCGGACTGCTTGAGCAGCGTGTCCAGGTCGATGCCGTTGATCAGCCGCATGTCGACGTACAGCTGCCCGTCGATCTCGCCGGTGGAATGGATCGGCACCACGTGCGGGTCGTGCAGCCGTCCGGCGATCCGGGCCTCGCGCTGAAGCCGCTTCTGATAGTCCGGATCCTGCGCGTAGGGCCCCGAAATCAGCTTCAGCGCGACCACCCGGTCCATCGCCGTGTCGTGGGCCTCGTACACCGTGCCCATGCCGCCGCTGCCCAGCAAACGCCTCAGCACATAAGGACCGAACTGCGTCCCTATCGCTGCGCCTGTATTCGTCATCGCGACTCCCTCTTGTCTGGGCATATCGCGGGTAACGCTAATTGCGGGAGCGGCGCCCGCCTTAAGTAGTGAAGTACTCCATTTTCGGGCCCGCCAGCAGGTTTCGCGGCGGCCCTAGAATCGACGCTCGTGGGGCTAGACGACCGAGACGCGCTGCAGGTCTTGCGCGACGCGTTCGAACCCGGCGCCCCCAACGACCTGGTCCGCCGGTTCTATGCCCATTGGTTCGACCTCGACGTGTCGGTGCGCGACCTGTTCCCGCCCGAAATGGAGGGCCAACGGGCCGCCTTCGCGCACGCCCTGCACTGGGTGTACGGCGAGCTGGTCGCGCAGCGGGCCGACGAGCCGGTGGCTTTCCTGGCGCAGCTCGGCCGCGATCACCGCAAGTACGGTGTGCTCCCGGGTCACTACGGCACGCTGCAGCGGGCGCTGTTCACCACCCTGCGCAGCGATCTGGGTGACGCCTGGACCGACGCCGTCGCCGACGCCGCGACGCAGTCGCTGAACCTGATCGTCGGGGTGATGAGCGGTGCCGCCGACGCCGAGGAGGGGCCGGCCTGGTGGGAGGGCACCGCCGCCGAGCACGCCCGGGTTTCGCGGGACCTCGCCGTCGTCCGGCTGATGCTGGACCGTCCGATGCCGTACCACCCCGGCCAGTACGTCAACGTGCAGGTGCCGCAGTGCCCGCGCCGCTGGCGTTACCTCAGCCCCGCCATTCCGGCAAGCCCGGACGGCGCGATCGAGTTTCACGTCCGCGTCGTGCCCGGCGGGCTGGTCAGCACCGCGATCATCAACGAGACGCGGCCCGGCGACCGGTGGCGGTTGTCCAGCCCGCATGGCGGCATGTGGGTGGACCGCCGCGGCGGTGACGTGCTGATGGTGGCCGGCAGCACCGGGCTCGCGCCGCTGCGGACGATCATCCTCGACCTCAGCCGCTTCGTGGACAATCCACGCGTGCACCTGTTCTTCGGCGCGCGCTACCGCTGCGAGCTCTACGACCTGCGCACGCTGTGGCAGATCGCGGCGCACAATCCCTGGCTGTCGGTCTCGCCGGTCTCGGAGTACAGCCGCGACCCCGCCTGGGCCGCCGACTACCCCGACGTCACGCCGCCGCGCGGCCTGCATGTCCACCAGATCGGCCGACTACCCGAGGTGGTCACCAAGTACGGCGGCTGGGGCGACCGGCAGATCCTGATCTGCGGCGGACCGGCCATGGTGCGGGCGACGAAGGCCGCACTGATCGCCAAAGGCGCTCCGCCGGAACACATTCAACATGATCCGTTATCGAGGTGAGCCATGCATACAGTTACGCTGCGTGACCCGTCGTCGCCGGTGGTAGCGCAATTCGTCCCCGAGGCGGGCATGATCGGCACGTCGTTGACCGACGACGGGGTCGAGCTGCTCGGCCAGCGCCGCGGCCTGGAGGCCTACGTGAGCGCCGGCAAGACGATGGGTATCCCGATCCTCTACCCCTGGGCGAATCGGTTGGGCTCCAACAGCTATACGGCCGAGGGCGAAGTCGTCGAACTGCGTCCGGGCGCTGGCGGTGTCCGCGCCGACCCCAACGGCCTGCCGATTCACGGCCTGATCGCGGGCTACCCGGGCTGGCGGGTGATGAGCGAGGCCGCCGACGAATTGATCGCCGAGCTGGACTTCGGCGCCGATCCGGCGCTGCTGGCCAGCTTCCCGTTTCCCCACCTGCTGGTGGTGCGGGTGACGCTGGCCGACCGCACGCTGAGCGTGCACACCACCGTCGCGGCCACCACCGACAAGGCCGTGCCGCTGTGTTACGGCTTCCACCCCTACCTGCAGCTGCCCGAGGTGCCCCGCGCCGAGTGGGTCATCGAGACGCCGCCGCTGCGGCACCTCGCGTTGGACGAGCGGGGACTGCCCACCGGTGCGGCCTCTGCGCAGGCTTCGGCCTCGGAGCCGTTGGGCGACAAGGCTTTCGACAACGGCTACGACGAGGTCGCCGAAGGTTCGGTGTTCGCGGTGTCCGGCGGCGGCCGTCGCATCGAGGTGCGTTTCGACCACGGCTATCCCGCCGCGCAGATCTTCGCGCCGCCCGCCGAGGACCTGGTGTGTTTCGAGCCAATGGCCGCGCCGACCGACGCGCTGTGCCGCGGCGGCTACCGCAGCGCCCGCCCCGGCGAGCCCGCGGAGACGGCGTTCTCGATCCGCGTGTAGGCGGCCTCGCGGCAGCCCGCCCGCTTAACTCCGCGACGCCCTGCCGCTAGCGCCCTCGCGACAGCCCGGCCGTACACCCCCCGCGACAGACCCGGCCGCACACTCCTCGCGACAGCCCCGCCGCCCACCCCTCGCGACAGACCCCAAAACGCAGGCCAACGGCCCATTTTCCGCAAATTTGAGCGCCCTCGCGACAGACCGGCCGCCAAACCCGTTGTCCAGCAGACAGATTGTCGCTAATAGCTGGGCACAACGGCATATGCCGCCTGTTCCGGTGACCGAAGTGACGGATGAGGCCCAGGTCGCAATCAGGTCGCAATCAGGCCGCAAGCCCGCCGCAAGCACGCGGCAAGCACGGCGGCAAATGCCGAACGCCCGCTACCGCGACCGCGGCTGCCAGACGACGAGGGCGGTGCTCTTGGGCACCACCGCGACATCACGTCGCTGGTTGGCGCGCAGCACCGCCAACTCCTCGCTCATCTCCCGCAGCCTGGACTGCAGCGCCTCGACCTGATTGGTCAACTCGATGATGCGCTTGATGCCGGCGAGGTTGACGCCCTCGTCCTGGGAAAGCCGCTGCACCTCGCGCAGCAGGTCGACGTCGTGTTGCGAATACCGTCGCCCGCCACCGGAGGTGCGCTGCGGCGTCACCAGCCCGAGCCGGTCATAGGTGCGCAAAGTCTGCGCGTGCATGCCGGCCAGCTCGGCGGCCACCGAGATCAGGAACGTCCGCGATTCCTCGCGGTTGGAACTCCTGGACATCAGCGGTTACCCGCCCATCCCGCCCGCGGGTCGAAACCGCTGGCCCGCTCGGCCGCCGCGTAGGCCTCCAGCGCCTCCTGAGCGGCGCCCTCGACACTCGGCGGCACGGCCACCTTGACGGTGACCAGCAGGTCTCCGCTGCCGCCGCTGCGCTTGGGCACACCGCGCCCGCGCACCCGCAGGATGCGGCCGTCGGCGGTGCCCTTGGGCACCCGGACGCCCACCGATCCGTCCAGCGTCGGCACAGAAAGCGTTGAACCCAAAGCTAATTCGGTGAAGCTGACCGGGACAGTGACGGTCAGGTCGTCGCCGTCGCGGCCGAAGATCTTGTCCGGCCTGACGTGCACCGTCACGTACAGGTCGCCCGACGGGGCACCCCGCAGCCCGGCCTCGCCCTGACCGGCCAGCCGGATCCGCTGGCCGTCCTCGACGCCGGGCGGGATCCGCACGTTGATGGTGCGGGTGCGGGTGGTGACGCCGGTGCCTTTGCACTCCTCGCAGGGGTGCTCGATGATCGAGCCGCTGCCACGGCATTCGGTGCATGGTTCGGAGAAGCCGAACGCGCCCTGGTTGCGGTTGATCACACCCGAGCCATTGCAGTTGGGGCACACCTTCGGGCTGGTGCCCGGACGCGCGCCGCTGCCGTGGCAGTTGGTGCACGGCGCCGGGCTGGTCAGCCGCAACGGCATCGCCACGCCCTTGGCTGCCTCGATGAAGTTCAGCTCGGTCTCGGTCTCGAGGTCGTTGCCGCGCCGCGGGCGCGACGGACGCTGACTGGCGCCGCGCCCGAACAGGCCGCCGAACAGGTCGCCGATGTTGGCGCCGCCGGAGCGGCCCGCGGCGTCGAACAGGTCGCCGAGGTTGAACTCGGCGCCGTCTCCACCGAAGCCCCCGAAGCCGCCGCCGTCGAACCGGCGACCGCCGAGGCCCCCGCCGGCGAACAGCCGGCGGGTCTCGTCGTACTCCTTGCGCTTGGCCTCGTCGGACAGCACGCTGTAGGCCTCGGAGACCGCCTTGAATCGCTCGGCTCCGGCGGGGTTCTTGTCCGGATGCAGATCCGACGCCAGCTTGCGGTACGCCGTCTTGATCTCTTTGGCGCTGGCGTCGGAGGAGACGCCGAGCTCCTTATAGAAGTCCTTCTCGACCCACTCACGCTGGGCCATGTCGCGTCACCCCCTTCCGCCTTCCTCGTTGGTTGTCATTCCGTTGGTTCTGATTCTGTGCCCTGCTCCCCCGACGTGCGCGGGTTATCGTCCGTGTCGGCCGCCTGTGTTTCCGGGGCCGCCGGGGCTGCTCCGCCGGCGACCGTGTCGACGACGCCGACCAGCGCGTGGCGCAGCACCTGCTCACCGAGCCTGTAGCCCTGCCGCATCACGGTCCCGATCACCGGCGTCGAGCCCGGACCGCCGTCGCCCTCGTGCTGCACGGCTTCGTGCAGCGCCGGGTCGAAGGCCTCGCCCTCGGCGCCGAACGCCGTCAGGCCGACCCCGGTCAGTGCGCTCGTCAGCTTGTCGGCGACCGACTTCAGCGGGCCCGAGTCCAGATCGCCGTGCTTACGTGCCCGTTCCAAATCGTCGAGCACGCCCAGCAATTGGCTGACCACGTTGGCCTTGGCCCGATCCGCCGCCGCCTGCTGGTCGCGCAGCGCCCGCTTGCGGTAGTTGGCGAAGTCGGCCTGCACCCGCTGCAGGTCACCGAGCAGTTCGGCGGCCTTGCCGGCCTCCTCGGGAGACTCGCCCGGCAACGCCTCGGCGGGCGAGGCCGTCCCTCCCGGCGAACCGGGAGGGACGTGCCGAACTTCGCCCGTTTCGGGGTCGATCCGTCGTTTGTCGGTGACCGTTACCTGTTCTGGATTGGCTTCCGTCACTTCGACTCCCGATCGTCGTCGACCACCTCCGCGTCCACGACATCATCAGCAGAGCCGGCACCAGGCGGCGGACCACCCGCGTCGGCACCCGATGACTGCGCGGCCTGAGTGGCCTCGTAGATCGCCTGTCCCAGCGCCTGCGACTCCTGGCCCAGCTTCTCCATCGCCGACTTGATCGCGGAGATGTCGTTGCCGGCCAGTGCCGTCTTGGCGTCGGCCACCGCGGACTCCACCTTGCCGAGGGTCTCCTCGGGCACGGGGCTGCCTTCGGTCTCGCGCTGTTCCTTGACGAACTTCTCCGTCTGGTACACCAGCGTCTCGGCCTGGTTGCGGACGTCCGCCTCCTCGCGACGCTTGCGGTCCTCCTCGGCGTGCGCCTCGGCGTCCTTGATCATCCGGTCGATCTCCTCCTTGGACAGGCCGGAGCCTTCCTGGATCTTGATCGTGTTCTCCTTGCCGGTGCCCTTGTCCTTGGCCGTGACGTGCACGATGCCGTTGGCGTCGATGTCGAACGTGACCTCGATCTGCGGGACGCCGCGCGGAGCCGGCGGGATGCCGGTCAGCTCGAAGGAGCCGAGCAGCTTGTTGTGCGAGGCGATCTCGCGCTCACCCTGATAGACCTGGATCTGCACCGACGGCTGGTTGTCGTCGGCGGTGGTGAAGGTCTCCGAGCGCTTGGTGGGGATCGTGGTGTTGCGCTCGATGAGCTTGGTCATCACGCCACCCTTGGTCTCGATACCGAGGCTCAGCGGCGTCACGTCAAGCAGCAGAACGTCTTTCACCTCACCCTTCAGCACACCTGCCTGAAGAGCCGCTCCGACCGCGACCACCTCGTCGGGGTTGACGCCCTTGTTGGGCTCCTTGCCGCCGGTGAGTTCCTTGACCAGGTCGGTCACCGCGGGCATGCGGGTCGAACCGCCGACCAGCACCACGTGGTCGATGTCGGACACCGAGATGCCGGCGTCCTTGATCACCGACTGGAACGGCTGACGGGTGCGGTCCAGCAGATCTTGGGTGATCTTCTGGAACTCCGCGCGGGTCAGCTGCTCGTCGAGGAACAGCGGGTTCTTGTCGGCGTCGACGGTGATGTAGGGCAGGTTGATCGAGGTGCTCTGCGAGCTCGAAAGCTCGATCTTGGCCTTCTCGGCGGCCTCACGCAGCCGCTGCATGGCCATCTTGTCCTTGGTCAGGTCGATGCCGCTGGTGCCCTTGAACTTGTCGACCAGCCACTGCACGACGCGCTCGTCCCAGTCGTCGCCGCCGAGGTGGTTGTCACCACTGGTGGCGCGGACCTCGACCACGCCCTCGCCGATCTCGAGCAGCGAGACGTCGAACGTGCCGCCGCCGAGGTCGAAGACCAGGATGGTCTGTTCCTTCTCGCCCTTGTCCAGGCCGTAGGCCAGCGCCGCCGCCGTGGGCTCGTTGACGATGCGCAGCACGTTGAGGCCGGCGATCTGGCCGGACTCCTTGGTGGCCTGCCGCTGGGCGTCGTTGAAGTACGCGGGCACGGTGATGACCGCGTCCGTGATGTCCTCACCGAGGTAGGCCTCGGCGTCGCGCTTCAGCTTCTGCAGGATGCGGGCGCTGATCTCCTGCGCGGTGTACTTCTTACCGTCGATCTCGACAGACCAGTCGGTGCCCATGTGCCGCTTCACCGAACGTATGGTCCGGTCGACGTTGGTCACCGCCTGGTTCTTGGCCGGCTGGCCGACGAGTACTTCGCCGTTGCGCGCGAACGCGACAACCGACGGCGTAGTCCGCGAACCTTCCGAGTTCGCGACGACGACGGGGTCGCCGCCCTCGAGAACTGCGACGACGGAGTTGGTGGTCCCGAGGTCGATTCCGACCGCACGAGCCATAGTGATTCCTCCTGTGTGTGTAGAGCTTCTTCTTTGCTGCACTATGCTGAGTGAACCCCGCTCAAGACTGCTCCTGCCGGAGCGATCATGTCAACCCAGACTTGAGCCTGGGACACTCAACTTGTTGATCATCCTAACGGCGGGCTTGCGGAGTTTGTTCCCGGGTCCGGCAGATATCTCGTTGACGTTGCGTCCATGTACGCCCAGCCCGCGGATACGCTTACGCGATGAGCGACCTCATCGACCGGACCAAGATGTTCAGGCTGCTCGAGGACCGGATCGCAAGGACCACCAACCCGCGCCACCTGCTGATGCTCAACCGGGTACTGGAGCACGCCAAGGGCGAAGCCACGCTGGATGTCGACCGGGTGATGTCGACGCTCACCGCGAACCCGCGCTACGTCGCCTGGGGCGCCCCGGCGGACATGAGCCCGGTGGGGCGCGACGCGGTTCGCGGCTTCTACGAGGACACGATCGTCGCGGGTGGTCAGTACTTCCTGGAACTGGACATGGACCGCATCGTCGTCGACGACGACACCCTGGTCACCGAGGGCAATTTCCGTTCCCTCTACTACGGCGCCGACGCCGCCAAGCGCGGCTTTCCCGTGGACGATCCGGATGGCTTCTATGTCCTGTCGATGCGCATGCTGATCGTCTGGCCGTTCGACGCCGAGGGCTTCATCGTCGGCGAGGAAACCTACACGGCAATCACCAGCCCGGATTTCCTCACCAAAGTCGAGGCAACCGAGGTGCCGCAGGAATTCCTCGACTTCGTCGACGCGCGCTGACCGCGGGTTAATCTCGACGAGTGACCGGCCCCGAGATTCCCGAAGAGCTTCGCCACCGCGATCCCGAGTTCATTCGCGCGGTCCTGCCGCCGCTGTGGTTGTGGTCGACGATCTGGTTCCGCGCCGAGGTGCAGGGCTTCGAAAACGTTCCCGACGAGCCGGTGTTGTTCGTGGGCAACCACAGCGGCGGCGGCTCCACCCCGGACACGTTCGTCTTCATGCTCGCCTACAACACCTTTTTCACCGTCGAGGGCCGTCCGCTGTACGGCCTGGCGCACGACACCGTCACGGCGGCGCCGTTTTTCGGCAACCTGACCCGCAAGCTGGGCGTGGTGCCGGCCGCCAGTTCGTTCGCCGAACGCATCTTCGACATCGGCGCTTCGGCGCTGGTCTACCCGGGCGGGGACGTGGAGGCGCTGCGCCCGTGGCGTGACCGGAACAAGATCGTCTTTTCGGGGCGCCAGGGCTTTTTGAAGTTGGCGCACCGATGCAACGTCAAGATCGTGCCGGTGATCGCCACCGGCGGTCACGACACGTTGATCGTCCTCAACGACGGCCGCCGCACGGCGAAGCTGCTGCGGCTGGACAAATTGGCGCGGGTGAAGAGCATGCCGATGACCCTGTCGCTCCCGTGGGGGCTGTCGCCGCTGCCGCTGCCGCATTTCCCGTTGCCGGCGAAGATCCGCATGCAGGTGCTCGAGCCGATCGACCTGCACGCCCGGTTCGGCGAGGACCCGGATTGGGACTACGCCTTCGACTACGTCACCAGCGTCATGCAGGTCGGGCTGTCGAAGCTGGCCAGCCGAACCGTCGTCCCGATGGTCCGCTGAAATGACCCAGAAGATCAGCGTCTCCCGCCACGTCCGCTGCCCGGTTGACGACGTTGCCGCCTTCGTCACCGACCCGCGCAACCTGCTGTCCACCATGTCCACGCTCAGCCGATGCCGGTTCATCGAGTCCTCGGACGAGGGCGAGCTGTGGGACGTCTTCCTGGACAGCGGCACCGTCCACCTCGGCGGGCGGGTACTCGTCACGCCGCCAAACGGCAGCCAGTTGCACTGGCAGACGGTGCGCGGAACCCGTCACGAGTTCGATGCGCTGGTGGAACCCGAAGGCGAAGGCAGCCGGCTCACAATGAGTTTGACGTTCTCCGTCACCGGTTTCGCCATCGCCTGGATCAGCGAGATGATCGGACGCGGCCTAGTCGCCCGCAACCTGGAGGCCATCGTCGAGGAGGTTCGGCACCACCTCGAATTCGAGCGGTAGTCAGCCAGCACCCCGGCCGGTGCGTTGCTGCAATTCGTCGATGAGCGCGGAAGCCTGCGCCTTGGTCAGGTTCTCCGGGACTTCCGCGCCGGCCTCCTGTGCGAGCGTGTTCAGGTAGCTGCGCTGCGGGCCGGTGATCGGCTCGTCACCGGTCACCCACTGCGACGGATCCTTCTCGGGATTCTCACGTGGTACTTGTCCGGCATCGTCAGTCATCCGGTAGCTATGCCCGCTGCGGCCCGGAGGTAACCAGAGTGCGCGTCAGCCTTCCGAGTGCTGCGTCCGGGTTTGCGACGACTCCCACTTCGAACCCAGTGACCTCGCGACCGTGGTGCCGGCGGCGAACTCGTGCTGGAACGTCTCGCCCTCGTCGCCCTCGAACGTGACGAGGTAGCCGTCGTCGACGGAGTCTTTGAACACCACTTTGTAGTGCGCCAACCGGGAACCGCGGCTCAGGACGATGATGTCGCCGGGCGAGATGTCATCGACTCGGGCGCTACCGGACATTTCAGGCATGCCCTTGACCGTAGCCTGTCGACGCAAGTGCCGGACCATCCGCGGCCTCGTGGCTCACGGCGCGCGCGGCTCGACGAGTTGGCCGGGACTGCGTCGAGCAGGGCGGTGCCCAGCTACTCGATCTTGTGCCCGCCGGGCTGCGGCATCCGCCAACGGGTTTGGCAGTGACACGTCGACGGCGACGACGGAGATCGGCCGGCATCGCACCGGTCCATGATCGCCGACCGGGGCCCGCTCAGCGATGGACGTTGGCAATGACTCGCTGGGTGTTGTACGGCGCACCGAACGGCACGCCTTGCACGTCGCTGAGCGTATTCCATTGGCTGGCAAAGATGTTCATGCGTTCCAGGGTGGAGCCGGGGACGATGTAGCCGCCGTAGTTCTGCGGGACGAAGTTCGCGGCGTCCGGGTCGCTCTGCTGCATGACGACGGTCACGGTGCCCGCGCTGAAGATCTCGGTGGGCTTGTCGGCGACCCGGACCTCCACCGCGCCGTCGGGGCCGCTTCGGGCGTTGAAGCCGCACAGCACGACGGCCCCGTCGACTTCGGCGAAGCAGAGCTCGCCGAAGTTGGTGGCGCTGACGGGGACGCCGTGGTGGCCGGGTGCGCCCCAGCGCCCGCCGCCGACGTACGGCCGCCACGCGGATCGGTCGGCGACCGTGTCGGGGTCGGCCCGGTAGAGCGTCACCGGCCGGCTGCGGTCGAAGGCGTCGGCGACGATGTACACGCTGCCGTCGTCGGATTGGTAGCCGCTGAGCTGGGACTGCCCGGCGTCGGCGTAGCCGCCCGGACGCCACGACCCCCTGACCGGCCGCCAGCCTCGCGACGGGTCGTCGGTGACTTTCACCAGCCACGAACCGCCCTCGGGGCGCAGCGCGTTGGTGCCGACGACCAGCATGTAGGTCCGGCCGTCCACCCGGATGCTGCCCGCCGGCAGGGTATTGGTCCCGCGCGCACGACGCGGCGGGACGAACAACGGGTTCGCGCTTCCGCGGGGCCCGGTCAGGGGCGCGCCGAAATGCGGTTGCCCCGCGTCGTCGAACCGCACAGGCAGCGCGACCGACGGATAGTGCGGGTAGGTGCCCACTTTGTGGCCGCCGAACGCGTCACCGAAAACCGCGACGTAGGACCCGTCGGGCAGTGGAACGACCTCGCCGAGGTCCGCCGCGCCGATCCCGGGGATGGCGCCGGGGGCACCCGTCCCGGCAATGGGACCGTGATTGCGCACCTCGCCGCGGCGCATGGGGCCAGCCTAGTGCGGGCCATCACTGCCGAGTGGGGTCGAAGTGCTCGTCGAGCCAGGCCAGGATGTGCGTGCGGCTCAGCGTCCAACCGGATTCCGGCAGCTGGGCCACCACGTCGACCTTGAACTGCTGGTACATCGACGGCACCACGGCCCACCCGTCGTCGCACACGGCGCAGGGCATCGGCTCGGAGAACCGCCCGGGTGTGTCATCGCCGTCCACGGTGCACGCCAGGACATACCTACCGGTCGCGTTGTTGTACACCATCGCGTTCGTCCCCTTGCACACACCGCAGTGGGCGCCGTCGCCGAGCGCGTCGATGAGCAGAGAGCGGGCCAGATCCGCCGGGCCCGAACCGGTGTATCCCCAGGCCAGTCCGGTCGGCGAATGCTTGACCTGGTGCGGCAGCGGGCCCATGAGTTCGCTGTCGACCTCGATGACGACGAGGGCCCCGCCACCGCACCGTCCGGCCCGGTACCCGCGGTACACGACGTCACTGCTGGTGCCGTACAGAATCTGGTAGATCATGGTGAGCCGTTCGCCTTCGCCAGCAGCCCCGACGCCATGCTGCCGACCACGATCAGCGCGATCCCGACGCCGAAATCGACTGCGCCGTTGATCAATCCGGCGATGCCGGTGACGACGACGAACGTGGGCAGCCACTCGAGGATGCCCAGCAGCGACGGCAGCCGCGCCGGCTCACCGTTGGCCAGGTCGAACTTGGCCGAAGCGTAGTCGGGGTAGAACTCGCTGAATGACACGGCGAAAAAGATCGCGGCCAACTGCAGGATCCAGCCCGTCCAGAAGTTGCCGGCGTCGCGCAGGAAGAAATCACCGGTGAAGCCGGCGATCGCGGCGAACGTGAACGCCCCCGCCCAGACGGCCGTGATCACACTGTTGATCCGGACGAACAGCGGGCTGTGCCAATGTTCCTGCGGCGTCGTGTCTTTGGCGTACGCCATCGTGAACGGCCGGCGGACCAGCAGGGTCAGCCAGGCGTAGCCGGCCAGCGAGGCGTTGGTCAATTCACCGGCCCACAGTTCCAGAAACCGGATCACGTTGTCCGTCGCGAGCAGTCCGACGGTGGCCAGCGCGCCGAAAAACACGGCCCCGAAGACCTCCAGCGAGTGCACCTTGATGCCACGGCTGAGGCTCACCAGCATGACCAGCAGCGAGAGGCCCAGGGCGGCGAGGACAGCCTGCGCGAAATGCCCCGGCCCGGACAGGATCGACAGCAACGCCCACGGCGCGATTCCGGCGAATGGCGACCGGAGGAAGCCGTCGATGACGTCCGCGGCGCCTCGGCGCTTGGACTCCGACCGGTCGGCCGACTGCGCGTCGCCGCTCACGGCCGGCAGGTCGTGGTTTGTCTGGTTCATCGCGGGCTCCCTCAGCTTGATACTCCGGTTATGACATGTCGATACTGACATGTGTGTATAGACATGTCAATGCTGGAGCGTATGCTGGGGTGGTGAGCTTGCGACACGCTGCGCTGGGGCTGCTGGCCGATCACCCCGCCAGCGGCTATGACCTGCTGAAGCTGTTTCAACTGTCGATGGACTTCGTCTGGCCGGCCACGCAGAGCCAGCTCTATGGCGAGCTCAACAAGATGGCCGCCGAAGAGCTGATCAAGGTGTCCGACCTGGGCCCGCGCGGTCGCAAGGAGTACGCGATCACCGACGCGGGGCGCGCCGAGCTGCAGCGCTGGATGACGTCGGCGCAGGAGGATCCGCCGATTCGCAACGCGGCGCTGCTGCGCGTGCTGATGCTCGGCGAGATCACTCCCCGCGAGCGGCGCGAGTACATGGAGCACTACCGGACCGCGGCCGAGCGGGACCACGCGCACTACGTGCAGCTCCGCGATTCGCACGACTGGTCAGACAGCGACGACGACTTCTTCACCGCCGCCGTGCTGGAGAACGGGTTGCGGTGGAGCAAGGCGAAAGCCGAGTGGGCCAGCTGGGTGCTCGACGCCATGGAGCGGCGGGACGCCAAAACCCCTGCTCATCCCCCCCGTGAGCAGACGTAAAAGCCCCCGACACGCCGCCCAAAAGGGTGCTTTTGCGTCTGCTCGCCACGGTTTCGCACCCATAACGCTTTGTCATCGGCGCGGTCCCGAAGCCGCGTCACTGCGGCAACTTGCGTCACATCGGCCGTAATCTGACTCCCGATATCTCTGATTTCTCAGGAGTAGCGCGTGCTCTCAACGCAAAAAGCACGGTGGGGGGCGACCGTTGGGTCGCTGCTGCTGACAGGTAGTGCGCTGCTCGCCGGCTGCACCTCGGTCATCGAGGGCAAACCGGTCGCGGGCTCGGGGGCGGGGCCCACCGAACCGTCGTTCCCCACGCCTCGGCAGACCGTGACCGCGATGCCCACCGCCGCCCCGATTCCCGTCCCACCGCCGACGCCGACGCCGACCGCCCCACCCGGCGCTATCCCGCTCAAGCCCGACCAGAACGGCTACGTCTTCATCGAGACCAAGACCGGCCTGACCCGCTGCCAGATCAATTCGGTCAGCGTCGGGTGCGAAGCGGCCTTCACCAACTCCCCGATGCAAGACGGTGAACACACCAACGGCGTCAGCATCAGCTCCAACGGCTCCGTGCAGTGGGTGCTGGGCAACCTGGGGGCCATCCCGACCGTCACGATCGACTACAAGACCTACGACGCGCAGGGGTGGACGATCGATGCCTCCGCGGCGGGCACCCGGTTCACCAACAACGCCACGCGCCACGGCATGTTCGTCAGCATCCAAAAGGTCGACACATTCTGAACTGATCGCCGCTCAGTACCATCGGAGCCGTGGCAAATTACGGCCCGCCCGACGACTTCAACCGGCAACCGACGGAGATGAAGCCCGCCTGGGATCAGTACCCGCACGGGCAGCAGCAGCCCCCGCCCAACCCGTCGCCAGGCCCCCCGCCGCTGTCGGAATCCCTGAACCCCGACGACAAGCCCGAGTCGCGGCTGCGCAGGTGGCTGGTGCTGACGCTGTGGCTGCTGCTGGTTCTGGTCCTGATCGCGCTGATCGTGTACTACGGCGGTCAACTGCTCGGCGGAGACGAAGGGACCAGCAACACCCCGACGACGAGCACGACCACCGAAACCACGACGAGCCCGACGACCACCACCACGACGCCGTCGGAAACGACGACGACGTCGGCAACCCCGACCACCACCGCCGCGCCGCCGCCGCCCAACACCGGGGCGCCGCCTCCACCGACTCAGCGGCCCACGCAGCAACCATCCAAGGCGCCCACGAAAACCCCGCATCACCCGCACTTGCCGTCGTTGCCGCCGGTGATTTCCATTCCTGAACTGCCGCATCCGATTACGCTGCCGCCCGGTGTGCCCTAACAACCTGGTCCCGGCGAGGTCAAGGTTTGACCACCCGCCGGGGCGCGCTTGGGCGTCCACCCGCCGAGCCGATAGGCTCGGGGGCCGTGGCAAGGAACGACCCGCCGGACTCTGGACCCAACCTTCCGGGCACGCGCGGCAGCTACGGCGACGGCGCCGAAGACCCTGAGCCGGTGCCCGGTTGGCGCAAACCCATCGCGCTGGTCGGCTGGGGTGTGCTGATCGCAGTGCTGATCGCGCTGATCATCTGGGGCTCCCTCCAGCTAATGCACACCTCGGGTACGGCGCCCGCCACCACACGCACCACCACGACCACCAGTCCCGCCACCACCACCGCGACGTCCACCCCGACGACGAGCACCACCCCCACCACGACCACGACCAGCACCCCGTCGTCAACCGAACCGACCGAGACGCTCAGCTCTTCGCAGCGCCATCCCAGGTTGCCCTGGCATCGTTGACGTCACCCGGGGCGGACCCGGCAAACCAACAAGGTGAGGAGCCATATGAGCGAGTCGCTCGGGTTATCGATCGGGGTGGCAAACCTGGTCGCGGCCCGCGCGGGGAGCGCTCCGGTGACCCGCAGTTCCGTGTTGACCCTGTTCGACGGCCAGCCGAGCGAAGTCGGCGTGCCGGCGGAGAACCCCAAGCTAACCGGGGCCGGCCTGGTGATACGGGGCTTCGTCGAGCGGGTCGGCGACCGGGCGCCGCTGGTCGCGGCGGACGGCACGAAGTACCTGCCCGACGCGCTGACCGTCGAGGCGCTCGAGGCCATGGCCCGCACGGTCGGGTACGGGTCGCCGGTCACCGTCGCGGTTCCCGCGTACTGGTCGCAGGCCCAGATCGGGGCGCTGCGCGACGAGTTCTTCGCCCAGCCGGGCCTGGCGGCGGGCGGCGTGCCTCCGGTGCTGGTGTCCGACGCCGCCGCCGCGCTCGCGGCGCTGCAGGGCAACGCGGGATTCCCCCGGCAGGGCCTGGTCGCCGTGTGCGACTTCGGCGCCGGCGGCACCACCGTCACGTTGGCCGACGCGGGCTCGAACCTCGCGCCGGTCGGCCAGTCCGTGCGGTACACCGGCTTCTCCGGCGAGGCGATCGACCAGCTGCTCGCGGATTACGTGAGCTCGGGCGGCCAGGACGCCGCCACCAGCCTCAACGTCGGCGCCACCACGCGCGCCCCCTCGCCGGCCCGCCTGCTTGGCGAGTGCCAGCGCGCCAAGGAACAACTCTCGTCGGGCACGGTGACCGGCATCGCGACCGGTTCGGACGGGGATTTCCGGCTGGCCCGCACGGATTTCGAGCAAATCATCGCCGGACCGCTGGACCGGTTCCTGGCCGCGCTGTCCGACATCGCGCAGCACGCCGGGGCGAATCTGGCCGCCGTAGCGGCCGTCGGTGGCGGCGCCAGCATCCCGCTGATCGCCACCCGACTCTCCGAGCGCCTGCAGGTGCCCACCCTCACCACGCCGGACCCGATGTTCAGCGCCGCGATCGGCGCGGCGGCGCTCGGATCCCGGCAGCAGTCGTCGTCGGGCGCCGCGACCGCCGCGGGGGCCGTCGTCGAAACCCCGACCGAGCTGGTCACCACGCCCCAGACGACCGAGGTCGCCCCGGCCCTGGCCTGGTCGCAGGATGCCGCCGACGCAGACGAACCGGTGCCCTATACCGGCGGCGAGCACAGCGGCGGATACGGCCTCGAAGTCCCCGAAACCCCCGAAACCTCCGCGAGTCCGCAACCGGCGCGGTACGAGCGCCCCGCCGAGCCCGGACCGCTGCCGTGGTACAAGCGCACGGCCCTGGTCGTGAGCGTGGCGGCCGCCCTTGCCGCCGTAGCGCTGACGGCGGTGCTGGCCCTCACCGTGGGCAGCGGCAAATCCGGCAACACGTCCAACACCCCGACGCCTTCGCCGGTGCCGCAAACCGTCAGTTCAACAGACTCGAACGGCAACACGGTGACATCGGTGATCCCGGTGGTTCCGCCGAATTCGTCGTCGGAGCCGCCCGCGTCGTCGAGCCAGGCGCCGCCGAGCACGACCACGACCTCCCCGCCGGCGACGACGACCACGTCGGCCAGCCCGTCGACGACCGCGACGACGACCAGCCAGACGACGCGACCCACCCGACCGTCCAGCAGCACGCCACCGTCGACGACGGCATCGCCCACGCGGCCCACCCGTCCCACCCTGTTTCCGCGGCCGTAGCGACGGGCCGTTGCAGCGTGGGCATCTCCTTCGATCCGCGAGGACTGGTCGGCTACGCGTCGGGCCTGGCGCAGTTCTGGCTGCGCACCACGATCCACACCCAGCAACAGCTGCTGGACCTGCTGCAGAATCAGCCCGACGAGGCGCCGCCCGCGCTGCCGGCCCCGCCGGAACCCCCGAAGCCGGACTCACTGGGCACCAAGATGCGCTCACTGCTCGATCGTGCGCTGGACCAGAGCACCCGGGGCAGCCAGGTTGAGCTCTTCCACCACATCCTCGATCAACTGGTCGCCGACGAGGCGCGGATCATCGGCGCCTTGTCCGACGGCTCGGCGTCGCCGGCGCTGAATGTCTACGACTGGACGCGCCGGCGCACCCCGGGCCGCGCGGTGCTGGAGAACGCGGCGCTGGTGGGCCGCACCGCCAACGTGGCGCTGCCGGAGATGGTCCCGACGTACGTCAGCCACCTGTTGTCGCTCGGTCTGGTGGAGGTCGGCCCGGAGGACCCCGACCTCAAGGACGACTACGAGATCCTGATGGCGGAGCCGTCGATCCTGCGGTGCATCGAAAGCGCCTCCCGCGGACCGCTACCTGCCAAGATCGACAAGCTGACGCTGACGCTTTCTCCGCTCGGCCAGGCGCTGTGGGCCGCCACGATGCAAGGGGATTGACCGTGACCAGTGCTGTGATCGCGTTGCAGACCTTCGACGAGATCAAGCACGACGTCAGCCTCAACTGGTACATCTACCTGTCAATGCCCCTGGTGGCCGCGTTCGTCGGCTGGAGCACCAAGATCGTGGCATTGGAAATGGTCTACCGGCCACTGGAATTCAAGGGCATCGGACCGATCGGCTGGCAGGGCATCGTGCCCAGGCGCGCCGGCAAGGTCGGCTCCAAGACCATCGACCTGCTGACGTCGAACCTGCTCAAACCCGAGGAGTTGCTGGACCGCATCGACGCCGACGAGGCCGTCGAGGCCCTGCGGGCGCCGCTCGTCGAGTCCGTCGAGGAGATCTCCCGCGATCTCGCCGAGCAGATCCGGCCCGGGCTGTGGGACTCGCTGCCCGAGGCGGGCCGCAAGGCCATCCAGGCCCGCATCCAGGCCCAGGCGCCCACGCTGATCGAGAACCTGCTCGAAGAGATGAAGTCGGACCTGGGCCGCTACGTCGACCTGCAGTTCCTCGCGGTGACGACGCTGGTCCGCAACAAAGAGAAGCTTGTCAAGCTGATGCGCGGTGTGACCAACGACGCAATGGCGTTCGTCCGGCGCAGCGGAATCTATTTCGGCCTGGGCATCGGGCTGGTGCAGATGGTCGCGTGGGCGCTGTTCAAGAACCCGTGGATCATGCCGGCGTTCGGCTTCACGGTCGGCTTCATCAGCGACTACATCGCCCTGAACATGCTGTTCCGCCCGACGCACCAGAAGAAGATCCTGGGCCTGTTCCCGTTCCAGGGGCTGCTGCACGCGCAGCGCGACAAGATCACCCGCGACTACGCCAAGATCCTGGCCGACGACCTGTTCGCCCCCGAGATCCTGTTCGACGGCGTCATCAAGGGTCCCGGCGCGGACAAGCTGTTCGCGCTCGTCGCTAAGGAGGTCGACGAGGCGATCGACGCGCAGACCGGCCTCGCGCGTCCGCTGATCGCGCTCACCGTCGGCACCCAGCGTTACCGCGCGCTCAAGGACCGGGTGGTGGACCTGGTGCTCGAGCGGCTGCCGTCGACCCTGCTGGAGGCCCAGCAGTACGCCACCACCGTGATCGATCTCGAGGAGACGATCGTGGAGAAGATGAGCCAGCTCTCCAACGAAGAGTACGAGTCGATCCTGCGACCGGTGTTCAAGGACGACGAGCCGTTGATGATCGCGGTCGGGGCCGTCCTGGGCGGTGTCGTCGGCGAGATTCAGGTCCAGATGGTCGAGCTGTTGGGGCGCTGAGTCGCCGCAAGATCGGCTGTGAACTGCGACAACTTAGGGCAGCCTTTCTCGCGGTGAAAAGCCCACAGATGTCACTATGGGCAGGTTAAGCAGCCAGCAAAGGCGCGTCGGGCGCCCACCAATCTGATCGACGACGAATTGAGGTGACCTTCGGTGGCCACGCAGACCCTCATCCGGCTGATCGTCGGGCTCGGCATGACCGCGGTGGTAGGCGTGCTGGCGCTCAAGCGCGTCTGGTGGTTGTACAGGCTGGTCATGTCCGGCCAACCTGTATCGGGACGCACCAACGACGTAGGCACCCGAATCTGGACGCAGATCGCCGAGGTGTTCGGGCAGCGCAAGCTGCTGAAGTGGTCGATCCCCGGTCTGGCGCACTTCTTCACCATGTGGGGCTTTTTCATCCTGCTCACGGTCTACATCGAGGCCTTCGGCGTGCTGTTCCAGCCCAATTTCCACATCCCGCTGATCGGCCGCTGGGACGCGCTGGGCTTCCTGCAGGACTTCATCGCGCTCGCCGTGCTCGCCGGCATCATCACCTTTGCGATCATTCGGCTGCGTTCCGAGCCAAAGGAATACGGACGTCAGTCCCGTTTCTACGGATCGCACACCGGCGGCGCCTGGCTGATCCTGTTCATGATCTCCCTGGTCATCGTCAGCTACGCGATCTTCCGCGGGGCGGCGGTCAACACCGGTAACTTCCCCTACGGCTGGGGCGCGTTCTTCTCGCACGGCATGGGCGAGCTGATGGCGCCTCTGGGCCCGACCGTCAACGAATGGATCGAGACGATCGCGCTGCTGGCTCACATCGGCGTCGCGCTGGCCTTCCTGGTGATCGTGCTGCACTCCAAGCACCTGCACATCTTCCTGGCGCCCATCAACGTCACCTTCAAACGGCTGCCCGACGGCCTGGGCCCACTGCTGCCGGTCGAGGCCGTGGTCGACGGCGAGGTCAAGCCCATCGACTTCGAAAACCCGCCCGACGACGCCGAATTCGGCCGCGGCAAGATCGAGGATTTCACCTGGAAGGGCATGCTTGACTTCGCCACCTGTACCGAGTGCGGGCGCTGCCAGTCGCAATGCCCGGCCTGGAACACCGGCAAGCCGCTGTCGCCCAAGCTCGTGATCATGGACCTGCGCGACCACTGGATGGCCAAGGCGCCCTACATCCTCGGCGACAAGAAGGCCGAGCCGCTGGAGGGTCTGGACCTCGAGACCGTCAAGGAAGAGGGCCATCACGTGCCGGAATCGGGCTTCGGCCGGGTGCCGGGACACGGACCGGAGCAGGTGGCCCGCCCGCTGGTCGGCACCGCCGAGCAGGGCGGCGTCATCGATCCCGACGTGCTGTGGTCCTGCGTCACCTGTGGCGCGTGCGTCGAACAGTGCCCGGTGGACATCGAGCACATCGACCACATCGTGGACATGCGCCGCTACCAGGTGATGATGGAATCCGAGTTCCCGTCGGAGCTGGGCGTGCTGTTCAAGAACCTGGAGAACAAGGGCAACCCGTGGGGGCAGAACGCCTCCGACCGCACCAACTGGATCGACGAGGTCGACTTCGACGTCCCGGTGTACGGCCAGGACGTCGAGAGCTTCGACGGCTACGAGTACCTGTTCTGGGTGGGTTGCGCCGGCGCCTACGACGACAAGGCGAAGAAGACCACCAAGGCCGTCGCCGAGCTGCTCTCCATCGCCGGGGTGAAGTACCTGGTGCTGGGCGCCGGGGAGACCTGCAACGGCGACTCGGCCCGCCGGTCCGGCAACGAGTTCCTGTTCCAGCAGCTCGCCCAGCAGGCCATCGAGACCGTGGACGAGCTGTTCGAGGGCGTGGAGACCGTCGACCGCAAGGTCGTCGTGACCTGCCCGCACTGCTTCAACACCCTCGGTAAGGAATACCGGCAGCTTGGTGCCAACTACACCGTGCTGCACCACACCCAGCTGCTCAACCGGCTGATCCGCGACAACAAGTTGGTCCCGGTGACGCCCGTGTCCCAAGACATCACCTATCACGACCCGTGCTACCTGGGCCGGCACAACAAGGTCTACGAGGCGCCGCGCGAGCTCATCGGCGCCGCCGGGGCGAAACTCACCGAAATGCCGCGCCACGCCGAGCGCAGCTTCTGCTGCGGCGCCGGCGGTGCCCGCATGTGGATGGAAGAGCACATCGGCAAGCGGATCAACCACGAACGCGTCGACGAGGCGCTGGCCACCGGCGCCGCCACGATCGCCACCGGCTGCCCGTTCTGCCGCGTGATGGTCACCGACGGCGTGAACGACCGCGCCGAGGAGGCCGGCCGCACCGGGGTCGAGGTGCTCGACGTGGCCCAGGTGCTGCTCGGGTCGTTGGACCGCGAGAAGGTGAAGCTGCCGGAGAAGGGCACCGCCGCCAAGGAGGCCGAACAGCGGGCCGCCGAGGCGGAGAAGGCCAAGCCCAAGGCCGCCGCGCCGGCCGCGCCCGCCGAGGCGGAAGCCGAGGAGGCCGCCGAAACGGTCGAGGCGCCGACCGAGGCGGCGGGCAAAGCCGCCGAGAAGCCCGCCGCCCCCGTCAAGGGGCTCGGCATGGCAGGCGGGGCAAAGAAGCCCGGCGCCAAGAAGGCCGCGGCTCCTGCGAGCGACGAGAAGCCCGCCGCCGCGCAGCCGGTCAAGGGCCTGGGCATGGCCGGCGGCGCCAAGAAGCCCGGCGCCAAGAAGGCCGCACCCGCCAAGGCCGAGCCCGCCAAGGCCGAGCCCGCCGCCAAGGCCGAGCCGGCCGAGACCAAGCCCGAGGCGCCGGTCAAGGGCCTGGGCATGGCCGCCGGCGCCAAGCGACCCGGCGCCAAGAAAGCCGCGGCGCCGGCCGCCAAAGCGCAGCCCGCCGCAGCGGAGACCGTCGAGGCCGAGCCCGCCGCGCCCGCTACCGAAGCACCGGCAGAGGAGGCCAAGCCGGAGGTGCCGGTGAAGGGCCTGGGCATCGCCGCGGGCGCGCGGCGTCCGGGGGCCAAGAAGGCGGCGCCGGCCAAGCCTGCCGAAGCCAAGCCCGAAGCCAAGCCTGAAGCCAAGCCGGAGCCGGAACCCGAGCCCGCTGAGGCCGTCGAGCCCGAGGCCGCCGAAGCAAAGCCGGAGCCGGAGGCCAATGGCGAATCGGCGCCCCCGTCGCCGCCGGTGAAGGGACTGGGGATCGCCCGTGGCGCCCGTCCGCCGGGCAAGCGCTGATCACGAGTTAGTACCGACCAGCAAATATCGGTGGACAGCGGTGGCACCATGGGTGACGTGACTACTCACCAGCTGCCCGTGCATGCGTCGGGACATCATCGGCAGCGGGCGTTCGCGCAGTCGTCGAAGCTGCAGGATGTCCTCTACGAGATCCGTGGGCCGGTACACGCCCAAGCCGCCCGGCTGGAGGCCGAGGGGCACCGCATCCTCAAGCTCAACATCGGCAACCCGGCGCCGTTCGGCTTCGAGGCGCCCGACGTGATCATGCGCGACATGATCCAGGCGCTGCCGTATGCGCAGGGGTACTCCGACTCCCGGGGCATCCTGTCGGCGCGGCGCGCGGTGGTCACCCGTTACGAACTCGTCGAGGGCTTCCCGCGGTTCGACGTCGACGACGTCTACCTCGGCAACGGCGTTTCCGAGCTGATCACGATGACGCTGCAGGCGCTGCTGGACAACGGCGACCAGGTGTTGATTCCGTCGCCGGACTACCCGCTGTGGACGGCGTCGACGTCGCTGGCGGGCGGCACGCCGGTGCACTACCTGTGCGACGAGACGCAGGACTGGCAGCCCGACATCGCCGACCTGGAATCGAAGATCACCGAGCGCACCAAGGCGCTGGTCGTGATCAACCCCAACAACCCGACCGGTGCGGTTTACAGCCGCGAGATCCTCTCCCAGATGGTCGCTTTGGCGCGCAAGCATCAGCTGTTGCTGCTCGCTGACGAGATCTACGACCGGATCCTCTACGACGACGCCAAGCACATCAGCCTGGCCACGCTGGCGCCCGACATGCTGTGCCTGACCTTCAACGGCCTGTCCAAGGCCTACCGGGTCGCCGGGTACCGCGCCGGCTGGCTGGCGATCACCGGCCCGCAGGACCATGCCAGCAGCTTCATCGAGGGCATCAACCTGCTGGCGAACATGCGGCTGTGCCCGAATGTCCCCGCGCAGCACGCGATTCAGGTGGCCCTCGGCGGCTACCAGAGCATCGAGGACCTGGTGCTGCCCGGCGGCCGGCTGCTGGAACAGCGCGACGTGGCGTGGACCAAGCTCAACGAGATCCCTGGGGTGTCGTGCACCAAGCCGGCGGGCGCCTTGTATGCGTTCCCGCGGCTGGACCCCGAGGTCTACGACATCGCCGACGACGAGCAGCTCGTCCTCGACCTACTGCTGCAGGAGAAGATCCTGGTCACTCAGGGCACCGGGTTCAACTGGCCCGAGCCCGATCACCTGCGCATCGTGACGCTGCCGTGGGCCCGCGATCTTGCGTCCGCCATCGACCGGCTGGGAAACTTCCTGACCAGTTACCGGCAGTAGGCGATCTCCCCCGCCGAGCGCACCGGACTACGTAGTCAGCCGCGAGAATTACGTAGCGGCCTACTGTATTAACCGCCGCATCCCGGGGCACCGGGGCCGCGGGCAAGCCCGGCGGAATCCTGATCGGCAACGGCGGTGACGGCGGCAACGCCGGGGTCGGCCAGTACAAAGGCGCGGCGGGGGCAGGCGGGCTCGCCGGGCTGCTCGGCCTACCCGGAGCCACCGGGTTGCGTTAGCAGGCCGAGATCAGTTCCGCTCCAACAGCTCCAGCAGATAGCGGCCGTAGCCGGACTTGACCAGGCTGTGGGCGCGCCGGGACAGTTGCTCGTCGTCGATCCAGCCCATCCGCCACGCCACCTCCTCGGGGATGCTGACCTTCAGGCCCTGCCGTCGCTCCAGCGTGCGCACGTAGTCGCTGGCGTCCAGCAGCGAATCGAAGGTGCCGGTGTCCAGCCACGCCGTCCCGCGCGCGAGCACTTCGACGTTCAGCCGGCCCCGGTTGAGGTAGATCTGGTTGACCTCGGTGATCTCGTATTCGCCGCGCGCGGATTTGCTTAAGCCGCGGGCGATCTCGATCACGTCGTTGTCGTAGAAGTACAGGCCCGGCACCGCGTACTGGGACTTCGGGGTGGCCGGCTTCTCCTCCAGTGAGAGCGCGGTGCCGTCGGCGCTGAATTCGACGACGCCGTAGGCGGACGGGTTGGCCACCCAGTACGCGAAAATCGCTCCGCCGCGCACGGAGTGGAAACGGACCAGGCTGGTCCCCAGGCCCGGGCCGTAGAAAATGTTGTCCCCCAACACCAATGCCACCGAATCGGTGCCGATGTGGTTCGCGCCGATGACGAATGCCTGTGCCAGGCCTTCGGGTTCGTCCTGGCTGGCGTAGCTGATGTTGACGCCGAACTGCGTGCCGTCGCCCAGCAGCCGCTGAAACCCAGGCGCGTCGTGGACGGTGGTGATCACCAGGATGTCGCGGATGCCGGCCATCATCAGCGTGGACAGCGGGTAGTAGATCATCGGCTTGTCGTAGACCGGCAGCAGTTGCTTGCTGATCCCCATCGTGATCGGGTACAGCCGGGTTCCCGAGCCGCCGGCCAAGATGATTCCGCGCATGCTCAGTCGACCCGGTCGGCCTCGGTGAGTTCGGTGGCCGCCAGCGCCGCCGCCAGGTCCGCATGGCGGAACACCGCGGTGACGTGGTCGTGCACCACCCGAAACGCCGACGCCGCCGTCGTCTCGGCACCGGAAGCGTCGCTGATTTTCTGTTCGACGACCACCACGCCGTCATGCACGAACATCCGGCCCAGCTCCGCCGTGGTGTTCAGCGACGCGGCCCAGTCGCGCAGCGCCTGGTGGCCCTGCGCGGCCCCGTGCGCGTCGCCGATGTCGATGTCGTCGCTGGACAGGGCCACCAATGTGTCGAGGTCGGCGGCGTTTAGCGCGTCGTGCCAGGCCAGCACGGTGGCGATCTCCGATGTGGTCATGGTCGGTAAGTCTATAAAGGCGTGCGGTCCAGCCAGAGCTGCCAGACGGCGTCGTCGCCGAACAGCCCGATGCCCGTGTCTGCAACGAGAACGCGGCGCAGCAGCGCCAGCAGCAACTCTGTGGCGCCGCCGCGCAGGGCCACGGTGCCCTTGCCGTGCTCGTGCGCAAAGGTGATCGCGCCGTCGGCGACGCCGATGGTCCACTCGCCCGGCTCGGACAGCCCCGGATCGGTGGCGTGCAGGTGGATGGTGTCGCCGTCCTGCAGCGGCAGCTGCGCCCCGTCCCGCCCGCCCTGGATCGCCACGCGCTCAAGCCATTCGGTGATCCCGTCGGCGGCGATGTCGGCGTCGAGTGTGAAATCGCTGTCGACCGCGATGGCAGCGTCGGCGCGGTGCACGGCCACCTCGTGCAGCCGGCGCCGGATCCACCAGTTCGCCGGCCGGGGGCCGAGGAACGTCCACACCGGCGTTTGTGCGCCCGATAGTTCGACGGCCTCCACCAGGCGCTGCGCGCCGCCGTTCAACCAGGAGATCGCGTCGTCACGGTCCGGCGGCGGCTTGCCGCCCTCGACGCTGCGGAAATCGAGGAAGTCGTCGCGCTTTTCGGCGACGATCTGCGCCGCCCAGCGGTCCCCGCGCCCGACGTGCCGGAACAGTTGCTCCAGGCTCCAGCCCGGGCACGTCGGCACTGGCGTCGCCGGATCGGCGCCGCGAATCAGCTCACCGAATTCGCGGGTCTGCTCGATGTACGCCGACGCGAAGTCCACGCGGTCAGGCTACTCGCGACACGGTCGTGGCAGTCCACCTTCGCCGGGCCTGATGCCGACTTTTTTGTGACGCCTGGGACTCGCGGGCTAACACGGCGGCGCAGCAACGGTCTTCTCTGCGGCCGTCTGGGCCTGTCGACTTTCCACTTCGCTAGATCCAGCGAATGATGGGCTGATGGCGTCTGCTGCACAGTTCATCGTGACGTTCCGTGGCACGGAGGTGGGTCGTTACGAGACGGCCGACCGCGCAATGGCCGCGGCAAGGTCGGTAATCGACACCGAGTTGGCTTCCCGGTCCGGCTCGGGCGACCGCGAGCCCGGCGACCTGCCGCAAATCGAGTGGCAGCCGCCGCGGGTGGCGTTCCCATTCGACGCGCAGGGCTATTGGCGGCACCGCGCTCAGCCGCAACGGCAGGAACCGCAGCAGCCGCCCAAGCCGCCGGCACCGAAACCGACACCGATTGCCGCGCCGACCACCCAGATTTCGCTGCAGAATCTCGGCCTGTCCGGCGACGAGCCCGCGCCGACGCGACGCCAGGAAAGTTTCCAGCAGGCCGACCGGCCCGCGGCGCCCCCCAAACCTCCCGCTCCCCCGCAGCAGCCGACACCCCAAGCCCCAGCGCCCCAGGCACCGCAGGCACCGCAATATTCCGCGCCCCCACCCCCGCCCTCTCCCCCTCCGCAGGCGCCGAAATCCGCGCCGCCCCCGACTCTCATCGAGAGCTTGCCCAGGCCACAAGAGGGGTTCCAGGGCGGCTACCGGCCCCCGGCGGCTCAGTCATACGGCGGCCCGCCGCAGTGGCAACCCGCCCAACCGGCCCAGCCACCGGACGCGGCACTCCGGTACGACGCTTCCCCCGGGTACGACGCCCAACCCGGATACGACGCTCACCCCGGATACGACGCTCACCCCGGGTACGACGCTCACCCCGGATATGAAGCTCACCCCGGGTACGAGGCTGCCGCGTGGGACGCCGCATCCGCCGAACAGGCACCCGAGCCGAAACCCAAGAAGCGGCGATTGTTCGGCAAGAAGCGTGACGATGCCGAGTGAACCCGTGCGTCGACGCTGACGCGTAACGTCTTCACCCATGCGCACCCATGGGTGGGGCGGCGCCACGCCCGCGACCGACGAAGAGGCGGTCGACCGCATCCTCAACGCGGCAAGTGAGGCGATCGAGGAACGCGGCGCCGACATCCGCATCGCCGACGTGGCGCGCACCCTTGGCGTATCGCGACAGACCGTCTACAACTACTTCCCCGGAACCAGCGCGCTGCTCGAAGCCGCCGCCACCCGGTCCGGGGTGCGGTTCCTGCAGCGGCTCGCCGACCATCTGTCCAACCTGACCGACCCGGTCGAGGCCCTGGTGGAGAGCTTGGCGTTCACCCTCGAGTGGCTGCCCGACGACAGGCATGTCCAGCTGATGCTGATCCACGACTTCACCAAGGCGTCGACGGGGGTGACGTCGGAGATGGGTGTCAAGTTCGGGCACGGCCTGCTGGCGGGCCTGGACATCGATTGGGCGCAATACGGCCTCGACGACGCGGGCATCGACGACCTGGCCGAATACATGTTGCGGATCCTGCAATCGTTCATGATCGACCCTGGCCGGCCGCCGCGCACCGGCGACGTGCTGCGCTTTTATCTGCGCCGGTGGGTCGCGCCGGTGCTCAGTGCCGAGATCGCCAGCCCGCACCGCTGAGCGCGGTGGATCGACGTATTGGCTAGACTGTCTAGCCAAATGGAGGTGGATGCAATGCCGTTCGACACCGTGATTACCGACGGCCGTTGGTTCGACGGCACCGGAGGACCGTCGGCGGTCCGTCACATCGGCATTCGCGACGGGCGCGTCGCGGCCGTCAGCCCGTCGCCGCTGGACACCGAGGGCTGCCCCAATGTCATTGATGCCCAAGGCAAATGGGTGATCCCCGGCATCATCGACATCCACACCCACTACGACGCGGAGGTGCTGGCCGCGCCGTCGCTGTCGGAGTCGCTGCGGCACGGCGTCACCACGATCGTGATCGGTTCGTGCTCGCTGTCCACCGTGCACGTCGACGCGAACGACGCGGCCGACCTGTTCGGTCGCGTGGAGGCGATCCCGCACGAACACGTGGTCCGCATCGTCGGTGACCACAAGTCGTGGAACAACGCACGCGAGTACGCCGCAGCGCTCGAGGCCCTGCCGCTGGGCCCCAACGTCACCGCGTTCATCGGCCACTCCGACATGCGCACCGCGGTGATGGGCCTGGACCGGGCGACCCGCAAGGACGTGCGGCCGACGGCGGCCGAGCAGGCCCGCATGGAAGAAATGCTGGCCGAGGCGCTGGACGCCGGATTCCTCGGGATGTCCTCGCAGCAGCTGCTTTTCGACAAGATCGACGGCGACACCTGCCGGTCGCGCACCCTGCCGTCGACCTACGCGAAGGGCCGTGAGCTGCGTCGGCTCAAGGCGCTGCTGCGCCGGTCCGGGCGGGCTTTGCAATCCGGCCCCGACATCTCCCACCCGCAGAACATCGTGTCGCAGGCGTTCCAGTCGCTGGGGTTTCGGCGCCCGCGGCTGAAGACCAGCCTGCTGGCCGCGGCGGACATGAAGTCGTCACCCTTCGCCACGTGGTTGACGGGCACGCTGTCGACGGTGGTGAACCGCCTCGGCGGCGACTTCCGGTTCCAGCACCTGCCCGTGCCGTTCGAGGTGTACGCCGACGGCATCGACCTGGTGGTCTTCGAGGAGTTCGGCGCCGGGGCCGCCGCGCTGCACCTCAAGGACGAGCTGGAGCGCAACGAACTGCTGCGCGACGAGGAATACCGGCGGCAGTTCCGCAAGGACTACGACAGCAGGTACGCGCCGCGGGCCTGGCACCGCGACTTCTTCGACGCCGAGATCGTGTCCTGCCCCGACGAGTCGCTGGTGGGCAAGTCGTTTGGCCAGGTCGGCGTGGAGCGCGGCGGCCTGCATCCCGTCGACGCCTTCCTCGACCTGGTGCTGGAGTACGGACCTAAGATCCGCTGGCGCACAACGATTTCCAACCACCGCCCGGAGGTGCTGCGCAAGCTGGCCGTGCAGGACGGCCTGCAGATGGGCTTTTCCGACGCCGGCGCGCACCTGCGGAACATGGCGTTCTACAACTGCGGGCTGCGTCTGCTGCGGCATGTGCGCGACGCCCAGAACGCCGGCCAGCCGTTCATGTCGATCGAGCGGGCCGTGCACCGGCTGACCGGGGAGCTGGCGGACTGGTACGGCCTGGACGCCGGCCACCTGCGGGTCGGCGACTGGGCGGACCTGGTGGTGCTCGACCCGCAAAGCCTCGACGAGTCGCTGGACGCCTACCACGAGGCCGAAATCGCTGCCTACGGCGGACTTTCGCGCATGGTCAACCGCAACGACCAGACCGTCAACGCCGTGTTCGTTTCCGGCCGCGAGGTGTTCCGCGACGGCGAACCCACCGAGATCCTGGGCCGCGAGCGCACCGGGGGCTTCCTGCGCGCCGACGGCCGGCCGCGCAACGTGCCGCGGTCCGTGCCGGCCTGAGCGCTACACCGGGTTGATGTTGGAGATCAGCCACTTCTCGTCGACGCGCTGCATGTCCACCCGCAGCCGGGCGCCGTCGTAGATCCGTTGGCCACCTGCGTCGGTGACCGTTCGATTCAGGAAGACGAGCACCTTGGCGGACCCGCTGTCCAGCGCTTCCACCGCGGCTCCCACGACATTCGCCTGCACCGCCACCTGGCGCTTTCTGGCCTCCGGGATGACCTTGTCGGCGGCGTTCTTCTGGAATTCCGCGCGGTATTTGGGCGTCAGCAGCGGCTCGGCGTCGGCCATGCTTCGCTCGACGGTCTGGTAGTCGTAGCCGAAGATCTTGGGGATGTCGGCCTTCGCGACATCGAGCACGGCTGAGCGCTGCGCCGGGCCGTCCGCGACACCGACCGAGCGGCTCTTGGCGACCATCAGCCAGCCGCCGATGACCGCGCACGCGAGCGTGGCCAGGACCAGCACGACGACACACACCCACCAGAACGCACGCCGCATCAGTTGCCCCCGTCGGGGTACTTGAGGTCGGCGGCCTTGAACGCGCCGTCGGGCTGCTTTTCCACGATCACCCGCATCCGATACGGCTGCGACTCGCCGTTGACCTGCACCCGCGACGCGACCAGGACGGTGGCCTTGTCGCCGGCGAGGTCCTCGAGGCCGGCCGCATCGATCGTGCAGGCGCTGGTGGCGTGCGTGTTCCGGAAGAGGGCGACGAGATTGTCGGTGTTCTTCGTGAGCATCGCGTGCAGCGGCCCGACGGACATGTCCAACATCCGCTGCACGCTGCTGTCGACCGTATCCGGTGTGTAGGTGAACATCGCTGTCACGTACGACGTGGCCGCGTCGACGTACGGTTGCCACTGCTGCCGCGTGCTCGCCGGCCGGGGGTCCGCGCGGAGCACCTGCGTGGTGAGGAATCCCGCGGACGCGAGCAGCATGGCCACCAGCACGATCAGCACCGCCGCGCGAGCCCCGGTCCGCTTCGCCGGCGCGGCGCGCGGCGGCGTCGTCACCTCCCCGGCCAGCGCGCGGGCGAAATCCGAACAGCTGGCAAACCGGTCAGCGGGGTTCTTGGACAGCGCCTTCGACAGCGCGGGGTACAGCGCGGGCGGCGGTGTCGTCAGGTGGTTGCTGATGACGACCGCGGGATTCGAGTGCGGGAAGAGCTGAGACCCGGTCAGGAGTTGGTAGGCGGTGGCGGCCAGCGCGTATTGGTCGGCCCGTCCGTCGAGACCCTGGCCCAGCAGCTGCTCGGGTGCGGCGTAGGCGACGGTGCCGATGGTCATGTTCGTCGCGGTCAGGCTGACGTCGTCGACGTTGCGGGCAATCCCGAAGTCGGTCAACACGATTCGCTGTTCGCCCGCGCCGCCGCGGGTCACCATGATGTTGGCGGGTTTGACGTCGCGGTGCAGCAGGCCACGACTGTGGGCGTAGTCGAGGCCGCTCGCCACGGCCGTGACGATGCGGAGCGCGTCGTCGACGGGCATGCCGCCCGGATAGCTTTCGGTGAGCAGCCGCGCGGCGTCCACACCGTCGACGAAGTCCATCGAGATCCACAGCTGGCCGTCGGTCTCGCCCCGGTCATGCACGCCGACGATGTGCGGGTGCCACAGCGACGACGCCAGGTCGGCCTCGCGCCCGAACCGGGCCCGGTACTCGGCGTCGGTGGACCACTCCGCGGGCAGCACCTTGAGTGCATCCTGCCGGGGCAGCCGCGGATGCTGCGCGAGATAGACCTCGCCCATTCCCCCCGACCCCAGCGGGCGCACGATCGTGAACCCGGCGAACGTCGTGCCGTTAGACAGCGGCATGAGCTCGGATCGTACACACGGCGGGCCTGGCGGCTCACGCCCCGCCGAGGGCGTCGCGCACCCGCCCCCGAGCGCGGTCGAGCCGGGCGGCGGCCTCGGCCGCGTCGACACCGGCGAGCAGCGCGACGATCGCCGTCTTGGCGTGCCCGCCCGCGGCGGCCAGCGCCGTCGTCGCGGTTTCCTCGTCGACCCCGGCCGCATCGCGCACGATCCGCACCGCCCGCCGGCGCACCTTCGCGTTGGTGGTGCGCACGTCGACCATTCGCGGGCCGTACGCCTTGCCGAGCGCGATCATCACGCTGGTCGACAGCGCGTTGAGCACGATCTTCTGGGACGTCCCGGCGGTCAGGCGCGTCGAGCCGGCCAGTACCTCGGGCCCGGTCAGCAGCTCGATCACCACGTCGGCCGACGCCTCGCTACCGGGATTGTTGACGATCGCGACGGTCAGCGCGCCCACCGCACGCGCGTGCTCGAGCGCGCCGAGCACGTACGGCGTGCGGCCCGACGACGTGATCCCGACGAGTGCGTCGGCGGCGGTCAGGCCGGCCAGGTCGGCGGGATCGAACGCGTCCTCGGCGCCCTCGATGGCCTCGGTCAGCGCCGCCGGACCGCCGGCGATCACGCCGCGCACCAGCTCGGTGCCGAAGGTCGGCCCACATTCGGCGGCGTCCAGCACGCCGAGGCGTCCCGGCGTCCCGGCGCCGGCGTAGACCAGGCGCCCGCCGCGGTCCAACCGGTCGGCGATCGCCTCGGCCGCCGCCGTGATCCGCGGGACCGCCGCCGCCACCGCCGCGTGCGCCTCGCCCTCGGCCGCGACGAGCAGCGCGACGACCTCGCCGATGGGCCGGGTGTCGAGGTCGTCCAGGCCGGGCCGGACGGCCTCGGTGGTCAGGGCGTCGAGCCGGTGCGGTGCGCGCGTCGTGTGGGCGCGGATCACGTGCGGCTCGTGGATGGCGCCCAGGCGCAGCGCGCCGTCGAGCGCGTCGCCGGAGGCCGGGACGACGTCGAGCCGCGCGCGCAGCGCCGGCACCCCCGACAAGCCACCGACCAGCGCCACCGGGCCGTCGCCGACCGCGCGGGCGGTCGCGGCCAGGGCATCGGCGGCCGCGCGGACGATCGCGTCGGCCACCGCGTCGCCGCGCACGGCGAGGACCTCGGGCGCAAAGGTGGCTAAGGACGCCGCATCCGTGAACCGCGCCGGCCAGGTCCGCGGCGCGCCGAAGCGGACGCGCGCGGCGTCGAGCAGCGTGGTGGACGGGCCGCGTCCGTCGTGGGCGCGCAGCGCCGCCCGCAGCCCGGCCGCGCCGATCCACGCGCCGCCGCCCTCGTCGCCCAGCCACGGGCCCCAGCCGTCGGTCGTGCGCAGCGTGCCGTCCGCCCCGATCGCCAGCGCCACGACGCCGGTGCCGGCGATCAGCACCACGCCGGGCCGGCCGTCCAGCGCGCCCGCGTGCGCGATGACGGCGTCGCTGGTCACCGCGACGCGGTCAACCCGCAGCGCGGTGAGCAGCGCATCGCCCAGCGCCCGCGCCGCGTCGGGCGCCGCCAGCGCCCCGGCCGCGCCGACGACCACCTCGTCGACGGGTCCAAGCTCTCGAGCGACGGCCAGGATCGCCGCCTGCGCGGCCCGCACCCCGCCGGGAGCGGCGAGCCCCGGCGCGCCCGGTCCCTGCGCCCTGCGATCGCCGAGGGCGGCGCGGCAGGACGTCTTGCCGAGGTCGACGGCCAGGATCGCCATGAGCCGCATCCTACGAACCGCGCGGCCGGGACATTCGGCCCGCTACGAGCGGAGGTCGTGGCCGCAGTGCCTGCAAACTTTGGCTCTTTGGGTGAATTTCCCGCAGCCCGGGCATTTCTTGAATCCGCCGTCAGTCTTGTGGGTGACCCGTGGTGCTGTGGCCGCTGGAGTGGATTGGATCGGAGCAGCCTTGTCCGTCGGCTTGTCTGCTTCCTTCCTCATGGCGTACCAGACATAGAGGCCAAAAGCGATCAATACCAGGACAATCGCTGTTGCCGCGACAGAGTGTTCAGTAAAGAGCCAGTGAATAACGCCGATAGAACGCGCTAAAACCCGCACGATTTCCGCTCCAGGCGAACTTGCGTAATACGTCATAATCCCTCCGCCTTTCCGCGCTTGTCGATTGGCGCTCTGCTCCGCAAGTTAGTCCATTATTGGCCCCGGGAGCCGTCCGGCGAAGGGCCGATGATCCAGACCTCACGAGCACGCCGATCAGCAGCCAGGTCGTGAGCGCGGCCGGGAGTCCAGACGAAAGAAGCCTCGGCTACGGCCGTCGCGTGCCCAGCCGGAACACCCGCCAGCCGGCACGCTGCCAACGGTCGACGTCCAGGCAGTTGCGGCCGTCCACCACCACACGGGCCCGCACCCGCTCGGTGAGGTCGTCGGGGTCGAGGTCGACGAACTCCTGCCATTCGGTGAGCACCAGGACCGCGTCCGCGCCCTCACACGCTTCGGACACCGACACCGCGTAATTCAGCGTCGGAAACACGCGGCGGGCGTTTTCCAGAGCCTTCGGGTCGTACACGTTGACCGCGGCCCCGTTGAGCTGCAGCTGGCCCGCGACGTTGAGCGCCGGCGAGTCGCGCACGTCGTCGGATTCGGGCTTGAACGCGGCGCCCAGCACGGCGATGTTGGCGCCCAACAGCGCGCCGCCGCACGCGGTGGTGGCCAGTTCGACCATCTTGGTGCGCCGGCGCATGTTGATGCTGTCCACCTCGCGCAGGAACGTCAGGGCCTGGTTGGCGCCGAGCTCCCCGGCGCGGGCCATGAACGCGCGGATGTCCTTGGGCAGGCAGCCGCCGCCGAAACCCAAACCCGCGTTGAGGCATTGGCGTCCGATGCGCGGGTCGTAGCCGAGCGCGTCGGCCAGCGCGGTGACGTCGGCACCCGCCGCCTCGCACACCTCGGAGACGGCGTTGATGAACGAAATCTTGGTCGCCAGAAAAGCATTGGCCGAAACCTTGACCAGCTCGGCCGTCTGCAGATCGGTCACCAACAACGGCACCCCCGCCGCCAGCAGCGGCGCGTACAGCTCGCGCACCACCGCCTCGGCGCGGGCCGAATCATCCTGCACGCCAAGCACAATGCGGTCCGGCTTCAGGGTGTCGCGCACCGCGTACCCTTCCCGCAGAAACTCCGGATTCCAGGCGATTTCGACGTCCACTCCCGGCGGCGTCAGAGCCGCGGCGCGGACACCGAGTTCGGCCGCGGTGCCCACCGGGACAGTCGATTTGCCGACCAGCACCGCGGGCCGGGTCAACCGCGGCACCAGGGCGTCGATGACGGCGTGCACGTGGCGCAGGTCGGCGCCGTATTCGCCCTTCTTCTGCGGCGTGCCGACTCCGAGGAAGTGCACGTCGGCGAAGTCGGCCGCCATGTCGTAGTCGGTGGTGAAGTGCAGGCGACCGGCAGCGAGGTTGTCGGCCAACATTTTTCGCAACCCGGGCTCGTAGAACGGGATGTCACCGCCGGCGAGCTTGGCTACCTTACCCGGGTCGATATCCACTCCGACGACCTCGTGCCCCAGTTCCGCCATCCCGACGGCGTGGGTGGCACCCAGATAGCCGGTTCCAAAGACGGTGCATCGCATACCACCGTGTGTAGGTCGCCGCAATGAGCGAACTGCATCGCGCCGCTGAGCGCCAGGCAAACTGCAAGTGACAGCTGTCCGCTGACCCTACGACGATGTGCCGAGTGTGGCGCTTATGTATGCCCGCCCTTCACTTTTCGTCCATATCCGACGCGCTCGGCGGGCGAGCGGCCAGGGCTACAGGCCGGGGATGCCCGGAAATCCGAACCCGCCGCGGCCGCCACCGTGGCCGCCGTGGCCTCCTCCGCCGCCACCCGGGCCGCCGGGGAAACCGCCGCCACCGGGGAAGCCGCCGCCACCGCGGCCGGGCCCGCCGCGGGGCCCCTCGGGGAACCCGCCGCGACCAGGCCCCTGCGGGGTGATGATCGGCACGGGTATCGGCACCGGAATGGCCGCCGGCGGTGGCGGCGCGGCGGGCGCGGGTGCCTGCGGCACCGGGACGGGCACCGGCGCGGGCGCCTGCGGGACGGGGACGGGGGCCGGAGCGGGCGCCTGCGGCACCGGCACGGGGGCCTGCTGCGGCACCGGCGCGGGGGCTTGCTGCGGCCCGGGCGCCGGGGCCTGCGGCTCCGGAGCCGGCGCCTGGGGTGCCGGTGCGGGAGCCTCCGGGGCCCGCTGCGTGGGCGCCTCGACGACGTTGCGCCCGGGATCGGGCCGCGTGCCAGCGGTGGGGCGGATCGCGACCGCCAGCGAAACCACCAGCGCCGTCACCCCGATGATGAAGATCGCTGCCACCGCGCTGGCGACCATCGCGAAGGACCTGCGCTGCGGGGCATCCACGGTGTCCGAGGCGGAGCCGGCCAGGACGGTCTGCTCGCCGGTGTACGGGGCGTGCGCGCCGGTGAACGCGTCGTCGGGGACGGCGCTGTAGGCCAGCGCGAGCCCGCCCGTGCCGGGGGCGGCGGGAACGTCGAAGTACGCAGCGTCGGCGACGAACGGGTTCACGACACCGGTGCCGGGGTCCTGCGCGTATGCCTGCGCCGCGGTGGACGATGCGAACAGCGGAGCGTTCGCCGACGCCAACGCCGCCCCGCGGGCCAGCGCGGTCTCCGGCTCCTCGGGCGCCGACACCGGCAGCGTGGTCGCGGCGTCCAGCGCCGGCTTGATCAGCGGGATGTCGATGCCCGAGCCGACGACGAAGACGCCGTCGGGCCGCGCCGTCAGGTCCTCGGCCTGCGCGACCAGGGTGGCCAGCTCGGCCACCGCTGCGTCGTCGTCCATGGGCAGCTCGTGCCGGTGGATATCGGCGATGGACCCGTCAGCGGTGTCGACGACGGCCAGCGTCGCGGCTTCGGGCTCAATGAACAGCAGCGCCGTGTGCGCGTAGTTGGTTTCGTTGCCCACCGCGTGGGCGAGCGCGGCGGCGGCGAGAAACGCCGACACCAGCATCACGTTCTCGATCTTGTGGGCAGCCAGCGCGTCGCGTAGGGCGGCGGCCTCGATCGGATCGGTCCAGGTCACTCCCGTCGCCGCCAGGTGATACCCACCCTCGGCCGCGCCCTCGCGGGTGCCCAGGATCGCCGAAATCACCTGACCCGCGGCATCGACGGGCGCCTCGTCGGCGACCGCAATATTCTCTTGGTCGACGGTGACGCCATCGCCATTTTCGCCTTCGACCAGCACCATCCGGACTGCCGTCGGCGCCATCGACACACCCAATACGGTGTCCAAAGCTCCCCCAATAGTCTTCCGATAGCCGGGTGACAAGACCCTGAGCGGCTCTCTTTACGTCTATTAGTTCCCCGTATGGCCCGAGTTTACCCGTCAGGGGATGAGGATGCCGTGTCCGAAGTGATGGTGCCGTTCCCTGGGACGCTCCGGAGGCACCCGCTCGGGCGGGGTTTCGACGGGCGGCTGCGGGACCACCGACGGCGGTACCGACGCCGGGACCTGCGAAGGCTGCATGACCGGCGGCGGGGGCTGCACGATCGACGCGGGCGGCGGCGCCGCGGGCTTCGGCGGATTCACGGCCGACGCCGCGGTCGCCGGGCCGACGACGTTCTTGCTGATACTGGGCCGTTCCTCGGCGTGCGGACGGATATCGAGCGCCAGCGCGACGGCCAGGGCCACCACGCCGCCGACGAAGATCGCGACCGCGCTCACCGCCGCCAGCAGGGGCTTCCGGCTGTGCCGTGCGCGCCGGCCGACGACGGGTTCCGGCATCGGCTCGGCGTAGGCATCGGCTTCGGCGCTGTAGGCGAGTTCGGTGGCCGGGGCGTCCTCGGCGCGGGCCATCGTGACCGTGGACGGTGCACCCAGTGACGCGTTCGCTGAGGCCAGGGCTGCGCCGCGGGCCAATGCCGTCTCCGGCTCGGCGGGCGCTGTCACCGCAAGCGAGGTCGACGCGTCCAGCGCGGGCTTGACCGCCGGGATGTCCAGGGCGTCCGGGCCGGAGCCCATCAGGAACACGCTCTCCGGAGCGGCCGCCATCGCTTCGACGCCGGAGACCATCGCCGTGAGCTCTGCCAGCGCCGCGCCGGGGTCGTCGGGCAGGTGCTGCCGCCGCACGTCGGCGACCGAGCCGTCGGCGCTGTCGACCACGGCGAGAGTCGCGGTGCTCGGCTCGACGAATAGCAGCGCGGTGCGCGCGCAGCTGGTCGCGCAACCGACCGCTTGCGTCAGCGCGGCCGCGGCCGCGAAGGCCGAGACAAGCATCACGTTCTCGACCTTGCGGGCTGCCAGCGCGTCGCGCAGGGCGTCGGCCTCGACGGGATCGGTCCAGGCGACCCCGCTGGTCTGCAGCTGGTAACCGCTCTCGGCGGCGCTTTCGCGGGTGCCCAGGATCGCCGAAATCACCTGGTCCGCGGCGGTTTTGGTGGCCCGATGAGGGGCGACGTCGAAGTTGTCCTGGTCGACCGTGACCCCGCCGGCCCCTTCCCCCTCGAGGAGCACCATGCCGACGGCACGGGGTGCCATCGACACGCCGAGCACGACGTCCATCGGTCCTCCAGGTTTGCCCACGGGTTAGCGCCGCACAGCATAGCTCGCGAAAGGCCCGACTACCGGCGACCGAAGCCGCCGAATGGGCCACCAAAACCGCCGCGGCCGCCGCCGAACGGACCGAGGAAGCCCCCGCGCCCGCCGCCGAAGCCCGGTATCGGCGCACGGGCCCGAGGCGGCCCACCCAGGCCGGGCAGGGGTCCGCGTTGCAGCGGCCCCTGCCCACCCCCCAGCCTGGGCAGCAGGCCTCGCTCGCGAGGTATCTGCGGCTCCGGCACGATGTTGCGTGGCTGCGCCAGCGGGGCCCGCGGCACCAGACGAGGCGCGGGGGCGGCCGCCCGCGGCACCAGCGGAACGAACACCACCGGTGGCGGGGCCGCGGGCACTGGGACCGGCGGCGGCGCAGCGGGCGGCGGCGCCACCCGCGGCACCAGGGGTCGTGGTGCCGCGACGGGCGTGGGCAGCCTGACTTCGGGCTTCGGCACGATCACCTGCGCCGGCGCGGGCGGGGTGGGGACGATCACGTTTTCGTTTGGGCTGGGCCGCAGCGCGACCGTGGGGCGGATGTTGATGGCCAACGCGATCTCCAGCGCCACCACCGCGGCGGTGGCGACCATCGCCAGCGAACTGCCGATCAGCAACAGCGGGCTGCGGCGCGCAGCGTCGTCCTCCGAAGCCGCCGAAGCCTCGTCGTCGACGGCGCTGTAGGCGACGTAGTCGATGCCGGCGTGTTCGTCGGCGGCCAGGTACGGCGGGGATTCGGGCGCATCGGCGCCGCTATCCAGCGCGTAGGCCCGCGCCGCGGTGGACGCCGCGAACAACGGCGCGTTCGCCGAGGCCAGCGCCGCACCCTGGGCCAGCGCCAGCTCCGGCTCCTCGGCCACCGACAGGGCTAGCGATGTCGCGGCCTCGAGCGCCGGTTTGATCAGCGGGATGTCCACTCCGGAGCCGACGACGAACACGCCTTGCGGGTGCGTCGGCAGCCACTCGGTGCGAGCGACCATCTCGACGAGGTTGGCCACCGCCTCGTCGTCGCTCTCGGGCAGCAGCGTGCGGTGGACGTCGACGATCGACCCGTCGGCGGTGTTCACCACCGCCAAAGTTGCGCTGTACGGCTCGACGAACAGCAGCGCGGTGCGGGCGTAGTCGGTCGCGTTGCCCACCGCCTGCGCCAGGGCCGCCGCGGCCATGAACGCCGACACCAGCATCACGTTCTCGATCTTGCGGGCGGCCAGGGCGTCGCGCAGCGCGGCCGCGTCGACCGGATCCGTCCATGTCACGCCGCTGGCCAGCAGCTGATAGCCGCCCTCGACGGCGCTTTCCTGGGTGCCCAGAATCGCCGAGAGGACCTGAGCGGGCGCGTCGGCGGTGACGTCGAAGTCGTCCTGGTCGACGGTCAGGCCGTCGGCGTTCTCGCCTTCGACCAGCACCATGCGGACCTTCGTTGGCGCCATCGAGACGCCAAGCACCATGTCCACCGCTCGAACTCCTCCGAAGACCTACCTGTGGCCGCCACCGCCGCCGCCACCGCCACCGCCGCCGCTGTGGCCGCCACCACCGAAGCCGCCGCCGCCGAAGCCGCCACCGCCGAATCCGCCGCCACCGAAGGGCATGCGGGGCGCCGGGGCCGGAGCCGGCGCGGCGATCGGGCCGCGCGGGAAGCCGCCGCCGCCGGGGAAGCCACCTCCGCCGGGGAAGCCACCTCCGCCGAACGGGCCGCTGGGCACCGGAGCCGGGGCCGGGGCTGGGATCGGGGCCGGCATCGGCGCGCGCGGGAAACCGCCGCCACCGGGGAACCCACCGCCACCAAACGGACCGCTGGGTATCGGGGCGGGAGGCGGCGCCTGGATCGGCCCGCCGCCACCGGGACCACCGGGCCAGCCTCCCGACCTCGGTGGGCTCCCCAGCCCCGGCGGGGCCTGCCCGAAGGGCGGCTGCGGGCCCTGGCCGCCGGCCTGCGGCGGCCAGCCCGGAACCTGGCCGCGCGGCGGCGACTGCGGCGACTGCACCGGCGGACGAGCCTGCACGGGCGGTGCCACGCGCGGCGGGACGATCAGGGGCAGCAGCGGCGGAGCCGCCACGATCGGCACGGGCACCACCACCGGCGGTGCCGGTGCCGGAGCGGCCGGCGCGGGGATCGGCGCGGCCGGGACGGGCACCGGGGCGGGAGCCAACGCGGGCGCCTGGGGCGCGGGAACCGCAGGAGCCGCCGGCACGATCGCCGGACTCGCGGGCTTGGGCGTGGCCACCGGCGCCGGGGCCGGCAGCTGGATCTTCGGCTGCGCCTGCGGCACCTCGGCCGGTGGCGGCGCCTGCTGGGTCGGGACGATCAGGTTCTGGCCCGGGCTGGGCTCCACGGCAACCGAATCCCGACGGATGCTGACCGCCGCCACGATCTCCACCGCCACCACCGACGCGATGGCCACGGCCGCAATCCCGGTGCCCATCAGCACCATCGGCCTGCGGATGAACGACCTGTCGCGCCAACTTCCGACCGGCTCGAACACGTCGGTCGGGGCATCGTATTCCAGGTCCGCGTCGTCCGGCACGGCGCTGTAGGCGCGGCCGTCGTCGCCGTCGGCGACGTCGGGGAACCTGAGGTGATCCGGCAGGGCCGTCGGGTCCACGGCACCGGTGCCGGGGTCCAGCGAGTAGGCCAGCGCGGCCGTCGACGACACAAACAGCGGAGCATTCGCCGACGCGAGTGCCGCCCCGCGGGCCAGTGCCGTTTCCGGCTCCTCCGGCATGCTCACGTCCAGCGACGTGGCCGCCTCCAAATGCGGTTTGAGCGGCGCGATGTCGACGCCGGACCCCAGCACGAACACGCCGTCCACCGACGATCCGAGCTTCTCCAGGCCGACGACCATGTTGACCAGTTCGGCGGTGGCGATCCGGTCCGACGTCCAGTCCAGCCACTGCTTGCGCACGCCGGCGATGGAGCCGTCGTCCGTCGCGACCACGGCCAGCGTGGCGCTCTCGGGCTCCACGAAGAGCACCGCGGTGCTCGCGTAACCCATTGCGCCGCCGACGGATTGGGTCAGCGCGGCGGCGGACAGGAACGCCGAGACCAGCATGACGTTTTCGACCTTGCGGGCGGCCAGCGCGTCGCGCAGGGCGTGCGCCTCGAGCTGATCGGTCCAGGTCACCCCGATGGAGGACAGCCGCAGGCCGGCGTCAAGCGCACCCTCACGGGTACCGAGGATGGCGGCGATCGCCTGAGCGGAAGCGCTGGTGGTCGGGTCACCGTCGGCAGCGACCGCGATGTGGTCCTCGTCAACGGTCGCGCCGTCCGCGTTTTCGCCTTCTACCAGCACCATCTCGATCGACGCCGGTGCCATCGACATCCCGAGCACGATATCCAAGACAACCCCTCCAAAGGTTCTATCGGCCGTTGTCAGCGCGGAGGAGAAAAGCACCGACATGTCCATGATCGCGCAGAGTGACTGTGCGGGCACCCCGGCGAAGCTATGTAGATCTTATGAAGTTCTGATAAGACCGCGACGGCGTCGGCCCCCGCTGGCCCTGGTACTTCGACCCGACACTCGAACTGCCATAAGGGTGTTCGGACGGGCTGGTCAGCCGCAGAATGCAGAGCTGACCGATCTTCATGCCCGGCCACAGGGTGATCGGCAAGTTGGCGACGTTGGACAACTCCAGCGTGATGTGACCGCTGAAGCCCGGGTCGATGAAGCCCGCGGTGGAGTGGGTCAGCAGGCCCAGTCGGCCCAGCGAAGATTTGCCCTCCAGCCGTCCGGCGAGGTCGTCGGGCAGGCTGAACAGCTCCAGCGTCGATCCGAGCACGAACTCGCCGGGATGCAGCACGAACGGTTCACCGTTGAGGGGCTCGACGAGGCTGGTCAGCTCGTCCTGCTGCTTGGCGGGGTCGATGTGGGTGTAGCGGGTGTTGTTGAAAACCCGGAACATGCGGTCGAGGCGCACGTCGATGCTGGAGGGCTGCACCAGGGTGTCGTCGAACGGGTCGATGCCGACCCGCCCGGAGGAAATTTCGGCCCTGAGGTCACGATCCGAGAGCAGCACCGCACGAGCCTATCGCTCGGCGGCCGGCGGGCGTCAGCGCAAGTAGACCTCGTGGCCGGTCGGGTAGCCGCCGCCGGTCGTGGTGACGTGGACGTGGTCATAGTGGCCGAGGCGACTCGGCTGGGAGCCGCCCGGCGTGTAGTAGACGCCGCGCCAGATCGCGTCCTGCATTCCGAATCGGCTCGCGTTCGCCAGCACGTACGCGACGACCTCGTTGCCCAGTTCGATGCCGGCCTCCGAGCTGGGGTTGGGAATCATCACGTCGATCGCCAACCCGTTGGGGTGCCACGGCAAGGAGTCCGGCCGGCATCCGCCAATCTCGTGGATCTCGGGAAACTTTTCGCTGATAGCGCGCGCGGCCAAGATGGTTCTTACTTGAAGGCCGTGTTCCGATGCGACTCCCGCGGGCAGGAATCGCGATCCCACTCGCAATCGCGATGCCGCCGCCGGCTCGCCCTCGGTATCGCCCGCGCCTGGTGTGTTGGCGACCTTCGGCAAAGGCGCTGGCACGCCCACGACCTGCGCACAACAGGGTGCTTCGGTGGCGGCAGCAACGGGCTTGGCGGGGCGGTCGGCTGGGGCGAATCCGACGGCCGCGGCTGTGACAACGGATACCGCGGCGGGCGCGAGAGCCATGGCCATGACCACCCTGGGACTGCGCGGAATGCGATGATTCCGTCGCTTGCCAGGTAATACGTGCCTGCCCACGGAAAGCACGATACGAGATAACTGCCAGATCACGAAATGATAAACATGCGAATCTTATAATGAATGGCTTTTTCTTAGAGTTGGGCACGTGTCTAACCAGAGTGCTTAATCCGTGCCTCGAGCATCGCAAGGTCTGCACGCCGGCGCGAGGGTGGATGCTAGCCTTCTCTGGCAACCGCGCCGATGTAGTTCAATGGCAGAACATCAGCTTCCCAAGCTGAATACGCGGGTTCGATTCCCGTCATCGGCTCCACGATTACCGCTGTTAGGCGCCTTATCTAGCCGTACTGATTATTCACAAATGCTAACGACTTGGCCGTGGTTTGACCGTGGCCGTGCGAAACACCTGCCGCTGTAGCAACCCCTGTGCATCTCGCCTCGACGGGCGTCATCGGAACCACCGGCATGCGAGGTCGTGGCCGGTTATGCTCCCAGTGCTTTGCCACGAACCACGCGAAGGGTTCCCCGTGTTCAACGCCTCAGCCTGCGCACAGCGACTCGCAGCTCTAATTACTATCGCCGTCGCTGTCGCAACGGTCGTTGCATGTGGCGGCACCAAGAGCCGGGTCACGGCTGAGTCAGTTTTTCAGAAGTGCCGCCCACCTGCGTCGTCATACATAATTTTGAAACTGTCGTCTGACAAGAAGGCGATTGACTACGACTTCGGCTTCCGCGAGGAACAGGAAGCCGTCTACAAGTGCCTGCTGAAAGAGTCTGGCGCACCGTCCAGTGTCGATTACCGCGTCGGGCATACGAGCCAAGCTAACGGCACTCAGACCGCCAAGTGGGACGGCTGGGAGATGTATTGGACCTTCGACGGTTCCTCTGAATCGACCTCAATGCACTTGACCGAGGCGTAGGCCTTGGTGGCTCTCGCCTTTAGCCGCGACGACGTATCGGCACGACGTTCGACGCAGCCGGGCGGCTCATCGCGCCCAGAGCGGCCATCGCGTCGGCGTGGTCGTCGTCAAACAGGTGCGTATATATAGCCAGCGTTGTAGTGACCTTGGCGTGGCCCATAAACCGGGACAGCTCCAACGGCGGGATACCGGCAGCCACGCACAAGCTCGCGTAGGTGTGCCGGAGCGCATGGAATTTCAGGCCGGGCGGCAGCACCGGACCCTCACCGCCACCCGCCAGCCGGTTAGCGCGGGCCACAGCGGGCCGGAACACGGCCTTATAGAGCGTTTGGTGACGCAACATCGCCGACCAGTCCAACACCAGTCTCTCGGCTGCCTCGTCGGCTGACAGCGCCGCCAGGGCATCAGTAGCGGTCGGCGTGATCCGGTTGCCCTTTTCATCGGTAGCCCGCTTGCCGGTCGGCTTAGACGCCACGAGCGCCACCGCGCAGAACAGCGGAGCGCTCGGCTCGTCGGCGCGCGGATGAACTGCCAGGTAGTCGCGCAATAGCTCGGTCGTGGCCGTTGTCAGGGGCACCTTGCGGCGGCTGCCCTTGGTCTTGGTCGTGTCGTAGGTCAGCGCGCCGTCCACCGTGATCACCGTGCGTTCGACGTGCAGCACACCCGGCTTGGCGGGTGCGTTCGGGTTGATCGGCGCAGGCGGCAACACCACATCACCGACCTGTAGCCCGGCCAGCTCAGCAGCTCGCAGGCCCGACCACGCCGCCAGGTGCACCATCACGTTGCACGGCCACGGTGCCGCATCCACCAGCGCACCGACCTGAGCGACGGTCAAAAACATATCGGGGTCGTCAACCACGCCCGGCGTACCACCGGCTGCGCTGCGCTCACTAGGCAGCTTCACATGGTCAGCCGGGTTGACCATGATCCGGCCATCCGCGATAGCTTGTGAAAGCACTTGGCGTACAACGAAATAATGGTGTCGAATCGTTGAGGGCGATTTGCCGGCCTTATCGAGTGCGCCGACCCACCCAGCGATGTCGGCGCGCGTGATCTCATTGACCGGGCGTGCTGCGAACGTCGCGGCAACCGACAGGTCCGCAGTGGAGTTGCCTTCGGTGTCGCGGATGGTATTCGTCTTGGGCTTGAGCAGGTTCGCGTACTCGGCGCGGGTGCGCGGCTTGAGATCGTGGCGACTGGCTAGCCATTGCGCCGCCACAACGCCGAATGTTTCCCGGCCACGCTCGCGCAGGCTGGCCGGTGACTGCCCTTGCGCCAGTAGCGTTTGGACGAGGCTCAGCCTGTCTTCGGCCAGCTCGCGGGTATCGAACGTCTCGCGGTACTCGCAGCCGTTTTCATGCCACACGGCCTGATAGCGCTTCACCGGTTTGCCGTTGACGCGGCGTGCTGATTCGCGGACTCGAATATGCATTAGGAACCCCCCTCGGTTTCAGCGAGTCCCAGCAGTCGCGCGGCCACCTTGTCGAGTTCGAACGCGGTCATCTGTTCCTCGCGCAGCGCACCAGCGGGCGCATCGCCAGTGAACCAATACAACGACGGCGGGGTTTGCTTAGCGTACGAACGCGCTTGCTCAACTGTGAACAGCCACACCAAGTCTCGCGAGATATCGACGCACGCGAGCCACTCGTATTTGAGAGACACTGGTACAGGCCAAGTCAGATGCAACTTGCCCTTACCGCCCGCCGGTACGGGTTGCCGTTGCGCCTTGACTTGGACCGTCATTGCCTCACTAGAGCCGGGCACGTACATCACGAGGTCGATACCGGAATCGGTGGTCAATCGCGCACTGTCGATCCCATATTTGAGCAGTTGATACTGCACCCACAACTCACCGGCCGCGCCGATATGCTGCGTTGTTATCGCCGCCGGTTTGGTCATTTCGCCTCTCCCTCTTTGGCTTCTCGAATCGCCCGGTACACCGTGTCTCGACCCACGCCAAACGTCTTGGCTATCTCGGGTACCGACTCACCGGCAACGTGCAGCTTGAGTACCTGAGCCACCTTGGCCGCAGACAGTGCGCGGGGTCGGCCTATCGGCTGGTTGCGCGCCCGTCGTGCGTCACGTGCAGCAGCTCGGCGCTCGCGGCCAAGCTCTAGCTCAAGCTCACCTAAGCTCGCCAGGATTCCCGCGACAGCGCGGCCTATTGCTGTCGAGCTGTCGATACCTTCGCGTAGCGATTGCAGCACGATGCCGCGTTCGGCCAGCTCCCGAATTGTGGTCATGACTTCGGCGGCGTCGCGGCCAAGCCGGTCGATACCCACGACCACGATCACATCACCTGGCCGGGCGTAGTCCAGTAGTGCGCTCATTCCTGGCCGCTGAGAGCGCCGTAGCGTGCCCGATAGCTTGTCGGAATAGACTCGGGCCGGATCGACGCCAGCGCCCGTCAGAGCGTCAGTTTGGGCGTCGAGCGATTGGCTGGTGGTGCTCACCCTGGCATAGCCGATGAGCTGGCCCGTTGCGGTGGCCGTGGTCATGGCCCAACTGTAGCAGAATTGTCGCCATTTGTTCTTTTGCGAATACCTTTTTGCTTCACCTTTTGCGACTTCACGACATGGCGATTCGCCATCGTTCTACGCCAGTTGGGAACCTGTCGCAATTGTTTACTTCTGCGACCTAGCCACGCTTCGGCCTGGTGGCAAGGCGCGCTGTTCATGTCTCGCACTCGCGGCCGCACGCCGTACCTGAGCCGCAGCGGACACCGCCGTCTCCACGCTCATCAGGCCATCGGGTGCCGGTGTCTGCCCTGGCCTGAAGATGTGCCCTCCCGGCCCTGGGTCGAACTCTGGCGGGTTTTCTTCGTTGTTCGGGGTCATGGGTTGGCCGTAGCCGTAAAAAAATCCCTCACCATCCGAACAAAGCTCAGCGTCGATAGGCTCGCCGTCACTGGCAGACAACTCGCCCTGATGATCCGCTACGGGAGGTAGTTCTCCGGTAGCGCCAGTGCGGTAAGCCTCACGCGAACCACCGGATATGTTTTGAAAGATAGATACGTAAGCCGGTGTTGTTACTTCTATTTCACCTTTGACGGTGACACCGCCGCGATCTAGAGCGTCTTTGATCGCCGCGAGCTTTACCGAATCTGAAACGTCGTCGTCGGTCGCCATGTTCAAAAGCGCGCGCGCCAGGCGATCCGCCGCGTTAGCAAGACGGACGCGCGCGGCATTTCGAACGTGCTTGGCAGCGCCACCATGAAACTTGCAGACCGTCCCACCGAGGATGGCGGCATTCTTGCAGCGTTGGCCGTTCTTCTTATGTCCGGCGCACTGCCTATGCGGTACGGGCGACTTCGACCAGTCGCGGCCTTCGATAGGTTGTCGCTCCGATGGCTTAGTCATCATGATCTCTCCTATATCTGTTAATTGAAATTGAACCCACCGATGGAACTATGCTTTACCGCCCTAGGCGACAACCTAGGAGCTAAGGGTTCCTACCGCACATGTCTATATTCTCTAGTAGCTTCTAGTGATATCTAGTGTCGTCTAGGGAGTGCTAGAGACCACTAGAGGACATTAGTGAATAGCGGTAGACCCCGCTGACTTCTAGACTGGTCACTAGCTTTTCGGCGGCGCTCCAATCGGCTGCTCGTAATCATGTCCCGCTACTTGGCTTCATCTTGAATACCGTTGGCGGTAGTTCCCATGTCCAATGTTCTATCTTTCCCTTTTCATAAACAGATTTCTTAAGTATTGATAGCTGTTTCGCAGCTAGTTTGACGGTCGCCGTTGAGCATCCGACTAACTTCATCACTTCGGCAACTACTTCGTTCATCTTCATTGGCCCACCGGCCAATAACTCTTTAATCGCGTCTTCTGCGTCTTCGCGTGCGGGCGCCGATTTACGCGCATCTCCAATTTTTGCGGAATCGGCACCGACGAGCTGGTCAGCACTAATTCGTACTTGGCCGCACCATTTGATAACCGAGACCCCTAACTCATCATCTTCGGGTTTTGGCAATCCAGCGATGTTCGGCGCGTCTTCGATCCGATAACCCATTGACTCGGGCGACTTGGAAAGATTCCCGATGGCTCGCGCGAGGGCGAAGGTTGCGCCGTTGCCTTGATCTTCGGCGAGCTTTCCGGCTGATAAAACCGACCTTACTAACGCACTGTAAGCCACCGATCCACCACCGCGATTTTTGGCGCTCATTCCCTCTGCCTTGTTAAAATGACGGATCAGGACCATCGCGGAATCTGTGTCGCGCGCCAGTTCAACCAGGCACATCAATATCCGCCGAATAGATGAATCGACGCCGTGCCTTGTATCTTCTGGCAGGCATGCTGTGATCGGGTCGATTATGATTAGTTTGGCGTCTGCTTCAAGTACGGCCTTGTGCAACCAGTCAATATCATCAGGAATCGTAAATGGTTTTGCATTACCATCATCATCGACAGGGCGATTGAGCGCATGAACCCGCTTCAAGTCGGCACCGGCTGCAATAAGACGCGGCACGACCGTGTCGCTATTTGAATCTTCAATGCCGACGAGCACCACGCCCGCCGGATCATGTTGCGAGACCAGTGTTTTTCCGTCGATTACGGTGGCCGGCCAACGCGACCCTTTGGAAACGATAGAAGCCCACGCCAGCGTCACCGTTGACTTGCCGACGTCGGACTCACCTTCGAGGATCGAAACCTTGCCCAGGGGCAACCACGCTTTCCATAGCCAACTGACCGTCGCTGGTGTCACATCTGCTAGGCACACTGTCGCGCGGCGTTGCTCCGAATCAGCACAGCTGTTCGCGGCTGCTGTTTCATCGTCGGCCTTTTTGTTGATTTTTTCGGTGCGCAGGCGCGACACCAAATTTTTGATATCACCGTAATCGCGGCTGTCTTGGCCATAGTTGCGGCTAGCCTCGTTCAAAATTTCATTCGGGCTGCGGCTCAGTGCGTAACCAACGCCGTTGGCGACCATGCGCTCAAACTCGTGATCGTCCAATTTTTCAGTTTCGCCGCGCAGCTCGTAACTATTCGCCATGGCCGCACGGATTTTCTTCACAGCGTCGGCGAACGGGTAAAAGCCACTACGAGCCTCACCCGCCGCGATGCGCAGGGCGTCGCGGGTGAGGTTGCGGGTGCCGGTGCGGGCCTGGCGGATGGTGCTGAGCTGACCGATCAGGGCCTTCGGGCGACTCTTGCCGCGCCAGTCGGCCAGCGCATCGTCCACCAGGGCGGCGGGTGCCTCAAAGGTCGCTGACCACCCACCCGCCTTGGCGGTGCCCAGCGGACGCAGGTAGGCCCGTGCCGTGTCGGGCAGCTCGGGAGTCTCGCGGGTATCCACCCAGCGGTAGTGCCCGCCGTCGTCGGCTTTCGCGTGCAACGACGGTTCGGCAATGATGACGGTATTGCCAGACCGGATTTCGCCAAGTTTAGTGGTGCCGTCTGCAAGCTTGAATTCACCCGATACGAAAATGTCGCAGGTTGTAAACACATAGTGGCCGCGTGCGCCACGACCACCGCGAGAAGACTGAAAAAGGCCCGAACCCAGCCAGTCAATCTCATCAGGTATAAGGTCGACGTCAAGATCGAAAACTACGAGATCCGACTTGCCTGTATGAATTGCTATTCCGGCGTGGGGATGGCGCTCCCAATAGTCTTCAACTTCATCGCGGTCACACGTCGATAGATCGGGCCATCCTTTACCGACAATACTGCCGGGATGCTTACCGTTTTTGACCGGCAGAACGTAGAGTCCGGCAGCTGCATAAGCTAAAGCCGCGTCTAGGGGACTCAGACCGGCGATATCGGGAATGTGCGGCAGTCCGGCCTGCCGCTTGTCGGGATCATCCGCTATGGTTGTCACTAGATCGCCGTCACCTTCGATCTGCTTTAGGCCCGCCCGGTATCCAGCATGGCCGGGCGGGTTTCTTTACACTTCACCAAATCCATCAGTATATGGTTTGGCGATTTTGCAATCTTGGGAATTGATCTGATGTTGCTTTTTGAAACGTTGCCAGCAGTCGGAACAAAATCTCGCAAAGACCACCGTATTTCCATTCGCATAAGGTACCAACAGCGACAAGTTCACGTCATCACTAAAATAGTCTAGGTTTTGTAACTGGTAGCGCATCGAGTCTATGCAGTGACCGTTGCCATTCAGGTCAAGGTCGCACCAGATGTCGTTTTTCAAATTTTCGGCGACTGAATCGAAAGTTCTACTGCCTCGAATAAAGAACCGTCGACCGGGTCTGCTAGTGGCGATCACGACCGGGCATGCGTCGCGCCCACCGACGTACCAGCTTGGCAAACGTTGCGGATCGGAAAAAAAATTATGATCGGCCGTCAGCGCTTTTGCGGGAATCTGACGCAACCTTGATTCGCCTCCGAATAACAGATGAACTGCCATCAGACCCGGCGCGATTATTTCGTAATATTGTTCAACCCAACTTTCGGCGGCGTGCTGCGCGCCTTCAAACTGATCCGCCAGCGCCCTCGTACTTGTCGCGAAATCAACCATGTCCTTATCGTCAGGATCAACCGGCAAAGTATGGCCGATCAAACTTCGCGTAACGGCAGCTCGTCGCTCGGTATTCACTATAGCGTTGACTCTTCGGTTGGCGATGACCGCCCGGTGGGGATCTAGTTTCTGCTGTGACGCGAGCTGATAGATTCGAGCATCGTCGTACATTTATAGATTCCTTTCATCTTGTCAGTATGAACTACGCGGATCTGATTTGGCGGTTACGGCGCTGTGCACGCCTAGTGCTTAAAACGATGAAGTCGTAGAGATCTCTTTGAGAAAAATGAACTACATGTCCGATGACGTGGCTAGCGAGCTTTTTTGAGTTTGTTGCTCTGCGGAGATAATGTTCAGTTACATCGATGCCAAATAATTCTTTAATAGCGTCCACGGCGCCAGAGATTTTCTTGATGTTTGGAATACTTGAATACTTGTCTCTATCGGTTTTTTCTTCGTCGGCTAGTTCGATAATTTGGGCGCACTCGGGCACCCGAGGATCAGGTGACATCGGGGGTAGTCCTTTCAAGGTTACTGCTAATTGCGGCGCGTAGACCGCGAATGCCTGCTTACCCACCAATCATGCGCACAAACGACGGCGCAGGGCAACCTCATTACCAAGGGCGTCCGCCGATCGGGACAAACCCTCAGAGCCCCCTTAAGGAATTTCAGGGCCTAAGCGTACTTTTAATAGGAGCGCATTTTTGTATCCAATTGCAAGCTTGGAATTTCCGCACGAGACTCGGCCTTTTTTACAGACGCGGCCCTAGCCCATCACGCCACCGCAGTTGCGTTCGTGGCTCTGCGTCGAACTGAGAGCCGATCCGTCGGATGCGGGAGGACTGGCGCGGGTACGGTGCGCGGTTGGAGAAGCATCCCACCAAAGGAGGACCTCATGACTCAGCCCGACCACGTTGTTGTCGCACCGAACCCGGAGCGGGCCGAGTGGCTGAGGCAGTTGCAGATTCCAGAGAACTTCACGCTATGGGCGGCATTCCGCGATCACGAGCTCGACACGTCCGAGAACGGCCTCACCCAAGCTAGGGCTGCCTCCTACCTCGGTGAGACGGTCGACAAACTCGTTGGGGCGCAGTTGCAAACCATCGCGTACCTAATTGGCATACAGGAGGGCACGAAGCAGTTCGCGGAGGGTTTGCAATCGCTCGTGTACAAGAAGAAGGATCCCGCTTCGGCGGACGGCGCTACGGGTTAGGCTGACCGGGCGGTTGGGGCGCATCTTGTTGCGTTTTTGCGCTGTGTGGCGATCCTTCGTCTTGCCGTGTCGCTGAGGCGTCCTGTTGAGCAGTTGCGGCAGCTTCTTGAAAAATAGTCTTGATCGAGTCAACGAGTGTTTTTCCGACGGTGACGAGATCTTTAATAATCACCCCGGCGCCATATAGTTGAAATTTCTTGACACATTCGTCCATCAGTGGCAGCACTTTGTCCATGGGTGTCACTTTCGCGATTCCCATATTCATGGATGCCCGCTCAGTAGGACCGCCCGCTACTTGAATTTCTTCGCCAATCTCCCAATGACCGCTAATCACGCCAGTTAAGTAGGATATTCGATTAGATCCTGCACGTAGCTTTAACTGCCCTTCTTCGTCAAACCGCAAAAAGCCTGGGTTTACGAAAACCGGCGAACCGCTGAAGCCACCTATCGACCGCGTTTCAATTAAAAATGCGTGTTGGCTTCCGTATCTGGTTGTAATCGTTTCCGGCATGGCGGCGATCATGCCTGCACGAACGATAGGCTCGTTTCTTTTGGTCTCCGCGTGTCTGATAAATAAACCAGCGAAAAAGACCTCGTTGCCGATGCCGATGCCTTCCTCTAATAAGAGCTCTCGACTCGCGATCTCATCAGAAGCGGGCATGAGAAGATAGTCGTACTTGCCTGTCGTATTGTTTCCAGGAAACCAGCAGACCGCCGCGTCAACTATCCCATTTTCGATTTGGTCTTCAACAGTGGGGAGGACCCATTGCTCACGCGGTATGTGTACGTGCTCGACACCGCCGTCTTTTGTGTTGACCCGCAAAAATATGCGCGTGTCAGATCGTCCTTCTGCCTCGATCTGGTTTATCAAATGAGCCGCGGTAACGACGACGGCTAGAAAGTTTTGAGACTTTGGGTCGCCGATCGGCATGCCGACGAAAAAACCTGTTCCAAGTGCTTCGTACTCTCCGTTCCGAAATCCACACACGAAGCACACGCAATCCGTCATTTTTCTGGGGATCAGCACGCGGTGAAGCTTAGCCCGGCCGGGTCGCTGTTATCGGCCGTGGTGCGGTGTTGTTGGGGTTACGCGGCGGCCGGTTGAGCTGACGGCGCATCGGCTCAGGCTGGCAGCTATACGGGACCGTGGGTGCGTCGTGCGCACTCACCGTGACCGCCGTCGAGCTATACGCACTCGCTTCACCTTTCGGCGGTGGCCCTTGGTTAACCGGCGCGCTTCAGCGTGAGCGGCCTTGCGGGCTGCCTTGGGGAACGCAGCGCCAGTGGTTACCCGGTGAGGCAAAGCGCGGGCCCGCCGCGTGACGGTGCGCCGATGATCGGACGCGGCACGGGCCACATGCGCCTTGACAAGCTTGCGGCGGGTGATGGCCGCACGAGTATGGCTAGCCGGATTTCGGGCCTGACCGACAGCCACAACACCCACCACGGCGGCACTACCGGCGAGAGCAGCACGACGACGACGCACCCGGCGCTTGAGGTCAGCGGCTTCCGATGATAGGCCCGAAGCGCTGCTGGTGGGTGCGAACCGCCCCTTGGCGTCACGGGCATACACGCGGCCCACTGTCGAAACCGCAGTCTTGCGTTTTGGCCGGCGAACAGCCATTTAGCGCATCCGTTGGCGCGCAGTCGGTTTCGCGTCAGCTACCGGTGGGGTTTTGCCGTGGTATCTGCCGCCGTGTGATGGTGGGGCATCCTCACGGCCTGGCGGGGTCAGCCCTGGCCCGTGGCTGAATTCGCTTGCCTCATGCCGCCGGGCAAGGCGGGCAGCGTCAAAAACCTGCTCGGCGAAACTGCCGCTGTGATCGCTCATGGGCTACACCGGAATCTGATCGGTGTTCGGCGCGGTGTATTCGTCGTCAACGGTGACCTGAATGCAGGCGGCAGCGCCCCGCTGGCGCACACCGACGCCGAAGCTGCGCTGGTGGTAGCTCCCGATGATCGGGTAAGTCCCAGCGCCGGGAATGTGGCGCAAACCCTGGTAAGCCTCGTTCGGGTGCTCGCGGTAGCCCATGACGTTACGCGGGCTGCCGGGACCATAGGACGCGACAACCGCGACGTAGCCCGAGGGGATGAAATCGGACTGCACCAAAAGTGCTGGCCCATACGAGCCTTCGACCTTGATATCCCAAATCTGGCCGGGAACCTGAGCGCCGACCAGCTCACCGGCTTGCGTGATAAAAGGCGGCGCATCGTTGGCTGGGATGAAATCGTGTCTGGCTTCTGGGCCAGATGAGCGCGACGGCTCACCGGCGCGCCACGCCATGATCAGCTCGGCCTCGTCAGGGTTCGCCAGGATCAGCAGCTTTGAATTCGCCTGCGTGCCATAGCCTTTACGTTGGACAAACCGGATCGCGTCTTCAATATCGGCGCTATCGATAACAGCGGCCTGGCTGGCGATGTAGTGCGATTCGTCGCTGTCAAACGTGCGGCCCATGTAAGTCGGCGGGGTCAACCCATCGGTACCATTCCACAAACCAAAGACGCGCATCCCGTGCTCGTTACGCTTTTCGGTGGGGTCGAATAACCTGCGCAAAATCGTGCCTGAGACAAGCTTTTGGTCTGCGGCCAAAATCCCATCTAGTACGCCGTCTACCTGGCGGCGGTCAGCATCGCGCAAAAACCGCCACGAAAAACGAGAAGCTAGGTCCATGTCGCGGAAGGTGTATCCGAGAAGTAAAGCGTTCGGTACACCGGCAGCTTTCGGCACGCCCAAATCTGTCGCTTCCTCAAACGAGCCGATAGTCATATCTTGGGGTACGGCATCACCGCTGACGGTGACTTTGAACGTCAACAGATCAGTCAGTGTCTTTTGTTCGTTATTCCAGACGCTGAGCACTTGGGCAAATTCATCCCAGACCGCGTTGAGGTCGGTACCGTCTGCGAGCTGATTGACCAGTACATCGCCCTTGGTGGCGACGCCGTACTGTGGCGCTGTTCCACCGAAAATCGGGCCAACCGACACACCGTTGATTGTCATGATGCCGTCGTGGGTGAGAGTCGCGCTCGCTGCCATTTTCACTGCCTGCCTAAATAACAAGGGATCACAAAGTGTCAGATGTAGTGAAGCTTAGTCTGATCTTGCGTAAAGAACCGTGAGCCCAACTAATCCGGGCGGTTTGCGTGCGTTGAGAAGCGTTGGCGGGCGTTGGTGCGCACAAAATTCAGTATCGTATCGAATCGAGCGCTTATGCGCCAGCGTTGCGGTTCACCAGATTTACCATTGTGTCGTGACCCCAGGACATCAATAACGGCGGATTAATGCAATTGATATTTGCACTGCTGAATGCGCACATGTTTTGGTTCCACTGCTCATAGTTTTTTTTGAAGTCTTCAATTTCTTTGAGCAGATCACTACGATCTTTGCTCATCGGCAATGTTTGTGCGTCACGGTAGAACGAGTCCATATCGGCGTTTTGCAATCCGACACAAGCCGCCCATACGCCAGCCTTATCCGCTTGGGTACCGCAGTCGCGACCAAGCAGGGCGGCGTACTGCGTCTTGAGGTACTTCCAGTCCACACCGGCCTGAGCGGTAGTGGTTGGTTGTGCCGTTACCGTGACGGTGCTCGGCTTAGCGCCTTGCGAGCTACCTCCGCAGCCTGCGACAGCTACCGCTACAGCCCCGAGAATGCCCACGCCAAGCGCAGGTCGCAACATGGTGGCAAATGTTACAGCGTCGCCCCGACCACTGGGCGACTTTTGCGGTGACGCGGTCGCCTACAGCGCCGTTCCCGACAAGCTGGCCGAACGGCTACACCGCGCGCGTCACCGGCCCGTCTTAGCAAACACCGCGCGTGACCGTGGCTTGACCGTTGCCAGGGAGATTTACAGCAACGCTCATTTAGTGCTCACAAGCGCTCATAAACGCTCAAATATCTTTTTGAACAGCGATGATTGGTGCGTGTTCGCAAGCGTTGGTGAGCGCAGAAAACGTCTTAGAGTGTGCTGATTCAGCTTCCCAAGCTGAATACGCGGGTTCGATTCCCGTCATCGGCTCCACATCTACCAGGGCATACCCGCCCTGCCGCCTACGCTCGCGGCCCGATGGTCCCCTAACGGTCCCCCTTCCATACCCTCGCCATCGAAGAGTAGGTTGCCCAGGGGGTAAGAGCTGCCCATGCTCCCGAGCAGTTGTCTGATGCGCGTCGAGGGGGAACTGTTGAAGGAGTCCGTTGCGGCCGCCATCGCGCTCGGCATCCAATCCCGTCGCAAACTGCTCGGCCAGCTGACCCTGAGCCAGCGGACAGCACTTCTTGAGGCGATCTTCAAGGACTTCTTCGGTGAGCAGCACACATTGATGCAGAAGTGGGCAGCGCTTACCGGGCAGTCGGCACAGGTCGATACGGGGTACATTGCCCAGTTTGTCGCTTCCATTGCACTTCAGATTCCTGGGCAAGGGTTTAGGGGTAAAGGCGACGACCTAGCGGACGGCAGCGAAGTGAAGTCTGCGGCGAACGTCTCGGGGGTAGATCGACCACGGTGGAACCACAATCTCGGGAAACTGGAGCAAGATGCTAAACGCGTGAGTGAGGGCAAGCCCACCATCGGCGAAGAATACCTCTCCGTTCCGTATGTGTTTTATCTGCTCGCGGACCGTTCGGCCTCCGACACCAGGGTTCCCCGTCCGATAAGAATTCGCGGGTGGCTCATCGATGCTCAAGAAGATGACGCTTGGCGTTCTCTCGTAAAGACATTCCTCGACTCGCGGACCGGGGACAAATACAACCTTCAGCTCCATCCACCAGTGGGTTACGACGATGATGTCGTCGTAAATATGTTGGGCAACCTTGACTTCGCGGAAGTCCTCATCTTCGACGCACGCGTGCTGCGTGGACCCGACGGCCAGGTATCAATTGAGTGGGAAGTCGGACTACCTGAGTCGGTTTTCCCGGTCAGTGGTCGAACAAAAGCCCAACCGTGGGGTGGACGCAGAGCACGGCCGAGCCGCCTTACCGACGCTGGTGATCTCGTGGCGGATATTGAAGTGCTACCACGCCTGTTTCCGAATGTCCTAGGGGAGGACCAAGAGTCGCAACTTGAAGCCAGAACGCGCGCGGAAGCCGAGAATGTTGATGAGGGAGACTCAGTCTGAACTAAGTAGGCCGAAACTCTGGAATAGCTCGGCCCGCCCTCGCTCAACTTGTCTCACCGCGGTCTCAACACGGTGTGCGAGAACCTCAAGTTCGTCCTTGGACAATTGCGGAACAACTAGGTTCAGAACATCCTCGGGAACGATCCTTCGGCGCGAACTTGAGGTACCGCGCCCAAGCGGCCGAAGTTGTGCCTGAACTTCGGGCTGATAGAGCAAGCCAAGTATTGCGTAGGGATTGATTAGAGCCCGGAATACGCCAAACTCATTGGAGCACACCAACTCAGACCTGTCATCGGGCACAACAGTTGCCCGGAGCTTCGAGGGGTTGAGGAGTGATATCATCACCTCCCCCGCCGAAGCCAGCTGGCCGGGAGTCGTTGGTCGATAGCTCTCGGCGTCGGGCCAGCTGACCACGCCCAGCGCATCCACATGAAGCACAGATATGAAGGTCTTGCCAATATCAGACTTGCGTTGCATGCGCTTGCGGCGGCTTTCCAGGTAATTGCTAAGGGCCACACCACCATTCGTTTCGAGATGCACCCGACTCTGCATCGCAATTGGGTCGATCCTGCTCGGGTCACGGCTGATGAGCGCTGGATTAGACACCGAAGCCACCAGTGGCGCATCGCTGACCTGGATTACCGGGTCGCGTGACTGTTCATATGTCAACGCCTTGACCACACCATTAACGATGTCCGGTAGTTCCGAACCTTGCGGGTCCTCGGCTGCTTTTCCCGCTTGGCGGATGTATCCCACGTGGTCCGCTCGGGCAAGTACCGTCCTCTTCGTCTTTGCTGCTTTTCGCAGGAAGACGGCGCTGGTTTTTGCAACTGTCCCACTCAAGGCAAACGTCACTGTGGGAAGACTGACATTGACTGCAACCGAAAGCTCTTTTCGTTGATCAAGCATCTCATCAAAGTGGCGGCCGTCCACGATGCCATCTGGCAACACGATTCCAAGCACACCACCCGGGCCCAACAGCTCCAGGGCACGAACCATGCAGGCAAGAGCCGGGTCGATGCTTGCTTGCCGGGCAAGCGATGGGATGTACGTTGCCGTTCGCTTGATGCCGGAGGCGTCCGAATACTTGCCACCCCCGAAGGGAGGATTAGTCAGGATTAGGCCGAGCATTCCCTTGATGCCGTCAATCGACTCTGAGGTTACAGAATCGGTAACACTGAAAACACGAGGTGTTGACGCGCCGTACAGCATTAGGTTAATGGCAGTCTTGGCGGTGGCTGTCGGTGATTGGTCTGCTCCGACTAACCCACAATTGAGCAAGGCCTTTAAAGCGTTCTCGTCGTGCGTACATTCCGCCGCCTCGAATGCGGCGACGAGGAATCTGCCCGTACCGCAGTAAGGATCTGCTATCAGCGGCGACCGCCGATCCCAACCATTGTCAAGCGGATCCCTTAGAGCGAAGGCGATGTCGGCCATTGACCGAGCGACCGAACTCGGGGTCAGAAAGGTGCCGAGCCCACCGGAATGGTCGTATCTCCCACTTAAGAACGCATCGAAGGCCGTCCCCAACGGGTCAGCGACAGCCCGTTCCGCGTTTCCCACGGTCTGCTCCACTAAATGGACCGCCGCCTGCAGTACCTCTGCATTTACGAGCCGAAACGGCTCATCAGCTGGCCAGAGCGGGTGAGGGTTCCCTGCTAGGTCTGAAGCGGCCAGTGAGCGGCTCAGGTTCGCTTTACGAAACGCTTCTTTCGCAAACGTGACCATCGCCTCGGGTTGAAGGCGACTCTCGAATAGCGCCGATACGGGGGTGCCGTCCCACTCGGCCTCGGATCCCGCTCTTTGCGTCCAGAGCCGCAGATAGATGAGCTTGGCGACCTCTTCGATTGCCGCGTTTGTCGGCCTAACCCCACCCTTGGTGTAGAGCAGTTGATGTATCGCATCAAATTGTCGAGCCAGCGCAATTTCCGCGTCGCCGAAAGTCCCGGCCACACCGAGCATTGGCACGTTATGGCTTGCGGTCATCGTTGCTCTCCTATCGACACCATCAAGGCTTGTGCGTGAGCCTACGGCCGAGGGCCGACGACTTAGCGGACCCCTCATCGGCGAGCCTTGGCCAGCGGTATGACGTTCCTGGCGTTGACACGGTTCCCCAACGCCCCGAGCGCTGCCATGTTGCCCGTGTGGTCATCAGTGTTGATCAGATGCGCGTAGACCGTGAGCGTGGTCTTCACGTCCCGGTGCCCCATTAACTCCGCGATGTCGATGGGCCGGATGCCCGCCGCGAGGCACAGGCTTGCGTACGTGTGGCGGCAACTGTGGAATTTTAGCTCCGGCGAAATAGCCGCGGTCGGGGTAAGCCTGTTGGCGCGCAACACCGCCGGGCGATACACGGCCTTGTAGAGGGTCGCGTGGCGTAGCGGCTGGTTCCAATCGAGCACCAACCGCTTCTCCGCGTCCTCCACCGACAGTTCAGCCAGGGCGTCGGCCTGCCGTCGCGCGCGGGCCTTCGCGGTGGTGCTCGGTAGGGCATCTTCCACACCCGTAGTGGCCGCTCCTGGTTTGGCGGGTGTGACCCGCACTCCGGTAGGCCGGGGCCGGGTCAACGTCATACCGGGCCACAGCGGCGCGTCCGCCTCGTCACCGCGCGGATGCTGAGCGAGGTAGTCGCGCAGCAACGCGGTCGTCTCGGCGGTCAACGGCACGCGCCGGTAGCTCTGCTTGGTCTTGAGCGGGCCGTACTCGATCGCCGAACCCCTCGCCCGCGCGGCCTGCTGCACGCGGAGCACCCCTGGCTTCGCCGGGGCGTTCGGATTCAGCGGCGGGTCCGGCAGCTCCACGTTGGCGATGGTGAGCCCGCCCAATTCCGCTGCCCGCAAGCCTGACCACACTGCGACATGCACCAGGACGCTGTACGGCCAGGGCGTCGCGTCCACGAGCGCGGAAACCTGTGCGGGAGTGAGGAACATGGCGCGGTCTACAACTACCCCGACCTGGCCGTCGTTGGCGCCTGTCTCGGTGGGCAACTTGATGTGCTCGGCGGGGCTCTTGGCCAGCCGGCCATCCACCACGGCCTGTTCCAAGACCATGCGGACGGTCCAGAACGCGTGCCGCACGGTCGACGGCTTCTTGCCCGCCTCGGTGAGCCGGTTGACCCACGCCTGGATGTACTCGCGGGTGATCTTGTTGAGCGGGTAGCCCCCGAACACCGCGTCAATGCCGAGCGTCTTGCCGTCGCCGCGCCGGGTTGCGGCCGGGGCGAGCGCGTAGCGGTGGTTCTCGGCGTTGTTACGGGTGTCGGCCTTGCGCGATTCCAGCCAAATTGCCGCGGCGTCGCGGAACAACATCTTGCCCTTGCCGGGGTCGAAGTCCATGCCCGTCAACATCGCGGAATCGGCCTTGGCGGCGAACGCCTTGGCGTCCTTGCGGGTGCGGAACCCGCCCTTTGTGCGCTGAGCACCATCCGGTGTATACCACCGAACGACGAATGTTGTTGTCCCGCTGCTGCGAACGCGCTTTTGAATACTTGCCATCGGTCAGCCCCTGCGCTGTCGATTGTCAGTCTGCGCAGCGCACAGCTCCTCGGCGTAGTACCAACTGCTGTTGCCGTCGCCGAAACGCACGCGGTGCACCATTTCCCCGCCGTCGTTGGCCGTCCAGTCCACGATGCCTGACCAACCCTTGAATGGGTCGTACTGGTCCTCTGGGGCCACGACACGCACGCGGCTGTTGGGTGGGTAGTAGTCGGCTTTCATGCCGTCACCGCCATTTCTGTGCTGGCGCGACGCAAGATTCGGGCGACAGTGGCACCACACCACCGACCGCCGCGCTTCGTTGGGTGGCCCTCGGCAGCGAGCACTCGCGCAATCTCATTCAGCGGAACACCCTGGGCCGAAAGCGCTCTCATCTTGGCGAGGGCGTGCTGCTCGGCGCCCACAGGTACCAACTGGCCCTTGACCGACCGATACCCATAGGGCAAAGCACCGTGGGCATAGCCGCCACGAGCCGCCTTCGCTGCGCGGCCCGCTGCGAGCCGGTCCACGGTCATCTCGCGGTCATACTCGGAGATGGCGCCCATGATGACGCGAACCAGCTTGCGCGACGGGTCTTTTGACTCCCCATTGAGCATCTCATTCTCGTTCTCGCGGGTGGAGAGCACGATGCCGCCAAGGTCGGACAGCTTGCGTAGCAACAATTCCTGCACCATTACGTCCCTGGCCAGGCGGTCCAAGCGGGCGACGACGACGCCTTGCGCGTGGCCGCTCTTGATCAGCGCGGCTGCTTCGCACCATCCCGCGCGGTCGCGCAGCTCCGACGCGCCACTGATCACATCCGTCTCCCAGGCGACGACTTTGTGCCCACCGGACTTTGCCCAAGCGCGTATCGCCGCGCTCTGCACTTCCGGTCCGTAAGCCTCCTGCTGGTGCGCCGATGACACCCTCACGTACGCGGCTACTCGCATACCTACCCCTCTCATCAGGCCGCTGAACTGCGGCGTAGCTGAATACGGGGATAAAGCTACGCCAGCTGCCACAAAGCCTGGTACAAAGCGCGACTAGCGCCTGTGCCGCCGCTTCACGGCTCCTGCGCGCCGGTTAGCTGCAACGGTGTCGGCCACTGCGTCCTCAAGCGACGTCAGCACACGGCTAGGCACTTGCGGAGCCGGTTCAGCCCAGGAAGGTGCGCTAGGCACCGGCGCAGGCTTAGCGGGCTGATTAGGCTGCGCTACGACAGCCGCGGGCGCGGGCGCGGGCTCGGCGGGTTTAGGTGGGCCCGCTGGCCGGCTGGCGGCACGACGGATAGGCTTCCCCGCCCGCTTGGCCACGGCCTTGGCTAAACGCTTGTCGGCAGGAGACACACGCGGGTCAGGCCCAACACCGCGCACCGCTCGCTCCAACATGATGGCTTTCGCGAAGTCGAGGCGCTGCTTTGCTTTTCGTTGCGCTTGCGGTGATGCCCCGCCATGTATACGACACACTGTTCCGCCGCGAATCGCGAAGCGGCCGCATGGTTCACCATCGCGCTGCCGTCGCGCGGTACATCGGCGTGGATGGTTGAGGCGCTGCTCGGTCGCAGCCCGCGTGTTGACCCGCCCCGCAATCAGGAGCGCGTGGGGTGGCCACGCATACACCCCAGGCCACGTGATGAGGCGCGCGGTTACCCCGGTGAGCAGGTGGCCCCATGAGTCGTGGCCGGGGCGGGTTTTTCGTACCCGGTGCCCGCCCTGGCCACCCACCGCGCCAGTGCCGCGGAGCTGCCGGTGCCCCGCACACACGGTAGCGGCCACGTCGGGCTGGTAAACGGCACAGCGTAAACGGTCGCCGGGGCGGGTTGAGCGGTTGTCGGCCAGACTCCCCGCCCCGGTTACTTGGGCTCGAGTGATGCGAAGTAGTCACCCTCAATCTTCACGTCCTCCACCACCCGGGGTGTTGTCGTCACGCCGATTCCGTACTCCTTCAGCAAGTCACAAAGGCGGTTTCCGTCGATGAGGTCGATTGGGGGCGCGCCGTCGCGCTTGGATTCCTTTAGAGCATCGCTCGTGAAGCTGCCGGTTGTGATCAGCAGCCCTTTCTCGCCACGACCCGCCATCGCGCCACGGAAGTCCCGTACCTCCTTGGGGCCAACCGAACCTGCCCAACGCTTGCACTGAAAGAACACGGGAAAGCTCAGCAGCGAGATTTGGTAGACACCAAGGCCGTCGATTCCTTGGTCACCGGCCTTACCCGTCACCTGCACGCTGGAGAATCCCGACTCCCGCAGAAGCCGCTGCGCCAGCTTCTCGAAAGCTTTAGGAGACATGGCAAGCAGGGTGTCAAGTAACTTGTCTTTCCATCGGTTCTCAGCTTCGGCTTCGACCTGTTCGATCTCGCTTTCGACATCGCTCTTGGCGCTGCCGCTTTCCTGTTTGGCCTGCTGCTTGCTCGCCTTCTTACGAGCAGCCGCGAACTGGGCGCGTAGCGGCTCGATGATCTCCTTTGTCGCGGCCTGGCCCTCCTGTGTGACCGCCCACACGCCACGCACGCTGTTCGTCAGAAGGCCCATCCCCTTCAGATAGGTCCGCGCCCACGCCAACCTGTTCTGGACCAGGGCCTGGCGGCCGCCGCTGAGTAGGACGCTCTGCTGCTCGGGTGTCAGCTGCTCGCGTTCGATAACCGCCGCGTCCAACTCAGCGATCGAGGCGGACCCACCGAGCGCAATTGCGGCCTGAAGCGTCGGCCAAAGCAAGTCGGAATAGGCAGGAACCGTCACGGTCACGGGTAAGAGCTTCTCAAAACGTCGCGACGGGTAGGTGGTGTGGGTGAAAGTCGGACAACGGTCGTGCCGCCTGGTCCCGTAACGGTCCCTTAGACGTAGCCGAACTGTAGGCGGACGCGACTCAACCCCTAGACGTAGCCAAAACCTACTAATCAGCTGGTAAAGACAAGTTTCGGCGTTGCTAAGCGGCGCTCCTACCAGCGGCTATCGCTCACACGTTCGCACGGCGAAAATACTTCCCAAGCTGAATACGCGGGTTCGATTCCCGTCATCGGCTCCACGTCTACCAGGCAATCGGCCTACGCCAACCGTTCGGCCTGCGTTCGGCACCCCGCCCGTACCCCTGACTTCGCGCGCCTACACCCAGGCCGTGCGGCTTGCTGAACGCGGAGATGGCCGGGCTTCGCCGGGGCCTTCGGGTTCAACGGCCGTTCCGGCAATTCGACGTTGCCCACGGTCAACCCGTCCAACTCCCCCGCCCGCAAGCCCGCCAGCGCGGCGACGTGAACCAACACGTTGTACGGCCAAGGCGTCGCTGCGACGAGCGCCGAAACCTGCACCGGGGTAAGGAACTGTGCTGGGTCATCGACCACGCCGACCTTGCCGCCCTTGGAGCTGCGTTCGGTGGGCAGCTTGACGTGCTGGGCGGGGTTCTTGGCCAGTCGCCCATCGACCACCGCCTGCTCCAACACCATTCGCACCGTGAAGAAGGCGTGCCGGACGGTGCTCGGCTTCTTGCCGGCCTCGGTTAGCCGGTTGACCCACGCCTGGATGTACTCGCGGGGTGATCTTGTTCAACGGGTAGCCGCCGAACACCGCGTCAATCCCGAGGGTCTTGCCGTCGCCGCGCCGTGTTGCGGCCGGGGCGAGGGCGTAGCGGTGGTTCGCGGCGTTGTTGCGGGTGTCGGCCTTGCGCGACTCCAACCAGATCGCCGCCGCGTCGCGGAACAACATCCGCCCTTCGCGGGGTCGAACACGAGACCCCGCGCCGCTGCACTCTCGGCGTTTCTTCGCGTAATCGCTGGCGGCCTTCTTGGTCGTGCAGCCGCCCTTAGCGTGGTCGGTGCCATCCGGGTTTAGCGGGGTCGGCGCGCCCCGGCAACACCGCCGACCGCGCGGCTATCCCGGCGACAAAGTTGGCGAGTAGTAGAACCTGCGCCGGTTCTTACGCGTAAAGCCGACAGCGCTCAATGAGGATCTCGGCCAGCCGCTCCGGCTCGCTGACCATAACCATGTGACACGTGTCGACCTCGATGAGTGCCTGCACACCGCCAAGCGCGGCAATGCACTCGCGTTGAATCTTCATCGGGACGGCGCGATCACGCCGAGTGAGTATCCACGTGCGTGGCACATCGTCGGGCATACCGCTGCGGTCAACTTTTTCTATCATGATGGGCGCTGATTCCTGACAGGACCGAGCCAGCGTGAACCTGCGCAGTGCGGGAGTCATTCCGTTGCAAAATACAAACCTCGCCAATGCAGTAGGCAAACCTCCCGGACGGACCGAACGGCCTTTCTGCACCTTGCGTTTCGCAGTGCGACGTGCGAACCAACTCAGTGCCCCGGGCAACGTGTCCACCAGGGCGCCGCCATTGGCTGGTACCTGCGCGGTGGCCAAAATCATCTCCCGTACCCGCGCCGAGCCGAGCTTGGTGACGACGCCGGGGACGGTCACCCCAGCCAGCGAATGGCCGACGATCACGAGGTCGTCGAGCGCAGCATTCTCGATGTCCGACACCACCGAGTTGACCCACCCGTCGATACAAGCCGTGGTCAGGTCACCGGCCCTATTTCGCCGACCTGGCAAATCAACGGTCAGCACCTTTAGTTCCGGCTCCACGCTGCGGATCGCGTCGACGGTGGGCTCCCAACAATCAGCGGCGAACCCGCCCCCGTGCACGAGAACCAACGCGGGCAGAGCCATAAAGGGACCTCCTTGGGCGCTCGGCGCTGACCAGCATCTTAAGGCGGGCAACGCGACCGCGCGCCAAGTTCGCCCGCCAAGCCCGCGCGAAGGGTGCGACGAAGGTTGGCCGGCGTGCCAAAACCAGCGCCGCACCCCGAAAGAAGCGTGGCCGGTAGTTGTGCACGCGTGCACAAGTTGAGCACTGACTCGAACACGTGTGGGATTCCGCGTCGCGACCCGGACGGGTACTGAGCTACGCGCTCTCAGCGACGTTGGCGTTGACCCACCTGATGACGTCGTGCACTGTCTCGACCGGTATTTCGGAATCTATGAGCCGCATCTGCAGATGACTTTCGAGGGTGGCAACGAGTTCCATTTTGCGCGGTGAGTCATAGCCCAGATCGTCCACAAGGTGCGAGTCAGCAGTCACTGGCTCCATTCGATCGGGCGCCAGCCGGGCAACAATGGACAGAATCGACTGATCGAATGAATTCACCCTGCAACCACCTTTCCGAACATTTCCTTGGCCACGACATGGCGAACCTTGCCCGAGGGCGTCTTAGGGATCGACGCCCTGCCCACCAGCAGCACGTTCGGACTTAATCCCGTCGCGTTCAACACTTTTCGGGCGATCTGGCGGCGAATTCCTCGGCTTACGTCGGTGGGATAGTCTTCGGCCGTTTCGGCGACAATCCTGATCTCCTCGCGCCCGTCGGCAAGCGTGACACCAAAGGCAACCACCCCACCGCGCCGCACACCGTCGGCCGACTCAGCCAGTCGCTCGATTCCAGCGGGAAAGATATTGCGGCCGGCGACGATAATGACGTTCTTCTGGCGACCACATACGACGATTTCGCCATCTTCGGTGAGGTAGCCGAGATCGCCCGTGCAAAACCATCCGTCGCCGTCGACGGCGGCGACGTCCCCGTCGACGGTGAGGTAGCGATGGGCCACCGCGTCACCGCGAATGACGATCTCACCGACGTCACGCACCGGCAGACTAGCCCCATCCGCACCGGCGATCCGGACCTCAATGCCGGGCATCGGACGCCCCAGGACCACGAAATCCTTCCTGGGCGCCTCGTCGTCTTCTACTGGTACCGCGCGGCAACGCCTTTCAAGCTCGTCAGCGCACACCATCTCGAACGTCAGCGGTTGGTCCACGCGCGAGAACGACACCGCCACGGTCGCCTCGGCGAGGCCGTAGGCCGCCCCAACCGCCGAATCCCGCATACCGAAACGGGAAGCTTCCCGCGCAAACTCTTGCATAGTGGCCGGATCGATGGGCTCGGCGCCGGACACGACGCATCGCAGGGCACTGAGGTCGTAGGCGCCGTCATCGACAGCCTTGAGCCTGCGACTGACGATTGAGTAAGCAAAGTTGGGCGCCGCGGTCACGGTGGCCCGCTGCTCGCTAAGAATCTGGATCCAATTCAGCGGTGATTTAACGAATTCTGTTGGAGGAACATACACCGCGTCGTTGCCGGCTAACATCGGCGAGACGAGATAAGCGATAAGACCCATGTCGTGTGAAAGAGGGAGCCAGCTCATCGTGACGTCTTCGTCGGGGTCGAGCGCCACCTCCGCCAGCATCGCCACCACGTCGGCGAACAGGTTGCGGTGGGTGATCGCCACGGCCTTGGGGTCACCTGTCGAGCCGGATGTGAGTTGATTGAGGGCGACGTCGTCCTCATCCGTCGGTACCGTAACCGAGTCGAGGTCCGGCCACGCCTGGGGGATCTCGATCACCCGATAACCGGACGCCCGCAGCGCGTCGGCGACGCCGAAGAACGGCTGCCCTATCACGACGCAGCGGGCACCGAGCATCGTTAGCACTCGCAACGTGCCCGTGTGCCACTCGGCGAGATCCGTTTGCGGGGTTGGCTGTTGGAGCATCGTCATTGCCGCGCCCACCCGCCAGATGCCCTGCATGACGGGCGCGACGTCCTCGGCGTGGGAGGCCAGCACGCCTACCCTGTCGCCGCGCACAACTCCCTCAACGGCCAGTCGGCCGGCTACCCTGGCCGCCGTCGTATGAATGTCGCGCCAGCTCACGAAGCGCAACGCGCCCACAGTGCCGAAGTGCAGACCCAAAGAGGAATTCGCGGCCGTCACGGCGATGCTGTCTGTGAACCTACTCATGTCCTGGCAGTGTCCCTATCTTGCGCAGCCATCCAGAGAGCGTCGAGCGGCAATACATTCGATCAACTGATGTTCGCTTGAGTGCGCTGCACTTTCAGCGTTCCTCGCTTGTTATTCGTTCGTCTCGAGCGCGGCGCACAGCTGAGGCGATGACGTCCGCCGCGCGCGCGATTTGCGCGGGTGAGTGGGTAGCCGAGACACTGCATCGCATCATGGCCTCGTTCTCGCCGACCGCGGGGGCCAGAGCGAGCGCGCAAAAGACGCCGTCATCGAACGCGTAATTCCATGCCGCGATCGCGTGGTGATCAAGCCCGATCCATACCGAGACGTGCGGTGCCACGGCGCGTGAGCCGTCGGCCCGCACGATCTCGCCTTGCACGTCTAGTCCGTGAGCCGCCAAGCCGTCGCGCAGCGCGCGCGCATTGGCCAGGACCGCGGCGGCGCGTTGCGCTCCTTCCTCGCTTCGGATGATGCCAATCGCGGCGAGGGTCGCTGCCATCGCCGCCGGCGCCGCCGTAGCGGTGAAAATGTGCGAATGCGAGTGGCATTTGAGCAGATCAATCAGGTCTTGCGAGCCAACGACATAACCGCCGGTGGATGCGAGCGCTTTCGACATGGCGCCCATCACCACATCGACGTCCCGAGCGCACCCGAACTCCTCTGCGATGCCAGTTCGTTGCGACCCGAAGATGCCGACGCTGTGCGCCTCGTCAACCAGAATGCCGACGTTGTATTTGTTGGCCAGCTCCGTGATCCCCACCATCGGCGCTACATCGCCCTGCATCGAGTACAGACCGTCGATCGCGATCAACTTGGTGCCGCCGCGGCCGGCGGTACGAATCAGGTTGCGTTCTAGCGACTGCAAGTCGTTGTGCGTGAAGAACCGCGAACTAGCACCTGACAGTCGGATACCGGCTTCGATCGACGCGTGCACTTCGCTGTCGGGGAACGCGAGGTCGGTGGCGCCCAGGAGGGTCGTGACGATGCCGACGCTGGCCAGGAAGCCGCTGTTGTAGACCAGCGCCGCCTCGGTCCCGTACCAGTCGGCGAACGCTTCCTCCAGGTCGGTCTTCACCTTCAAGGTGCCGCAGAACGGAGGGGCGCTCCCGCACGAAGGCCCGTACAAATCGGTCGCCCGGTTGGCAGCCTCGATTATGCGGGCATCGCCGCCCAAACCCAGAGAGTTGTTCGACCCGAGCATGATCCGCGGTTGTCCGTCAATCACCGACGTCGGCCCCGGCGCCGACTCCATGCTCCTGAAGAACGGCAGCTGATTGCGATCGGCGTAGTGGCGCATGACGGCCAGTCGGCGATCCTGCTGTGCTCGCGCCTCGATGTTCAGCCTCGACATCTTCAACACCGGTCCATTAGACAACGCGCTGATCCATCATGGAGGACTTTTCGCCGCGGTCATCACACCAAGCCGGAGCCCTTGCGGTAAGGCCATCGGTACGGCACCCAATCGGCGCACGTGCCGGGATGCGCCGGGAACGCCGGCCTAGCCACAGCCACGCAGCAAAGCCAGACGAATTTTCTTAGTGGCATCAAGCGGCGGCTGAAATCGCGATAGGTTCTGCGCAACGCATCGCGTTGGCACTCGGACATCGATGATTGGGGCGTTCAATGATTAGCGTTCTCAGACGCGTCTGGATACCGATCGTCGTGGTCCTGGTTGCCGTCGTCGGGACCGTCACCGTCGTGCGGCTGCATCGGGTTTTCGGCTCACATCAACGTGTTCCAGATGCCGGCAACGCCGACGCGATCATCGAGTTCAGCTCCAAGCACGTTCTCTACGAGGTCATGGGTCCGGCGGGGATGACCGCCACCATCAACTACCTCGACGCCAGTGGGCAACCGCATGAGGTTGATGACGCGACGCTGCCTTGGTCGCTCCCGATCGTGACCACCCTGACTGCGGTAGTAGCAAACGTGGTTGCGCAGGGCGACAGTGACACCCTGGGTTGTCGCATCACTGTCAATGGCATGGTCCGCGAAGAGCGGATGACCGAAGCGCATCATGCTCAAACCAGTTGCTTGGTGAAATCCGCTTGACCACCCCACACGCAACCGATCGGTTGTATATGGTCGCCCGGAGCATCCGGTTGTTGTCATTGCCGGTGATTCTGTTCTGGGTGGCACTGACCATTGTCGGCAATATCGTGGCGCCGCAGTTGCAAGAGGTCGCCAAAGCTGAGTCGGTGTCGTTGAGCCCCAACGATGCTCCTTCGATGATCGCGATGAAACGCATCGGCAAAGACTTTCACCAGTTCAATTCCGACACCACCGCAATGATTCTGCTAGAGGGCCGGGACAAGCTTGGCGAGGATGCACACCGGTTCTACGACAAACTCATCGAAAGGCTGTCGGCCGACAGGGCGCACATCGAACATGTCGACAACTTCTGGGGGGATCGGCTGACGGCAGCAGGCTCGCAGAGCGTCGACGGCAAAGCCGCATATGTGCAGCTGAATCTCGTTGGTGATCTGGGTGGTTCGCGGGCCAGGGAGTCCATCGCCGCCGTGCGACGGATCGTGGACAGCGTGCCGCCGCCGCCGGGGATCAAGGCCTACGTGACGGGTCCGGGACCGCTCTCCGTCGATCTAGACGAATACGGCGACCGCAGCCTGCAAAAGATCACCGTCGTCACCATCGCGGTGATCGCGATCATGCTGCTGCTGGCCTACCGCTCACTTTCGACCGTCCTTTTGATACTGCTCACGGTTGGGATCGAACTGTTCGCCGTCAGCGGCGTCATCGCGATCCTTGCCATGAACAATCTCTTTGGCCTTTCCACCTTCGCCGTCAGTCTGCTGGTACCCATGACGATTGCTGCAGCGACGGACTACATCATTTTCTTTATCGGTCGTTATCAGGAGGCCCGCGCAGCGGGTCAAGACCAACAACCGGCCTACTACAGCATGTTTCACGGAACGGCGCACGTGGTCCTGGGATCGGGCCTGACCGTCGCGGGGGCGTTGTTCTGTCTGAGTTTTGCCAGGCTTCCGTATTTTCAAAGCCTGGGCTGGCCATGCTCGATCGGCTTATTGCTGGTGGTCTTGGCCTCGCTTACCCTCGCTCCCGCCGTCGTCTACCTGGCCAGCCGATTCGGGGCATTTGATCCAAAGCGAACGACGAGGACCCACTGGTGGCGCCGCGTCGGCACCGTCGTGGTCCGGTGGCCCGGGCCAGTGCTGGTCGTGACGGTGCTGATATTGACGATCGGACTGCTCGCCTTGCCGAAGTATCAGACGAACTACAACGATCGTTACTACATCCCCGACACGGCGCCGTCCAGCATTGGCTATCGCGCTTCAGACCATCACTTTCCGCAAGCCCGCATGGAACCAGAAGTGCTGATGATCGAAGCCGATCACGACCTGCGTAACCCCACCGACATGCTCATTCTGGACAAGATCGCCAGAGGCGTCTTCCACCTTCCCGGCGTCGCGCGGGTGCAAAGCATCACCAGGCCGTTGGGGGGTCCGATCGACCACGCGTCGATTCCGTTTCAGATCAGCATGCAAAGCGCCATGACGCTCGAGAACTTGCGGGATATGAAGGACCGCGTGGCCGACATGGCCAAGATGACCGATGCACTGCAACGGATGATCGAGATCACCCAGCGTACGGAAACCCTGCAGCGACAGGTCGCAGATGCCAGTCACGACATGAACGTTCGCAGCAAGCAGATGCACGCCACCGCTAACGAATTGCGAAACCAACTCGCCGATTTCGACGACTTCTGGCGACCTATGCGTAGCTACTTCTACTGGGAGCCCCACTGCCCGAATATTCCGGTCTGCTCGTCGCTGCGGTCCCTATTCGACGCGGTGGATGGCGTTGACAAGCTCACCGAGGATCTCGGGAACTTCGCCCTCAGCCTTGACCGTTTCGACACCCTCCAGCCGCAAATCCTCGCCCAGGCGCCGCCGATGATCGCGACGATGCAGATCGTTAAGGGACTTGCCCAAACGCTCACAAGCTCCTTTGCGGGGATGGTCACACAAATGGAGGACATGGCGCGCAACGGAACCGTCATGGGGCAGGCGTTCGACGGAGCCAAGAATGACGATTCGTTCTACCTTCCGCCGGAAGCCTTCGAGAATCCCGACTTCCAGCGGGGTCTGAAACTTTTCCTGTCGCCCGATGGAAGCGCAGCGCGGCTCGTCATCACCCACAAGGGCGACCCCGCGACTGCCGAAGGCATCTCCCACATCGACCCGATCCTGCAAGCCGCCACCGAGGCCGTAAAGGGAACGCCCCTGGCCGCCGCGAATTTCTATCTGGCCGGCACCGCGTCCACGTACAAAGACATTCACGACGGCGCCACTTACGACCTTCTGATTGTCGTCGTCGCGTCGCTCTGTTTGATCTTCATAATCATGCTGGCGATCACCAGAAGTGTGGTCGCCTCCGTGGTCATCGTCGGGACGGTCACCCTTTCGTTGGGCTCGTCGTGCGGGCTTTCCGTCCTGATCTGGCAGCACATCCTTCATATGCCGCTCAACTGGTTTGTGCTCGCGATGGCCATCATCGTCATGCTGGCCGTCGGATCGGATTACAACCTGCTATTGGTCGCCCGATTCCAGGAAGAAATCGGGGCGGGCGCCAAAACGGGCATCATCCGATCCATGGCCAGCACAGGCCGCGTCGTCACCACCGCCGGCCTCGTGTTTGCCATCACCATGGGCTCGATGTTGAGCAGCGATCTTCGTGTCATCGGGCAAATCGGCACCACGATCATGATCGGGCTGCTATCCGACATCCTCATCGTCCGGACCTTCATGACGCCCGCCATCGCAACGCTGCTGGGTCGCTGGTTTTGGTGGCCACGGCGGGTACCCGCCCACACCACGTGGAGGGCGGCTCGCACCGCCGCCGACGGCTCAAGGCTGCGCGAACGAAGTATCCACTGAAGTCAAGCGGTCTTTAGCGACTGGTCGCGATGTGGTTTAGCGATTCCCTCGCCGCCCCCGCGGGGCCAGGTGAGCACGTAGCGAAGCTCGATTCCCTTCGGTCGATTACTGCAATTCAACGGACAAATCCAGTCCGATTCGTGCAGGCTGGCTGCCAGTTCCTGGCTGTTCGTGTCGCTCGACAGGATTGGGGTTGGTGATGTCTTTTGTGATGGCCACGCCTGATGCATTAGCCGTAGCGTCGGCGGATTTGAGCGGCATCGGCGAGGCGATCAGACACGCCAACGCGGCGGCAGCACCTTCGACGACGAGCATTTTGGCGGCCGCCGGTGATGAGGTGTCCACGGCTCTGGCGCGGGTGTTCGGCAGCTACGGCGCGCAGTTTCAGGCGATGAGCGCGAAAACAGCGACATTTCATCACGGGTTTGTACAGGCGTTGGGCGCTGGAGCAGCTACCTACACGGCCGGCGAGGCCGCCAATACGTCGCTGCTGCAGACCCTGGAGAACAGCGCGCTGAAGCTGATCAATGCGCCCACCGAGGCGCTGTTCGACCGTCCGATGATCGGGAACGGGGCTGATGGGGCGGCGGGGACCGGCCAGGCGGGCGCGGACGGCGGGATTTTGGCCGGCAACGGCGGCAACGGTGGGTCGGGTGCCGCCGGCAAGTCCGGTGGGGCGGGTGGGGCGGCCGGAATATTCGGCTCGGGCGGTAACGGTGGCGACGGCGGGGCCGGCACTACCGCGGGTGTGGCCGGTGGTAACGGCGGGTCTGGGGGCGCCGGGGGCATCCTGGGCCACGGTGGGAACGGCGGTGGGGGCGGAGCTGGTGCGGCCGGCGCGCCCGGGCAAGCCGGTGGTCGTGGCGGCGACGGCGGGCAGGGCGGTGCCGGCAGCCGCAGCCCCGCCGGCGACGCGGGCGGGCTTTTCAGCGCCGCGGGCAACGGCGGCCACGGTGGCAGCGGCGGTGCGGGCGGGGCCGATGCCGGCAACGGCGGCGGTGCCGGTGGTGTGGGTGGCAACGGCGGCGCCGCAGGCGCTCCGGCCACGGGCGCGATCGTGGGCCCTGCCGGTCACGGCGGCGATGGGGGCACCGGCGGCAATGGGGGCACGAGCAACACGGGTACCGGCGGTGTCGGTGGGCACGGCGGCAATGGGGGCGGCGGAGGCGCCGGCAACGGTGGCGCGTCCGCTCCCGCCGGCACCGGTGGCGCCGGCGGTGTCGGCGGCGACGGTGGGAGCAGCACCAGCGGCCAGGGCGGCGGCGGTGGGGCCGGCGGCAACGGCGGTGGCGGCGGCAACGGCGGCACCGCCACCAGCGGCGGCAACGGCGGCGACGGCGGTGCCGGCGGCAACGGCGGCGGGAGCAGCATCAGCGGCAGCGGCGGTGCCAGTGGCGCCGGCGGCAACGGCGGCGCCGGCGGCAACGGCGGCGGCGCAACCTCCAACGCAGCCGGAGCCGCCACCGCAGCCGCAGCTGGCGACGGAGGTGCCGGCGGCAACGGTGGCAGTGCCGGCAAGGCCGGCACCGGTACCCATATCACGAGCAGCGGTGGTGGCGGCGGCAACGGCGGCGCCGGCGGCAACGGTGGCGGGGGCGTCGGCTCCGTCAGCGGCGGTAAAGGCGGGGCGGGCGGCAACGGCGGCGCCGCAGGCACCGGCGATTACTCCGAAACCGGCGGCAACGGCGGCGCGGGCGGCAACGGTGGCCTGACGGCGAACGGCGTCTTCGGCCCAAGCGGGGGCGCGGGGGGTGCCGGCGGCGCCGCCACCGGTGGCATCGCCGCGAACACCGGCGGCAACGGCGGCCAAGGCGGGATTGGCGGCGTGATGGCGCACGGCGTCGGCGGCGGCACCGGCGGCGCCGGCGGCGCGGGTGGTGCCGCTTCGGGCACCGTCGGCGGCGGGAATGATGGCGGAGCCGGCGGAGCCGGAGGCGCCGGAGGCGCTGCCACGAACTCCTTGTTCGGTGGCGCAGGAGGCGCCGGTGGCGCAGGTGGCGCTGCCAGCGGCGGCAACTCCGCGCACGGCGGAGCCGGCGGCACAGGTGGCGCCGGCAGCGACGGCGGCCACGCGAGTGGCAGCAGCCCCGTAGCGGGTGGAGCCGGCGGCACGGGTGGCGCCGGCGGCGCCGGCACGGGCGCCACCCACACGAACGCCGCCGGAGCCGGCGGCACGGGTGGCGCGGGCGGAGGCGGCGGTACCAGCTCGGCCGGCGGCGGGTCGGGTGGCGCCGGCGGGGATGGCGGCGCCGCGGGCGCCGGTCCCGGCGGCAAGGGCGGCAACGGCGGTGCCGGTGGCGCGGGGGCCGCGGGCGCCACGGACAGCGGCGCCAACGGCGGTGACGGCGGGCGCGGCGGCAGCGGCGGCGCCGGGAGCACGGGAACCGGCGGCAACGCCGGCAACGGCGGTGCTGGCGGTGCCGGCGCCGGAGGTAAGGGCGACACCGGCACTGGTGGTGGCAGCGGCGGCAACGGCGGCAACGGGGGCGCCGCCGGCACGGCCGGCACCGGCGCCACGGCCAGCGGCAACAGCGGGCACGGCGGCGCCGGCGGCAATGGCGGTGCCGGAGCTCCGGGCAACATGGGCAACATCGGCAAACCCGGCCACACGGGTGGCGCCGGCGGTAACGGCGGCAACGGCGGCGACGGCGGCAGTGGCATCGCTGGCAACGGCGGCACCGGCGGCGCCGGGGGCGGCGGTGGTCCTGGCGGCGAGGGCGACTTCTGGGGTGCTAACCACGGCGGCAACGGCGGGGCCGGCGGCACGGGCGGCAACGGCGGCAACGCGACCGCGGGCGGCACCGACGGCTCCAGCGGCGCTGGTGGCGCCGGTGGGAACGGCGGCAACGGCAGAGGATCTGGTGGCCTCAGTGCCGACGGCGGCAACGGCGGCAACGGTGGTGCCGCCGGCAAGGCCGGCACCGGCGGCACCTCGTTAAGTTCGGTCGGCGGCACCGGCGGCGCCGGCGGCAACGGCGGCAACGGCGGCAACGGCGAGAGCGTCTTCGGCGTCGGCGGCGGCATCGGTGGCAATGGCGGCAACGGCGGCAACGGCGGCGCCAGCGGTGCCGGCGACCTCGCCGAGACCGGCGGTGCCGGCGGGAAGGGCGGCAGCGGCGGCGAGGCGGGCTTCAACGGGCTCGGCCTCTTCGGCTTAGCCGGCGGCAACGGCGGCGCCGGCGGCATCGGCGGCGCCAGCACCGGCGGCCTCGCCACGGACCTCGGCGGAGCCGGTGGCGTGGGCGGAACCGGCGGCGCTGGCGGCACAGGCCCCGTCGGCGTCGGATTCCCGGGCGGCCCGGGTGGATCGGGCGGCCAAGGCGGATCCGGCGGCGCAGCTTCCGGTCCCGGGGCCACCGGCGGCAACGGCGGCGCGGGCGGCACGGCCGGCGTAGGCGGCCTCGGCGGCCAAGGCGTACTGGCCCCGGGCGGCGCCGGAGGCTTAGGCGGCTACGGCGGTAGCGGCGGCGCAGGCGGCATCGGTGTCGGCGGCACCGGCGGCCACGGCGGCGACGGTGCCAACGGCGGCAAAGGCGGCCAGGGCGGGCCTAACTCGTTTGACCAGCCCGGCGATCCCGGCTCCGCCGGTACGACCGGCACCTCCGGCGGCAGTCCCATCGGCGGCCTCGGCGGCCTCGGCGGCCTCGGCGGATTCGGTGGCCCCGGCGGCGCCGGCGCTCGCGTCGACTAGGCCGTGTCTGACAGATGGGTTGGGCACCGCACTGGGCGCCGGCTTTCTCGTAACGCCTGGGGCTCGTGAGGCCGACGCAGCGCCGCGGCGTGAGTCCCGCCGGGCCCGTTGGGCCAAATTCCAGGCCACACTGGCCGGTCACCACTGTCGCTTGCCAAGCGGATGGGGAGCGAGCCTTGTGCTCGACGAACTAGACGACTTGAGGCGCAGGATCGAGCGAGCAAGCACATAGCGCGGTCTCGGACAAACCGGCGATCCGGCAATTCAGATTATGCAGCCAAACCATTGCCCATTAGTGGGCGCAGCTAAGGGCCAACACTCCCCCGACGGCACGCCCGAGGCCACTGTCCAAGGCCCAAAGGTATTGCATCGCAAAGAAAAATCGCCCCGGCGTTGCCCGATCGCTGAGTTTGCCCAACCGCTACCAGCCCACCCCCGCGCCGCCAAAGTTTCGGCGACGCGCGGGAGAACTATTGATCACAACCGCCTCGACGCGCATAGTGCCCGTTAGATTTTTCCGCAACTGAAACCCACACACGCAGGGGTGTCAATGACGCTAGTGATCGCAGCACCGGAAACGATGACCACGGCGGCGTCAGAGTTGGCCCGCCTGAGTTCACAGCTGGGCGAGGCGAATGCGCTCGCGGTGGGGCGCACCGGCGCGTTGCTACCCGCCGCCGCCGACGAGGTGTCGTCGGTGATCGCGTCACTGTTTTCCGGCCACGCTCGCGAGTTTCAGTCGCTCAGCACCGAGGCAACGACTTTTCAGGAGGAGTTTGCCCGGGCATTGAGCAGCGCGGCAAATTCGTACTCCGCCGTTGAGGCGGCGAATGCCTCGCAATTGCGCACGCTGCAAGACGGCGCCTTGGCCATGATCAACGCGCCCTTCAAGGCGCTCTTGAACCGCCCACTCATCGGCAACGGCGCGAACGGCGCCGCGGGCACCGGCGAGAACGGTGGGGCCGGCGGAATCCTCTGGGGCAACGGCGGCAACGGCGCCGACGGCGGAATCGGGCAGGCGGGCGGCAGGGGCGGTGACGCCGGGCTGTTCGGCAACGGCGGTAAGGGCGGCACCGGTGGGACTGGCACGGCCGGCGTCGCGGGCTCGAACGCCCTGGCGGCCAGCGGTGGCACCGGCGGCGCCGGCGGCGACGGCGGTCATGGCGGGCTGTTGTCCGGTAACGGGGGCGACGGCGGTAACGGCGGTCGCGGCGGCAACGCCGCCACGGGAGGCTTCGGCGGCGACGGCGGCGCGGCCGGGACCGGTGGTCAGGGTTCGGCCTTTTTCGGCCATGCGGGCACCGACGGTGCGGTGGGCGCCCGTGGCGCCGACGGTGGAACCGGCACCGGCGGGGGCATCTACTCGCCGTATGTGGACATCACCCTCTGGCCTTCGTCGGCCGGCTACGACTTTGCCGCCGCGGCCCAGGCGGGAGTCCACAACGCCACGCTCGCCTTCATCACCGCGGACCCCAATGGCCTTGCGGCGTGGGGCGGTTACCAGGCCTATGACGTCACCGGCGGCACCGACAGCTGGTACATCAACCAACAGATCGCCAACATGCACACCGCGGGCATCAACGGGACCATCTCGTTCGGCGGCGAAGCCGGCACGGATCTGTCGGCGGTGCCTGGTCAGACGGCCGCAAACCTGGCGCAGCAGTACATGAACGTCGTCAACACGTACAAGATCTACAACCTCGACTTCGACGTCGAAGGTGCCTTGCTCAGCAACCAACAAGCGCTGACGATTCAGGCGCAGGCGATCCAGCTGGTGCAGCAGCAGGCGGCGGCGGCCGGTACGCCCGTCACCGTCTCCTACACGCTTCCGGTGCTACCGACCGGCCTGGTCGAGGGGCAGACCGGCGGCCTGAACGTGCTGCAGGTTGCCGCGACAAACGGCGTCAGCGTCTCCAAGGTCAACGTCATGGCCATGGACTACGGCTCCGCCTTCGACCAGCCCGGAAACCCGGGCATGGGCCAGTACGCGATCGACGCGGCAACGGCCACCCATAGCCAGTTGATGACGCTCTACCCGGTCACCAGCCAGCAAGCCTGGTCGATGCTCGGGGTGACGCCACTGATCGGAATCAACGACGACCCGAGCGAGATATTCACCCTCGCCAACGCCCAACAGCTGACCACCTTCGCCCAGCAGAACGGCATGGGCTCCCTGTCGATGTGGGAGCTGCCGCGCGACCAATCGGGCACGTTGGGCGTACCAGATGCCAACAACGGCAGCGGGATAGTCCAAACTCCGTTCGAGTTCTCCCAGATCTTCGGGCAGATCGAAACCTACAAACGGACCTGACGCCGGATACCCGCGGCACCGTCAGGTCGGCGTCCAGACCCACTGCTGACGGCCGTAATCCCACAGCGGAACGGCCGTCGGCGGCGCCCACGACGGCCGCGGCGGGGGCGGCGGCGCCCACAGCGGTGCGTTCATCGGCGCATATGTCGGCGGGCGCTGCCACCATGCGGGCGCCGGCGGCGGCGGTATGCACTCATTGGTCGCCACGATGTGCGACCAGTTCGGGTCGCATTGCGCCGAGCTGACTCCCGGCGGCGCAACAGCCGCAGCCGCGAATCCCGCTAACGCGACCGCGACGCGGGCGGCCGGACGGCGAAGAAACCGCGTCATCGTAGAACCTCCCTCTGCGCCGGCGCAGCGCTTCAACAGCCACCCGCCAAGGCTTGACAGTACCGTCGAACGCGGCGCACTGTGATACACGTCATATGACCACTGGTCACACGGGGCGGAGAGGTGGCAGCTCATGACCACACGGGACATGTACACCGACGTGCCCGAGCCGTTGTTCCGCGACGTCCCCAGCGCCGGCGACGCGCGTTTCACCTGGGAGTACGACGAGGGCCGCGCGCGGCTCCTCTCCCTGTACCAAAAAGGCAAGGACAAGCAATGGGACGCCCAGTCGCGCATCGACTGGGCGCAGGACGTCGACCCGATGAACCCCGTCGGGCTGCCCGACGAGTTCCATCCGCTATTCGGCAGCCCGATGTGGGAGGCCGCCGACGAATCGCTGCGCGCCCAGATGCGCCAGCACAGCCAGGCCTGGCAGTTTTCGCAGTTCCTGCACGGCGAGCAGGGGGCGATGGTGTGCGCGGCCAAGATCGTCGAGGTCGTCCCGGACCTGGACGCGAAGTTCTACGCGGCCACCCAGACCATGGACGAGGCCCGGCACGTCGAGACGTTCTCGCGATTCCTGCAGGAGAAGGTCGGCCTGGTCTACCCGATCAACAAGCACCTGACCGCGCTGCTGGACGACACCCTCCACGACTCGCGCTGGGACATGCCCTACCTCGGTATGCAGGTCCTGATCGAGGGACTCGCGCTCGCCGCCTTCGGGGTGCAGCGCGACCTGGCGGCACCGGGCTCTCTGGCCAAGCAGGTGCTGGCCTACGTCATGCAGGACGAGGCCCGCCACGTCGCCTTCGGCCGAATCTCGCTGAAGGACTACTACGGAGCGCTGACCGATGCCGAGCGCGACGAGCGCGAAGAGTTCGTCGTCGATGCCTGCTATCTGATGCGCGACCGGTTCCGCGGCGAGGAGGTGTTCGAGACACTCGGCCTTGACGTCCAAGCGTGTGCCGAGTGGGTCGACACGTCGCCGATCATGATCCAGTTCCGCTCGCACCTATTCAGCCGCATCGTGCCGATCGTCAAGGACATCGGGCTGTGGGGCGACAAGGTGCAGAAGGCCTTCCGCGACATGGGTGTCCTCGACATGTCCGGCTTCGACATCGAGTCGCTGATGAAGGCCGACGAAGATCAGGCCGAAGCGCTGGACAAGGCACACGCCGAGATGGCCAGCCGGGCCCTCGAGGTGGACCAGGTGATCGCCGCGGGCGCAAGCTAACCGCGAAATGCGGCCCTCGCGGGCCGCGCCCTGCCTATCATGGTCGACGTGGCGGCGGTCCGATGACGAAGGCCCCGCCGCGTTTCATCGTCGCGATCCTGCTGTGCGTCGTCCCGCTCAGTCAGATACCGCTCGACGTCTACACCCCGGCGCTGCCGCGGATGGTCGTCGATTTGCAGTCCACGTCGACGGCCATGCAGAACACCGTGACCGCCTACATGCTCGGCCTGAGCATCGGCTTCATCCCGGTCGGCGTTCTCGCCGACGCGTGGGGCCGCAAGCGAATACTGCTGAGCTGCCTGGGTGTCGTGATCGCCACCAGCCTGCTGTGCGCGGTCGCCACCAACGTCCCATTTCTGCTGGTCGCGCGGTTTCTGCAAGGGCTGGCGGCCTGCGCATGCATGGTGCTCAGTTACGCCGTCGCCGCGGACTGTTTCCGCGACGCCAAGTTGACATCCGTGTCGGGCCTGCTCGGAGCGGCGTGGGGGCTGGCGCCCGTCCTCGCGCCCGCACTGGGCGGTGTCCTCGTCCAATACGTCTCGTGGCGAGTGGTTTTCGTCTTCATCGCGGCGATCACCGCGGCGGTGGGGGCGCTGGTCGCGTTCGCAATGCCCGAGACGCTGGCGGTGCACGACCGCACACCCGTCGCCCTGGGATCGACGTGGCGGACGATCGTCGAAACGCTGCGCAACCGCGTGTTCCTGTGCTTCGTGGCGATCTTCGGGGTGCTGGCCGCCGCGCAGTTATCCTTCGCCGTCGCAGGGCCTTTCCTGTACCAGGATCGACTCGGCTTCAAGCCCGCGGCGTACGGCGCAGTGGCGCTCGCGGTGGGCGCCGCGAACCTGCTGGGTGAACTGGCGTGCAGCTACTTCGCGTTGCGGACCACCACGCGCCGGCTGGCGTACACCGCGCTCGGCGTGTTCTTCGCGGGCGCGGCGGTGTTGGTGTTGACGGGCGCGCTGATCGGGACCAACGCGTGGACGCTCACCCTCGGTGCGGCGCTGGCGCTGGCCGGATGCGGCGTGCTGTGCCCGCAGATGTACGCCTTGGCGCTGGGGCTGTTCACCCGAAACCTCGGGCTGGTCGGCGGAATAGCAACGGCCGGTTCGTATCTCATCGTCAGCGCGGGCATGGCGCTGGTGGGCGCGCTGCCCGAGAACTCCCAGGACACGTTGGGCTGGCTCTACATCGGCTGCGGAGTCGTCGCCTTGGGTCTGCTGGGCTGGGCGACGTCGAGCCGACGGGCATCGCCGGCGCGAATGCCGGACTAATACACGCAATTCGGCATTTCACGTGCCTCAACCCAACACTCGCCGGGCAGTTCTAACAGGTGCTCGCCCTGCGGTAACCGACGGCCATCGGGCGAGCACACAACGCGACAGCGCCGACGCACCAGAGCAGCAGTCCCGTCATCGGCGCTGCCGCCGGCCCGCCGAGGGACAGGCTGCGCATCACGTCCACCGCGCAGCTCATCGGTTGGTACTGGACGATCGGCTGCAACCAGGACGGATACTGCCCGCGCGGCACGAAACCTGTTGAGAAGAAAACCAGCAGGGCGACCCCCAGGCCCGTCGCTTCCGCCACGACCACGTTGGTCAGCCGCACCGCGACGGTGGTCACGAGGAACGAGAACGCCACCCCGAACAACACGGGTATGCACAGCCAGAGCACGGCCGCCGTAATGCCTTGATTGAAACGGAAACCCAGCAGCAGGCCGGTGACGAGGACCACCATGGTGCTGAGCTGGATGCGGATGGTTTCCGCCGCGAACCGTGCCAGCAGGCCCGAGACGCGATGAATCGGCAGTACCCACAGCCGGGTGAGCAGACCCTCGTCGCGCTCGCGCATCAGCGCGATGCCCGCGGCCGAGGAACCGAACACCGCACCGACCAGCGCGGTCATCGGAACGGTCCCGTACAACGCGTCATGTCCCGTGACGGCGGTGACCGGACGTCCGAAAACCAGGTTCACCGCCAGGAGGAACAACACCGGCAGTAACAGCGCCTCGATGACCACGCGCACGTCGCTGCGCCAGCCCATCAGTAACCGCTGCAGCAGGATCCACGTCTGCATGGCGAGACCGGTCATCGGCGCATCCTCGACAGGACGACGCGGTACAGGAGCGCCGCGGCCACAGCCAATCCCACGACGTAGGCCAGCGCCGGCAGCACTGTCGTAACGATTGACGCCGGATCCTGGTGTCGGTGTCCGGCCAACGCCCGCAATGCCTCGACGAACACCGAAAGCGGCTGGTAGCGCACGAACGGCCGGATCCAGCCGGGGAACTGGTCGGCCGGTTCGATGCCCACCGAGAGGTAGCCGAGGATCAACTGCGGCAGCAGAAGCAGGTGGGGGGTCGCCTCCGGATTACCCACGGCGATGCCGATCAGGTCGCCCACCAGCGACAAACTGAGCCCTATGAGCAGGACCAGGCCGCAGAAAACAGCGGTCGGCACCGCGCCGCCGTAGAAGCGGAATCCGATCACGTGCCCGCAGAGCACGGCGATCGCCAGCGCGACCGCGCAACGGTAGCCGTTGGCGGACATCCGCGCCGCCAACGGGATGACGGGTGACATCGGCATCGTCCGGAACCGCCGTTCGATGCCCTGCACCGAGTCGGTGGCCGAACGGATCGCCGCCGACATCGCGGAAAAGAACACCGCCTGAATGGCGATCAGCGGCATCAGGTACTGGGCGTAACTGCCTGAGCCCGGAACGAAATGGCCCATCACCTGCCTCAGCGGCAGATAGAAGCTCACGGTGAAGACCGCGGACAACGCAAGCGCGATCAGCAATTCGCCGTTGCGCACGGTCGGCGCGATCACCCGCATGGTGAGCACCCACCACTGCTGCAGGGACGACGGCGCCACCTGCGCCGGGATGGGGCTCACGTGCTGACGTCGGCCGCGGTTTCCACCGGGCGCGACGCGGGGTCGCCGGTCAGCGCCAGAAACACGTCGTCGAGCGACGGACGGCGCAACACCACGTCCGCCACCTCGATGTCGGCGTCGGCGAGGTGTTTGAGCGCGCGCATCAGCGTGGCCGCCCCGTCGGGCGCCGGCATGACGACACGCGCCTGCTCGGCCATCAGCAGCGGCCGATCATGTTGCGGCAGCAGCGTTTCGAGTGCGGCGGCGGCCGCCGCGACGTCCGCTGGATCACGCGGGACGATCTCGCAGAAACTGTCGCCGGTGCGCTGCTTGAGCTGACTGGGAGTGCCTTCGGCCACCACCGCACCGTGGTCGATGAGCACGATCCGGTCACTCAGCGCGTCGGCCTCCTCCAGGTACTGAGTGGTCAGGAGCGTGGTGATTCCCTCAGACTTGAACCGCCGCACCAGATTCCACACGCTTTGCCTGCTGCGGGGATCCAGCCCCGTGGTCGGTTCGTCGAGGAACACGATCGACGGCTGCACGACGAGCCCACAGGCAATGTCGATGCGGCGCCGCATGCCGCCGGAGTAGGTGGACACCTTCCGGTCCGCGGCGTCGACCAAGTCGAACTCCGCGATCAGCTCGGCCGCGCGGGCCCTCGCCGCCGATTTGCGCAGACCCCGCAGGCGGCCGATCATCACCAGGTTCTGACGGCCGCTGAGCATGGTGTCGACGGCGACGTGCTGGCCGGTGAGCATGATCGAACCTCGCACCTGATCCGGCTGCGCTTCGACGTCGAACCCGGCCACCCGCGCTTCTCCCCTGTCGGGACGGGTGAGGGTGGACAGGATGTCGATCAGCGTGGTCTTGCCGGCGCCGTTCGGCCCGAGTAGTCCGACCACCTCGCCGCGGGTGATGCGGAAACTGATGTCCCGCAACGCGACGACATCACCGAACGACTTGCCGATGCCGCTGACCTCCACGGCCGCATTGTCGTCATCCGTCACAGACCGACCGCGCGTTCCAAGTCCTTGAGCGAGACTTCCAGGTAATCGAGTAGCTGTTCGGCACCGGGCACGATTCCCGCGCACGCGACCAACGAGAACGCGACGGTGTCGGCATCGCTGACCACGCCGAAGTTCAGCGCCTGCCCGGTGAGCGTGGGCGGCACCGCGTACGTCGCCTCCAGACGCGCGCCCCCGCGGTAGAGCGCCTCCCGCGGCGCCGGCACATGGGAGATCGCGACGTTGAACACCGGTGGGATCCGGGCGCCGATACCCGAACCGCCGCCGACTGGAATGCAGATCACGCCGGCCAGGTGAATGGCAACTTGCCGGGGCAGCGACCTGATGAATTGTTTGTTGTAGCTCATCGATTCGCTGATCACGTTCAGCCGCTCGACGGGGTCGTCGATCTGGGTGCCCAGGTTGCACACCGCGCTGCCGAAGATGTTGCGCTCGTTGGCGTCCTCGACGGCCCGGATGCTCACCGGAAGCATCGCCGCCAGCGGCGTGTCCGGCAGCGCATCGCGCTCGATCAGATACGAACGCAACGCACCCGCCGTCATTGCGACCACCACGTCGTTCGTGCTGACGCTCGCCGCGCGCGCGACGTCGTCGAGCCGCTGCAGGGGCCACGCGCGCACCGCCGCGCTGCGCGGTCCGCCGCCGGGAGCGTTGAACATGGTTCGGGGCGCCCGGAACGCGGGGAACAGTTCCCGCTCGCGCAGCGCCGCCCGGATCACCGACGCTGACTGACGGGCCGCGACGGCCGCATCGGCCATCGCCGCGCGCTTCGTGCGCCTGCGCCGCGGCGGCGGCGCCGAGTCGGTGGTGGCGCCCTCCTGCCTTGTCCAACTGGCCCGGACGCTCCTGTCCTCGGGGTCGGTGCTCAGCGCGCCGTGCAGCAGCCGCATGCCTGACACGCCGTCGAGCAGCGCATGGTGACTCTTGATATAGACGGCGAACCGGCCGCCCTGCAGGCCGCCGATGACGTAGGCCTCCCACAGCGGCCGGGTCCGGTCCAGCATTCCGCTGTGCAACGTCGACAGCACGTCGAAGAATTCACGGTCCCCGCCCGGCGCCGGTAGGGACACCAGTTTGAGGTGCTGCGCGAGGTCGATTTGCTTGTCGTACACCCAACGCACGGGCGAGGTACCACGTCGGGTGACCTTCGGGTGGCCCCGGAAAACGGTGGCGACGTCGGTACATTTCAGCAGCGCTTCATAGATTTGCTGAGCGAAGTCAGCATCCGCGTGAGCCGGCGGTCTGAACACCTGCAGCGAGGCAATGTGCATCGGATGTTCGTCGGATTCCAGCTTCAGCATCACCGCGGCCTCGGGTGTGGCGAATCGCCCCACGGTGCCCTCCCAAAAAATATGACTACTTCGGCGCCGCTCCACGCCGGCGAGAACCCACTCCTACCCACGGCCTGGCGGCAACACACGATCAACGGTTAGAGGCCCGAACCCCTCGGAGTGCGATGCTACGCAACCCGCGGCGTACCGGCTAGCTTTCGGCAAACCTTCTTCGGCGGGTAGGTCGACCGTCGCGCGGCCGGGGTGGCGCGTGCCCGGAGCTGCGCCGCGTTGCAGCGTCGGCGGCGTCACCGCGGCAAGCTTCGCGCCTCCGGTCATCCACGTCCCGAATCGCTTGCTGCGTAAACTGTTGAGCCACAAGCAAACACAACACTGGACATTGGCGGAAGCTGGCGGCGGTCGAAGACGCACGCGACAGCTTCGGGCGACAATGCCAAGGCGGCCCGTCGCTTTCTGCCGGCGTCGGTTGCCGAGCTCGTCCACTCTCCGTTCGAGAGTCGCCGCGGGCTGGCGAAGCGTCCAGCCCTTCAACATTCATAGCGTTTACACAGCGGACACCTCGGCGTTGTTGAGTTCCAGTGGTTGATGCTCGGCGATCGACGGCTCTGCGGCAAAGACGGTCCCGCGTCAACACCCGGCGCTAGTACACCAACCGCCCACGCGTGCCTGACTCCGGCAGCCGGCACGCTACTCCTGGAGTCATTGCCGCGGGGTCAGCCGCAGCAACGGCTTCGGCCGTGGAACCGTACCGGCGTTCGACGGGTGACCGGCGTCGGTCCACTCGTCCGCGACGCCGACGAGACCGGTCGTCGCCCGACGGTCCTTCAGCACCGCCTCGGGCGAACCAACCGGATAGCGCGTGGCCGTCGCCGCGTAGTTCTCGAGGAAGTCCTTGGTCCCGTCGCGGTAACTCTGCCGCAGTTCGCCCAGCGTCTCGTCGAGTTCGCCCATCGCGACGCGGTACCGAATCCACCGGTGCAGGCCGAAGTCGAAGTCGTCGAACAGCGCGGCGGCGTCCACGCCGCGGTTGGCCAGGCCTTCGACGGTGTCCGCCGTCATCTTCAGATTCATCCCGCCCTCGCCGGGGCGCTGCAGCACCGCGGCCACCCGATCGCGGAAGCCGGGCATGGTGATCTGGGTGGTGTCGACCCAGTTCTGCATGGTGTCGAAGATCGCCTTGTACATGCCCACCACCGAGGTGATCTCGTAACTGCGCGGCAGGATCCCGCCTCTGCCCTGGGGGCGGGGCACCCACACCAGCGATTCGTAGTCGGGGTGCTGCGGGGTGAGGTTGATGCCGAACGTCGGCCGCGTCGGCCACAGCGAATCGAACAGGTGCATCGGAAAATTGCTGGAGATCCCGCCGTCGGAGAACCAGGTTTCGATCAGCGTGCGCTTCCCCGGTCCCCTGGCCCAGTCGACGCAGAAGAGTGGCACGGCGCTGACGAGCGTCGGGAAACTCAGGCTCAGCCGGGCCGCCATGACGACGGGAAGGTCCCACGGATCGGGCAGGGACCGGACCTGCTCGCCGTGGCAGGGGCATTGCATCCGAATCGTCGTACCGCGATCGACGCGATCCGCCACCGCGTGCGACGTGTCGACCAGATGGTCCACGACGTAGTCCGGAAAGTAGACACGCAGCCGCTTTTCGCAGAAGAAGAAGTTGCGGTTGTTGAACGGAAACCGGTAGGGGCGCCGGAAGGTCAGGTTTGTGGTCATGACCTCCAGGTCGACGGCGCGGGCCTCGCGCGCGGCAACCCGCTGCCCGAACGACGGCTTCGCGACGTCCTTGAGGTCCTTGGCGAGGGCGACCGCCCGCTCGCCCCACAGGTCGCCGAAGGTCAGCGGCCGGACGCGTCCAGGCAGGCCTGCCAGCCCGTCGAGCACGTCGGACAACCAGTCGGTCAACGGTGGATGAGCTACGCCCGGATCGCGCGTGTGACCGTCGCACAGCCCGAAACCGTTGCGCGGCAACGCCCGTAACGTTCGCAGCGCGAAGACGGTCACGGCGACGACGAGCGGGATCGCCATGGCGACCGGCAGCCACCCCAGAGCGGCGACGGCCACGGCCGCCCACCCACGGGCCGTCGCGGGCGCCCCGTACCCGATCACGACGCCGACGGCCGGGATCAGCATGACGACGCTCGCGAGGGCGACCGCCACGGGCGCCGCGCGCACTGCGGACACCGCCGTCTGCAACACCTTTCGCGGCTTCGTACGGCCCGGCTCCAGCCAGGCGCTCAGCACCGCGAACGCGGGCCGGGTCGCCGGCGAGGGCTGGAACAGGTCGGCGAGATGTGCGCCGAGATCGGTGGGCAGCGTCTCGAGCTTGGCGAATCCGCCGCTGTTGCGGCCATGTTCGGCAGCGGCAGCGGCCGCGGCGGCGATCGCGCCGGCCGACGCCCCACCCAGCCGGCGGAACGTGTACTTCTTGGCCAAATGGCAGGCGGCCCGCGGGTAGACGATGCCGCTGCTGATGCCACCCTTCATGATCAGGTCGCATTCCAATTGCGGTGAAGCGTAGCTACTTTCGTCGGTGTGCACGCTCACGGATCCGCTGGTGGGCGCTATTGCCTGTCGACCTTGTCGGCGATCTCACCGGCGATCTTGACGCCCAGACCGCCGGGGTCCTTGCGGCACGCCTCGATATCGACCACGACGTTGTTGCGAACCGTCAGCGCCCGCTCACAACTCGCGACGAACTTGGCGTCACCCTTGCTTGCGTTCACGGCCACGACGGTGCTCAACGTCCGGTTGGCGGTCGACACCGCACCCACCGACCAGTGGATCTCGTAGTTGTTGGCGTCGCCGGGCACGGTGTCCTGCCGGTTGGCGCAGGCGGGCCACGCCTTCGAGGATGCGTCGAAGAAGGCGTTCGCCTCCTTGGCGGAGGGGAACAGCACAACGACCTGGTTCACTTGCGGGTCCGACTCGTTCGCCTCCGGGGGCAGGTCCAAGACGTCCCGCTCCCGATGCACCGCGGTGTTGCCGCTGCCGGCATAGATGGGGACCAGGCCGGCGGCGGTGGCGTAGAGACATTCGGGGGGCAATTTGTAGCCCGGGGAGAACATGCTCGCCGACTTGTCTTCGGTCAACACGTCGGCGGTGTCCATGATCTTCACCCCGGTGAGCCCCATCGCGGCGTCGATCTCCGGCGGGGGCAGCAGCAGACCCGGAAGCGCGGACTGGGCGACGGGCGGCTTCGTCGGGCCGGAATTCGTCGGGCTGGAGGTGGCAGCCGACGACGACGAAGCGGTGCCGCCCCCGTTGTGACCGCCGCAGCCCGCGACCAAGAGTCCGATCGCGGCCACGGCAAACGCGGCGGTTAGCTGGCGCATAGGGAACTGCCCTCCCCGACTTGAGTCCTGCCTGGGAGCCTAAGCCAGGGCGACGCTTCCCGTACAGCCTTCATGCGATGCCGACGCCGCAGGTGAGGGGCGAGTTGTGCGCGACGAGATGCGACAATCCTCGGCAAACGTCTCGGGTTGGTCGCCAACGGCGTAGGCGGCTTCGTGTTGGCCGGCAAGAACGACGTCTGGTATCAAGGCAACTTCGGTGTCTTCACCGACCCCGGCTGCCGCACGCTGAGGGTGGGAGCACACCGAACCGGGAGGGGTGGGGTAATGCGTTTGGTCGCGACGGCCATCGGGGTCACGGCCGCCGCCCTGACGATGGGCGTCTTGGCGGGTCCGCCTCTCGCGCTCGCCGATCCCGACGACGGCTCCTTGCCCCCCGGCACGACGCTGACGCCGTTCGACGTCCAGCAACCGGCGGTCGGTCGCCTCGACCCGGCGCTGTTGAGCGCCGTCCAGGGCGCCGCCACCGAGGCCGCGGTCAGCGGCATCACCATGACGATCACGTCCGGCTGGCGGTCGCCGGCGTTTCAGCAGCGTTTGCTCGACAACGCCGTGCAGACCTACGGCAGCCTGGCCGCCGCGCGGCAATACGTGCAGACCCCGACGATGTCCAAGCACGTCAGCGGCGAGGCGGTGGACGTCGGCGGGGTAGGCGCCGACCAGTGGCTCATCGCTCACGGGTCGCGTTTTGGGCTGTGCCAGATCTACGCTAACGAGCTGTGGCACTTCGAACTGGCCGCGGACGCGGCGGGGAACTGTCCGGCGCTGCTCCCCAACGCCGCCGGGTAGCCGACCGGCAGCAAATGTCCAAGCCGCTCAGCAAATTCCTCGCCGTGGTCTGCGCCGTCGTGCTCGCGTGCGCGGCGTGCGGCGGCGGCGGTAACAGCGGCAAGTCGTCGTCGAGCCCCAACGCCAAATCCAGCGCGGGTCCGACGGGCGGTGGCGCCCTGTTCGAACGCACCCAGCCGTTCACCGGGCACATCGGCGGGTCGCCGGTGTCGCCGCGCAGCTCGGCGATCATCCAGGCGCTCGCCGGCATGGGTGGGTGGGGCAACGGCAATGCGTTCCAAGTCGACTTCTCGATCCCGATCTTCTACGCCGACAAGACCACGCCGCGCGTACAGGTCGTCGGCAGCGAGAACTACTGCTTCGGCGGCGGCCCCGACTGCGAACACGTGCCGGCCAGCATGCCCGTCCCGGCCGGGGCCTACTTCGAGGGGTCCACGAACCTGACGTGCGACCCGTCCGGCAACACCGACGGCCAGGGCGACTGCCACCTGCTGGTCGTGGACCGCGACGAACACAAGCTCTACGAGGTCTATCAGGGGTCGAAAAAGGGCGAATCCATCGCCGCCGAAGGCTTTTTCGTGTGGGACCTGAACAAGGCGTACCCGGAGACGTTGCGCGGCGACCAGTGCACCAGCGCCGACGCCGCCGGCTTTCCGATCGCCGCGCTGCTGCCGACGGCCGACGAGGTCGCCGCCGGCGCCGTCAATCACCCGCTGCGGTTCATCCTCCCCAACAGCCGGATGAAGAAGGGCGTCTATGTGCGCCCGGCGACGCACGCCGGCGGTCCGGACAGCACCGACCCGAACGCCCCGCCGTACGGCGTGCGGTTCCGGCTGAAGGCCGACTTCGACGAGTCGCCCTTCTCGGAGTCGGAGAAGGTGGTCCTGCGAGCGCTGAAGAACTACGGCATGCTGCTGTCGGACGGCGGGGAGATCCCCTTGACGTTCGCCGACGACAAGACCAGCACCGCCAAGTGGTCCGAGCTCGGCATCAAGGCCGACTCCTTCAGCAAGATCGGGGTCGACCAGTTCGAGGTCGTCGAGCTCGGCGCCGAGGTGCCGGTGACCTACAAGTGCGTCCGCAATCACTGAGACGCGTTACGCGCCGTTGCAGACGCCCGAGTCGCGGATCGTGTTGCCGTACACGTTGGCGGTCGCGATGGGCGCGTTGATCACCCCGGACGGCCACTTCTCCTTCATCTTCTTGCTGAGCTGAGTCAGCTGATACCAGAGGTGGTAGAACGAATCGCCGTTGTACAGCGGCGAATATTCGTTCTTGTCGTAGTTGACCACCCACAGCGTGTGCACGCGCGGATCGAGGAACGCGGCCGACTGGTCCAGGTTGGCCTGCACCACGTTGGCCGCGCCCTGGACGCCGGGTGCCTCATACACATCACGCTGACTGCCGAGGAAGTGCTGGAAGTCGAACACCTGACCCATCAGCCGGGCGTACTGGGCGTCGAACCACTGGCACGCCTCACGCTGGGCGGTGACCTGCTCCGGCGTCACCCGGTCCTGCCACATGTTGTACGGGAACACCGAATAATCCGGCTGCCATTCCGACGGGTGCGGGACGTAGACGGGCAGCGGTTGGTAGTCGGCGGCGGCCGTGCCCGCCAGGCACACGGCGACGGCCAAGGCTCCCCCCCAGCGCGGCGCCGACGCTTCTGAGCCTCGTGGGCATCGGCCCATTATCTACGGCTGCGCGCATGGTAGATATCCACCATGGCCGAACGCGTCACGTTCCCCAGCTCCACCGGTCCATCGCTGGCCGGCGTCATCGACGCGCCGACAGGACCGGTGCGCGGCTGGGGTGTGTTCGCGCACGGCTTCACGCTGCACAAGGACTGCCCGGCGGCGGCCCGGATCTGCAAGCAACTGGCCGCCGACGGCATCGGCATGCTGCGCTTCGACGCGCTGGGTCTCGGTGCATCGGAAGGAGACTGGGGCGACGGGTCGTTCACCGTCAAGGTCGACGACATCGTCAAGGCATGCGAGTTCATGGCCGAACGGGGCACCGCGGCCGACATCCTGATCGGGCACTCGTGGGGCGGCGCGGCCGTGCTGGCCGCGGCGCGGCAGGCGCCGGGCGTGCGGTCGGTGGTGACCGTGGCCGCGCCCGTGGATCCCAGCCACGTCGAGAAGCACTACGACGCGGTGGTTGATCGCTGCCTGTCCGAGGGCAGCGCCGAGTGGATGGTCGGCGGCCGCACGCTGACCCTGAAGCGGGCATTCGTCGAAGATGTCCGAAAGGCCCACCTGCACGACAAGATCAAGAGCCTGCGCCTGCCGCTGCTCATCCTGCATTCGCCCACCGACAACACGGTCGGCATCGGCAACGCGACGGAGATATTCCGCCTGGCCCGCCATCCGCGCAGCTTCGTCTCGCTCGAGGGCTCCGATCACCTGCTCACCGCCCGCGGCCAGGCTCACCGCGCCGGCCGGATCATCGGCGCCTGGGCAGACGCCTACCTCGACGAGGAGTAACCGGCCCGTGGCTTACCGGCGAGGGCGCTCAAATTTGCGTGCCATTGCCGGTGAGGCTTCGAATTTGGGGACCCTCGTCGCGATCCGTGGTCACACGAGCCCCACAAACACCGAGCTCGAGGATCCGGGTCTGGCCGACGGTTCCCTGCCAGTTCGCGCCGTCGCGTCCGCTGACCCCGACGATCGGCGGGATCGGCCCGTACCGCCGGCGGAACACCTGCGCGGGCGTAACGGGAATGGTCCGAGACTGCTCGACGCGCGTGCCGTCCGTCATGTGCGGATGATAGGCCCCCTGCGGTACGTTCGCGGCGTCATGAAACACCGGGTGCCGGCCGCCGTCCTCGCGGTGGCGCTGGCGGCGATGCCAGCCCCCCGCGCGCACGCCGACGATTCCGCCGCCGCCCGCCTCAACACGCTGTTCAGCGGACCGGGCGTCGTCGTGCGCGCGCTGGAGAACTGCGTCGGCGCCGACCCGTGGGGCTTCTGCGCCGTCAAAGACGTCTACGGCGCGCTGGGCGGACCCTCCTCCGGCGCAACCGATTTCGTCAGGCAGGCCAACCGGTTCGAGTTCAATCAACCGGTCGACTGCGCGATCGTCGGCCCCGTCGCCGACGGCCGCCACGACGGCTGCGCCGTGGTGACCGGTGCGGCCACGCTGCTGCGGTCGGGCCTTCCGGTTCGGCTATACGGCGTGTGCGCCAAGCCGAACGCCAAAGACTGCGCGGTGCTGGGCACCATCACCGACCCGAACTGGACGCCCGCCGGCGTGTACCTGCTGATGGACCCGGCGTCGGTGACGGTGCACTGCCAGTACGCGCAGGACGCCGACCGCAACGGCTGCACCGAGAACGGCGCCCACACCGCGGGCCGTGAGCACCCCGCGTGTGCCGTCGACCCCACCGACCGCATGTGCGAGTACGGCCCCGACGACCGCGAGCAGATGTTGGCCGCCTACACCCGGTACTGCACCACCGATCCGACCAACTGCCTGGAGAACCAAATGGAAGCCCAATGGGGCCCGCAGTCGGTGCTCGCCGTCGGCTACCTGAACCGCACGGACCAGCCGTTCGACTGCGCGGGCGCCCGCGCGAAGGCGGCGACGTTCGCGGCGGCGGTCAACGACACCTGGGCCACCGACGTGCCGATCGTGCAGGTGCGTGTCGACGTGGCGCGGAATCGGCTGCTGTTCTCAGCCGGGCCGCGTTGCGCGGTAGATCGACAGTGACCCCGACATCGTCCGGATCACCCGCGCCTCGGTGACGTCGACGAAACCCGCCCGCTCGATCAGCTCCGGCAGGATCCCGTCAGCGTTGGGCTGCGTGTCGGCCTTGCCGTCGGCCCACTGGACGATCCGGAACCCCAGCCGCATCAGGGCCTCGCGCTGCAGGCCGAAGTCCGCGATGACGAGCCGACCGCCGGGTCGCAGCACCGCGAACATGTTGGCGATGATCGCCTGCTTCATCGGCACCGGGCACTGGTGCAGCACCAGGCTCGACACCGTCTTGTCGGCGGTACCCGGCCCGACGAGCTCGGCGGCCTTGTCGCCCATGCCCTGCACGAACTCGACGTCCACCCCCGCCTTGCGCACCTTCGCCCGCGCGATGCCGAGCACCTGCGGGTCGGGATCCACGCCGACCACCCGTACGTCCGGGTGACGCCGCTTGATCATCAACGCCAAAGACCCTGTCCCGCAGCCGACATCGGCGACGACGTCGCCGCGTTCGAGCGCCAGTTGCCGTACCGCCGCCGAACGCCAGCGCTCCTCGCGCGTCATCAGCGCGACGATCGGGTCGTACAACTTGGTCCACCGCGGGTTCCCCGCGGCCGGTGTAAAGGACTGCACTGACATGGTTACCAGTCGTACCATCGGGGATCGATGACTGTCTCTGCACAAACGGCCACAAACGTGTCCTGGGCGGACACCACTGCGATGGTGGACATGCGCCTGGGGGGTGACGCCACCGCGGGGGCGTTCGTCTACGAAGGAAGCCGGGTCACCACCCCGCGCCACGCGCACGATCTGCATCAGCTGGAGTACGTCGTGCAGGGCGTGCTCGAGGTCGAGACGGACGCGGGCGCCTATGTCCTGTCGGAGCGGCAGGCCGCATGGATCCCCGCGGGTCTCGGGCACGTCAGCACGATCGACACGTCGGTGCGTTCGGTGTCGATATTTCTGCATCCGATCCACCTTCGCCCGGCCCGCCACGACGCCGGAATCGTGTTGGTATCGCCGCTGATTCGGCACATGATCACCTACGCCTGCCGGTGGCCCATCGACCGCCGCTCGTCGGACGGCTCGGACGCGACCGCCGATGTCTACTTCCGCTGTTTCGCCGAACTGCTGGGCGAGCTGCTCGAATCGCGCAGCCCGTTCAGCCTGCCCACGACCCACCACCCACAACTCGCGGCGGCCCTCAAACACACGCGTAACAGCTTGGCGGACATCACGATTGACGACGCCGCGGCGGTTGCGGGCATGTCGGCCCGCTCGCTGCGACGGCTATGCGACCGCGAGTTGACGATGACCTGGCGGGATTACACGCACCAAGCGCGCCTGATGCGGGCGGCCGCGCTGCTGGCCGATCCGCAACTGAGCGTTCTGCAGGTGGCGACCCGCGTCGGCTTCGACAGCGCCAGTTCGTTCACCCGCGCATTCCGCGGCGCGTGGGGTCAGCCGCCGTCGGCGTACCGGCGCGGCGACGATTCGACGGCGCGGACATGACTCTGGTTGCGGGCATCGACTCGTCCACCCAGGCCTGCAAGGTGCTGGTGTGCGACGCCGGCACCGGCGAGGTGGTCCGCCACGGCCGTGCCGCCCACCCGGACGGCACCGAGATCGACCCCGCCGCATGGGAATCCGCCGCACGCCAGGCGATCGCGGCGGCGGGCGGCCTCGACGGCGTCGACGCGATCGCCGTCGGCGCGCAGCAGCACGGCATGGTCTGCCTCGACCGGTCCGGCCGGGCGGTCCGTCCCGCGCTGCTGTGGAACGACGTCCGGTCGGATGACGCGTCGCGCGCGCTCGTCGACGAACTCGGCGGCCCCGCCGCGTGGGCCGAGGCCGTCGGCGTGGTGCCGCTGGCCGCGGTGACGGTGTCGAAGCTGCGCTGGCTCGCCGACCACGAACCGCGCCACGCCGACCGCACGGCTGCGGTGTGCCTGCCGCACGACTGGCTGACCTGGCGGCTGGGCAACCAGGCCGACGTGGCCGCGCTGACCACCGACCGCAGCGACGCCAGCGGCACCGGCTACTACGACGCCGGCACCGACGCCTACCGCATCGACCTGCTGGAGCTGGCGATGCGGGGCCGTCGCCCGCAACTGCCCGCCGTGCTCGGCCCCGCCGACCGAACCACCGGCGGCGCAAGGGTATTCGGCGCGGGGCTGGGCGACAACGCGGCCGCGGCGCTCGGTCTCGGCGCCGACGAGGGCGACGTGATCGTCTCGGTCGGCACCTCGGGCGTGGTGTGCGCCGTCGCTGCCGCGCCGATCCGGGACCCGACCGGACAAGTCGCCGGATTCGCCGACGGCACCGGCCGCTACCTTCCGCTGGTGTGCACGCTCAACGGCGCGCGGGTGCTCGACGCTGCCGCGGCGATGCTGCGGGTCGACCACGACGAGCTGTCCCGGCTGGCGCTGTCGGCGCCGACGGGCAGCGCCGGCCTGGTCCTGGTGCCGTACCTGGCGGGTGAGCGAACCCCCAACCGCCCCAACGCGACCGGCGCGCTGCACGGCCTACGGGTGTCGAACATGTCGCCGGCGAACCTGGCCAGGGCGGCGGTGGAGGGGCTGCTGTGCGCGCTGGCCGACGGACTCGCGCGGCTGACCTCCTGCGGCGTCGTCGCGCGCCGGATGCTGCTGATCGGCGGCGGCGCCCGGTCGCGGGCGCTGCGCGAGATCGCGCCGGCGGTGTTCGGGATGCCGGTGCTGGTGCCCAGCCCCGCGGAGTACGTCGCCCTCGGCGCGGCACGCCAGGCGGCGTGGGCGTTGAGCGGGTCTGCGCGGCCGCCCGCGTGGACACCGCCGGCGGCCGACGAGTACACCGCCGATCCGACGCCCGCCGTGCTGAAACGCTATGCGCGGGTACGTGATCTGACCGAAGGCTAAGCGGCCGGCAGCGGCCGGAAGACCGGCAGCACCCGGTACAGCGCGGCGAAGGTGGCCTCGTCGTACTTCCGGCCGACCTCGCCGTCGTGGGCGATCACCGTCGGCGCGTCGACGGCGGAGAAGGTGAACTGCGGCACCTGCATCTCGTGGTAGAGCGGGCTGCGCTGTAGCCGTCCCAGCACCAGCGCGGTCAGGATGCGGGTCCGGGCGAACCGGCGGCCGATCTCCAGGATGCGCACGTCGATGAGCCCGTCGTCCATCCGGGTGCGGCGCGACGGTGCGAACCCGGTCGGCAGGTAGACGGAGTTGCCGACAAAGAACAGCGAGGTCTGAAGAGTCTTGTTGTCGTAGCGGATGCGGATCGGCCGGTCGTTGCGCAGCGTTTGCAGCATCGCGTAGGCGCCCGCCAGCGGCTTGCCGATGCGCTTCTCCAGCTTCTCGCGCCGCTGCACGAACGACGGGTAGGCACCGATGCTGGCGTTGTTGACGACGATCTGGCTTTCGTTGAGGCACACCAGATCCACGCAAGCCACGCTGCCGTGTCGGATCGCCTGCACGGTCTTGGCGACGGTGTCGCAGCCGATGTCCTTTGCGAAGTGATTGAACGTGCCGGCGGGAAAGACCGCCAACGGCAGGCCGGCCTCCTTGGCCGCCGCCGCGGCGGTGGATACGGTGCCGTCGCCGCCGCCGACGCCGAGCACCTCGGCCCGTGCGGCGGCGTCGCGCAATACCTGCCCCGGGTCGTCGTCGGGACCCAATTCGACGATCTCCGCCGCCGGCAGCGCGGCGCGCACCTCGTCGACGACGCGTGCGCCGGTGCCGCTGCCCGACGCCGGGTTGATGACCAGGACCACCCCCGACCCGTCGGGCCGTTCTGGCGTGTCGACGCGCAACGGTTCCGCCTTCGGCAGCGAGGTCTGTACGACCGGCGGGACGAGCCGCCCACCGAGCACGGCGATCCCGGCGCCGATACCGAACCCGGCCACCACGTCACCGGGGTAATGCACGCCCGTCGCCACCCGCGACAGCCCGACCAGCCCCGCCAGCAACGCCATCCCGAACCCCAGCGCCGGATTCTCCAGGCCCACGCCCACCGCGAACGCGGCGGCGCTGGCGGAGTGGCCCGACGGCAGCGAGTTGGACGTCGGGCGGCGGCGGACCCGCCTGATCAGCGGCACCGAATTGTCGGCCGGGCGGGGCCGCTGCCGGATGCGCTTGGCGACCTGGTTGGTGAACAGGCTGGCGGCTCCGAGCGACACCACCCCGCGCACCGCACCGCGTCGCGCCGAGGGCTGCCTGGTCGCGATCAACCCCGCGGCGATGGCGAACCACAGCTTGGAATGGTCGGCGGCCCGGGTCAGCGGCGGCATGACCCTGTCGAGCAGCGGCGTGGGGCTGTCGGCGATCGCGGCGAACAGCTCGCGATCGAGGGAGCCCAGGCCTCGGGTGATCTGTTTGATGCCGCGCGAACGCCGGTTCATTGGCTCCACCCTAGCCAGCGCCTACTGCAGCGCGTGAATTCCGTTGTGGAGCACCATCGCACCGATGAGGACCAGGACGGCGGCCGTCAGCGCGGCGTCGTTCCGCTCCATCCAGTCCTTCAACCGCGCCAGCGGTTGGTCGAGACGCTCACCGGCCCCCAGGTAAGCCAGGACCGGAATCGCGACCGACGACGCGGCAATGACGACGAACAGCGCGACACACAGCCAGACGTCGGCGATTTCCAGCCGGCCGCTGCCGATGGCCAGTCCAGCCGCCACGCAGATCAGCGACACGTCGGGCCGCACCACCGCCAGCACCACCGCGGTGAGGCCCGCCCGCGTCGGAGTGATGCCGGAAAACGAACGCATCCAGCGTGGCGGTCCGGTCGCGCGCTTGCGGGTCAGCCATCGGACGATGCCCAGCACGATCAGCACCGAGCCCAGGACCACGCGCGTCCAGGACACCCAGTGCGGCGGCGACTTGTGCATGCCGCCCAACGCCCCGGACGCGGCCACCGACAGCGCCGTCAGCGCGATGATGCCCAGCAGCCAGCCACCCAGGAACGCGAGACTGCTCGGTCGCGGGCGCGGCGCCTGCAATACCAGCACCGCGGGGATGATCGTGATCGGAGAGAGCGAGACGACCAGTCCGAGCGGGACGACCGCGGCCGCCACGGAACCCCAGCTTCCTGCCACGAGCAGCAATCATCGCATTTACATGCGCATTTCGGCGACACAGCGTGCCGCGTGGCTTAACGTGATCCGACAGGACGCGCGCTCAAGGGGGAAGCTACGCATGGCACGAACTCATCTCGGTCACATCTTTCATCTCGCCGGCGCTCCGCTGGTCACCGAAGCCGCCGCGGCGCTGGTGTCAATTCCCCAGGGCGCATTGGTGGTTGACGACGACGGGAAGATCGCGTTCTGCGGCGAGCGGGCCGACATTCCCGCCGAGCACCGGGACTCGGAGGTCGTCGATCACCGGCCCGGCTTCCTGCTCCCCGGCTTCGTCGACACCCACGTGCACTTCCCCCAGACGTTCGCCGCCGACTCCTACGGCGGTGGACAGCTGCTGGAATGGCTGATCGGCTGCATCTACCCGTCGGAGGCCCGCTTCGCCGACCCGGCCTTCGCCCAGCGCGCGGCGGTGGAGTTCTGCGACCGACGCGTCGCGGCGGGGACTACGGCGGCCATGGTGTTCGGGTCGGCATTCCCCCACGCCCAGGACGCGCTGTTCACCGAGACGCAACGGCGCGGCCTGCGGATCGTCAGCGGGCACGGCATCCAGACCGTCGGCCCGGACGCGGCCAAGCCGCTGATCACGTCGGAGGAGGACGCCATCCGGCTGACCCGCGAAGAGATCGACAAGTGGCACGCAGCCGACACCGGCGATCCGAAGACCGCGCTGTTGCAGGTCGCGATCATCCCGCGGTTCTCCCTGGCGGTCACCACGGAGACGCTGAAAGGTCTTGGTGAGCTTTACGACTCGGTGCGTGACCGGGGCGTGTACTTCCACAGTCACCTGAACGAGAACAACCGCCCGGGCACCGGCGAAGTGGCCGAAACCAAGCAGGCCTTCCAGGTCGACACCTACCTGGAGACCTACGACGGCAAGTTCCTGCCGGGCTCCAAGGTGGGCGGCGCGAGTCTGCTCGGGCGGCGCACGATCATGGCGCACGCGGTGCACTGCCAGGATTCCGAGCTGGCGCGGATGGCCGAAACCGGCACCTCGATCTCGCACTGCCCGATCTCCCAGCAATTCCTCGGGTCGGGCACCATGCCGTGGCTGCGGACCGTGGCATCCGGGGTGAACATCTCCGCCGGGACCGATGTCGGCGGCGGCGACGAGTGGCTGATACCGCAGGTTCTGGGCACCGCGTTCAAGGTGCACATCTCCGAACCGGGCGACGCCGGCGTCTCCATGCATCCGGCCGAGATGCTGTTCATCGGCACACTCGGCGGCGCACGCGCCCTGGACATGGAGGACCGGATCGGCAACTTCGACGTCGGCAAGGAGGCCGACTTCGTCGTCGTCGACCCGTCCGGCACCCCGGCACTCAACGCCACGGTGAATCAGGGCGTGCGGTCCGAAGACCCCGACATGGCGCGCACCCAGACGCTGTTCGCGCTGCTGATGGGGATCCGCAACACCTCAATCGCCGGAACCTACGTGCAGGGGCGCCTGCTGCAGGACACCCCGGCCTGACCCAGGCTCTAGCGGTGCCGGCGCAGCGTCCACGCGGGCACCCAGTGCGTCACGGTCTTGCGCTTGGATCCATAGGCGATCGGGTAGGTCACCAGGCCCCACCAGTCGCCCTGCTCGCAGATGCCCCAGCAGCTCAGCCGGCCCTCGACGACCTTGTGCAGCTGCAGCCCGTTGGGCTGGTACCGACCCGAGCGGTGCGGCTCGCGCGGGAAGAGCACCGTCAGGTCAACCAGCACCGTGACCGGCGGGCGCACCACCCGAAACGGGTTGCGGACCGGCTGCCCGTTGTACCCGATCGAACCGAGCGGCGCCATCCATCGATCATACGTTCGAATCGACGGTCGGTGTCAGCTTGCTCGGCAAGAGACTAAAAGACGCGCACCCAGTCGATGAGCATGTCCATCGGGTAATTGCCGCGACCGGGATCGCCGCCGCCCGAGCCGCCGACCGCGAGGTTCAGCACCGGGAACACCGTGTAACCCGGGTCGTTGAACGGCCATAGGCGAACAGGGTCGTTGAGGTCCTCGATGCCGGTCGCCGGGAGGCTGAAGTACGGTTGCGCGCCGTCGACGTAGTCGACCCAGAAGTACATGCCGCTCGGGTTCCACGTCACGCGCCAGTTGTGCCACCCGCCGTCGATCCCGATCGGGTGGGTCTCGAACGCGGTGCCGTCCGGGTTGGCGTGCACGGTGGTTCCCGACGGCCACTCCCCGTTGCCGTACCACTCCATCAGGTCGATTTCGCCGCTGCGACCCGGATCGTCATTCGACAGCCACCAGGCGGGCCACATGCCTGGGCCCAGGCAGTTGAGCTTGATGCGGGCTTCCCAGGTGGTCCCGATGCCGCCGCGCCACGTGCCGGAGACCAGGCCGCCGAAGTATCCGGCGCCGTCCCGGGTGGCGCGCAGCACGAGGTTGGAATTGCCGTCCAGGAAGACGTTGGCGCGGCTGTCCCGGTACTGGCCGAAGAACTCCGGTCGGTCCCAGTTGACCGGGTTGCGGATCGGCGTGCGGAAATTGGACACGATCCACTTCGACCGGTCGGGAGACGAGCCCGCCGGACCGTCGAACTCGTCGTGCCACAGGAACGACCCGCCCGCCGCGGACGGCGCCGCCGGTGGCGGTGCCGGTGCATCCGGTTGGGGGGGTCGCAAGGGAGCAGCCCCAGCGCTCGGGACGGGCATCATGGCCGCGAGAGCCCCAAAACCCGTCGCCAACATCATGCGTCGACGATCCATCTCTGGCACAAGCGGGGACGATATCAGCACACCCTGTGCGGCGTGCAGGAAGGCGATGTGACGGCCCGCCGGACCTACTGGATCGGTTCGTCGCCCAGCACCGTGGTGCGCAACATCTCGCGACGCGAGTCCGGGTCGTAGGGAGCCGCCCGGTGCAGGACCCCGCGGTTGTCCCAGATGACGGTGTCGCCGACCGCCCAGGTGTGGCTGTAGACCTTGTCGCGCACGGTGGCGCGCTCGAGCAGTTCGGTCAGCAGGGCGCGGCCCTCGTCGAGGTCCATGCCCACCACATAATCGGCCGACGCACCCAACACCAGCGACTTGCGGCCACTGCGGTGCGTCCACACCAACGGGTGCTCATGCGTGCGTCGGGAACGCCAGCGCGCCAGCTGCTCCGGAGTCGGATCGGGAGTGACACGTCGCTGCGAGGCCTCCAGCGAGTGCACAACGCGCAGCGAGCCGAACCGTTCCTTTTCCGCCGGGGTCAATTCGTCGTAGGCCGCATAGGAATTGGCGAATTCGGTTTCCCCGCCCCACTCGGCGATGTGCACCGCGGACAGCACGGTGGCCTTCTGCGGACATTCGTCGCCCAACGGGGTGCAGCCGTCGATGTGCCAGTCGAACGTCGCCTTCAGGTACGCGGCCGACGAGTTCTTCGCCGGGTCCAGGGTGATCGGGTAGATCCCCGCGACCGGGTGATGCCCGTCGGAGGAGTGGTCGATCTCGCCGAGACGACGGCAGAAGGCCACCTGCGCCTCGGGATCGAGCCGCAGACCGCGAAAGACCAACACTCCGTTGGCTTCCAGCGCATCCAGGATGGCCGCACCGACCGGATCGTCGGCGGCGGCGTGCGCCAGGTCGAGGCCGGCGATTTCCGCGCCGACCGACTCGGTGAGCTTGGTGATGGTAAGCAGACTCATGGCCCGACCTTTCTCGACTCAGGGAACCGGCTCGCCGGTGCGGATCATCACCGCGTCGGCGGCATTGGTGGGTGCGGGTTGGTGCATGATCTCCACCGCCATGGCGACCATGATCAGCGAATAGACCATGTGCAGCAGGTTCAGCGCGTCATCGGGCAGGCTGTCGAGCGCGAACTTGTCGCAGTACTCGATGGCTTCCTCGAGCCGCGGGAAGAACGCGTCGTAGAACCGCTGCATCTCGGGCATGGTGCTGGCCATCCGGGCGTTCCACCGCTGCGTCTCGGTGGCCAAACACCAGGTCGGCGCGTAGGGCTCCAGCTCGGCAAATGCGCTGGGCAGCAAGGCTTCAGGCATGGTATTCACGCACCCAATCGACGACGACCTTGTGCAGGTGGCGCACCAGGATCTCCTGGTCGTTGAGCGGGAATTCGTCGACGATGCCGTACTCCAGCGCCGCCTGCGTGCCGCCGAGCATTCCCGCGTCCTGCAGCGCGAACTCCTTGAGCACCACCGCCGCCACCTCGTGTTCCACGCGCTCCCGCACGCTGCGGGCGGGGTGGAAGTAGGTGTAGGCCTCGAAACGGTGCGTGTTGTGCGACGTCGGCCAGTAGCGGTACAGCAGGTACCAACCGCCATAGATCAGGATCTCGACGTTGGGGAATATCTGGAAGTTGCTGATCCCCCACGGTTCGATGCCGCCCGGGTTCAGCCCGGCCGGAAGCTCGCCGATGTCGGGGGTGCGCCAGGGACCGACGAGCCCGCTTTGGGTGGCCCGCTCGATCGGGTACATGTACTCCTGCGGCAGCAGCCAGCGGCGCCGTCCCGCCGTCGACACCAGCCGGTGCGGGCCGTCGAGTTGGAAATGCCCGCAGGTGAATCCGGCGTTGGGGTCGCGCACCTCCGGCGGCACCTGCTGCGGATGCAGGGACGGCACGTGGTAGTACTCCTGGAACGCGTCGGCGAAGATCTTCCAGTTGCTGTTGTTGTGCGCCACCCATTCGTAGCGTTCGGTCAGTTTGCCGAAGGGATAGTCGTCCAGGGCGGTGACCATCGGGCCCAGGAACTCGCGCAGGGTTTGTCGCGGCTCGGTGTCGAGGTTGACGAAGATGAAGCCGTTCCACACGTCGCAGTGCACGGGCCTCAGGCCGTATTCGGCCGGATCGAGGTCGAAGAATTCCGACTGCTGCTGCACGAAGTTCAGCGCGCCGTCCAGTCCGTACCGCCAGCCGTGGTATTTGCAGGTGAACTGCCGGCAGGTGCCGCGGGTTTCTTCTCCCGGAAAGTCGTTCCACACCAACTTGTTTCCGCGGTGCCGGCACACGTTGTAGAACGCGCGGATTTGGTCGTCGCGGCCGCGGACCAGGATCACCGAGACGCGTGCGACCTCGATCTCCTTGGTCACGTAGCTGCCGGTGCGCGGCAGTTCCTCGACCCTGGCGACGTTGAGCCACGCGCGCTTGAACACGGCCTCGCGTTCGAGTTCGTAGAACTCCGGAGAGGTGGAGTCCGCGAAGGAGACAGGGCCGGTGCCCAGCTCGGGATAGTGCTCGGTCCAGGACCCTTCGGCGGGTCTGCCCGGTCGCGTCATAGTGCCCTCCTGACCGTTACTCACATCACCGCTCCGCCGTTGACGCCCAGCACCTGGCCGGTGATAAAGCCGGCCTCCGGCGAGCACAGGAATCCGACCGCGGCGGCGATGTCGTCGCCGGTGCCCAGGTGCCCGACGGGGATGAGGCTGGCGATCTGCTCGCTGGACGCCAGCTGCCCGGCGGCCTGCGACTGCCGCTGCATCGGGGTCTCGATGCCCGACGGCGGGATGGTGTTGACGGTGATGCCGTGCGCGGCGTATTCGCGGGCCAGCGACTTGGTGAGCACGATGACTCCGCCCTTGGAGGCGGCGTAGTGGGCGGCGAACGGTGTGCCGCGCTGCGCGCTGGACGACGAGATCAGCACGATGCGGCCCCAATTGGCCTCGACCATGTCCGGCAGTGCGACCTGGCAGCAATGGAAGGTGCCGGTCAGGTTGACGTCGATGATTCGGGCCCAGGACTCGACGGTGATGTCCGCGAACGCCGCGCGGTCGAACATCCCGGCGCTGGTCACCAGGACCGAGACCGGCCCCAGTTCGGTGCGCACCTTCGCGAACGCCTCCTCGACGGCGGGCCGGTCCGTGACGTCGGCACCGACCGCGACGGCCGTGCTCCCGTTCGCCCGCAGCTCGTCGGTAACCCGTTGCGCCGCTTGCTCGTTGACGTCGAGCACGGCGACCCTGTGGCCGCGCCGGGCCAATTCGTGGCAGGTCGCCTCGCCGATCCCCGAGGCGCCGCCGGTCACCACCGCTACCTTGCTCACTCGTAAACCACCTTTACCGTCCGGCTGGTGGGCAGGGCCTGACACGTCAGCACCCAGCCCTCGGCCACCTCGTCGTCCTCGAGCGCGTCGTTGTTCAGCATTCGCGCGCAGCCCTCGGTCAGCCGCGCCATACACGTTCCGCAGGAACCGACTTCGCACGACGACGGCGCCGCCAGGCCGGCCATCCGCGCCGTCTGCAGCAGGGTGTCACCCGACGCGTAGGGCACCGTCCTGCTGCGACCGTCGAGCTCGATCGTCACCTCTTCGGTGGTCGCCACCCCTGGGCGAGCAGACGCAAAAGCACCCCAAAACGCCTCGTTTTGGGAGCTTTCGCGTCTGCTCGGCGTGGTCATGTCAGTTGTCGATGTGGTCGTCGAACAGCTCATGGCCCGTACCCTTTTCGACCACGCGGCCCAGCAGTTCGCGCAGCGTCTTCTGCTCCTCGTCGGTCAACACGCCGAACACCTCCTGGTGCGCGGCGATCGCGTCGCTGACAACCGTGTTCGCCACCTTGCGGCCCTCGCCGCTGAGGTAGGCCCGCAAGATGCGGCCGTGCTGGGGATCCTTCTTTCGTTCCACCAGGCCGCGGCGTTCCAGCGACGTCAGCGCGAGCTGAACCCCTTGCGGGCTGATCAGCAGGCGCCGCGCGAGTTCGGCGCCGGACAGCCCCGGTTCGTTGCTGAGCTGACGCAGCACGCCGATCTGGGCCGTGCTCACGCCGTGCGCGCTCATAGCTTCGTTGATGGTGGTCAGCGAATAGTAGAAGGCCTGTTTGAGCAGCCACAGGATGTTGTCGGTCAGCTCCATGTCATGCCTTCTGGTAGATCTGGCCGCTCTTCATGACGAAGCGGACGTCGAGGGTGGTGCCGATGTCCCGCGAGGGGTCGCCGGGCACGGCGATGATGTCGGCGAGGTAGCCGGATTCGAGGCGGCCCAGCTCGTGGTCGGCCTCGACCAACTCGGCCGCCGTCACCGTCGCGGCCCGGATCGCCTGCATCGGCGTCATGCCGCGGTCCACCAGGGCGATCAGCTCCTTGGCATTCTGGCCGTGCGGGATCGCCGGCGCGTCGGTCCCACACGCGATGCGCACACCGGCCGCGATCGCCTTGGGCAGCATGGACTTTGCGCGCGGGAAGACGTCTTCGGCCTTCTTGCGCAGTTCCGGCGCGATCCGGTCGATCGCCATCGCCTCGGTCAGATACGTCGTCGAGACCAGGAAGGTACCGTGGTCGACCATCATCTGAATCGTCTCGTCACTGGCCAGAAACCCGTGCTCGATGCAGTCGATTCCGGCGCGGATGCAGGCCTGTATCGCCGTATCGCCGACGGCGTGCGCGGCCACCCGCACCCCGGCGCGGTGCGCCTCGTCGGCGATCGCCGCGAACTCCGCGTCGGAGTACTGCTGCGAGCCCGGAGCCGTGCTGTGCGACATGACGCCGCCGGAGGCTGACACCTTGATCAGCTTGGCGCCGTGGCGAATCTGGTAACGGACGCAGGCGATCACGTCGGGCACGCCGTTGGCGATCCCCTCGGCCACCGACAGCGGCATGATGCCGGGCGCCAGCCGCTGGAACACCGTCGGGTCCAGGTGCCCGCCGTACGGGGTGACGGCATGGCCCGCCGGATAGATGCGCGGGCCCGCGTGCCAGCCTTGGTCGATCGCGCGCTGCAGGGCGACATCGAGCAGGTAGCCGCCGGTCTTGACCATCAGCCCGAGGTTGCGCACGGTCGTGAAGCCGGCGTCCAGCGTGGTGCGCGCATTGACCGCCGCGCGCAGGCTGCGATACACGGGGTCGTCCTGAACGCCGTGCATCGGTGCGGGCAGCCCCTGCGGACCGCCGGGGCCGCCGATGAACAGGTTGAGCTCCATGTCCATCAGGCCCGGCAGCAGCGTGACGTCGCCGAGGTCGATCACATTCGCCGAATCTACAAGCAGCCCTTCGGGATTGACGGCGGTGATCCGGTCGCCGTCGACGACCACCACCGCGGGCGAGCGGACCTGGCCGGCGTCGACGTCGGCCCAGCGGGCCGCGCGCAGGACGGTGGTCGCGGTCACGGGAACGGCTCGGACACGCAGTCCAGCGTGGAGGCCCCCGAGTCCGGAACCCCCGGCTGCTTCCAGCACTCCATCGGAAACGACACCATGATCATCGAATACAGCAGGTGCATGAGGTTCAGGACGTCGTCGGGCAGGTCCTGTAGCGAGAACTTGTCGCAGTACGCCAGCGCCTCCTCGGCGCGCGGGGTGATCGCGTCGTAGAACGCCTTCATCTCGGTCATCGAGCTCGCCAGCCGCTTGGCGTAGCGCTCCGGTTCCGACGGCAAGCACCAGTCCGCGAACGGTTCCAGGTCGGCGAATTCCGTTGGCAGCTTTGGCAACACGGCGCTCACACGCCCGCAGCCGACGCGCGGCGGTAATCGTCGATCCAGGCCGCGGTCTCCTTGTGCAGGTGCCGAATCAGGATCTCCTGGTCGCAGAGCAGGAACCCGTCGAGCACCTGGGACTCGATCATGGTCTGCGTCGCCTCGAGGGTATTGGCGTCCTGCAGGCCGTACTCCTTGAACGAGACGGCGGCGAGTTCCTGGGCGACGCGTTCGCGCGGGGTCCGCGGTTGCGGAAAGTACAGCGTGCCCTCGAACAGGTGGGTGTTGTACGAGGTCGGCCAGTAGTGGTAGGTCAGATACCAGCCCTGACCCCAGAACAGCATGACGAAGTTGGGAAAGAGCTGGAACGAATCCAGGCCCCACGGGTCGCATTTCGCGGGATTCAGCCCGGCCGGCAGCTCCCCCAGGTCCGGCTTGTCCCACGGCCCGAACAGCCCGCTCTGGCAGATGTCCTCGATGGGCTTGCGCATCTCCGCCGCCATCTCCCAGGCCCGCACACCCGACGTGCTGACCAGTCGGTGCGGCCCGTCCAGGCGGTAGTGCGGGGCCTCGAAACCGGCCTGCGCGGCGGCCTTCGAATACGCCGTCGGCGACTGGTTCGCGTGCAACACCGGTGCGTGATAGAACTCCTGGAAGGCGTCCATGTAGAGCTTCCAGTTCGCCTTCACCTCCGAGCGGTAGTGCCAGCGCGAGGTCATCTTGTCGAACGGATAGCCCTCGAGCGCCGTGATCATCGGGCCGAGGAACTCACGCAGCGGCTGTTCCGGGGTCTTCGCGAAGTTGACGAAGATGAAGCCCTCCCAGACGTCGCAGTGCACCGGCACCAGCCCGTACCGGCTCTTGTCGAGGTCGAAGAACTCCTGCTCCTGCTGCACGAACGTCAGGTTGCCGTCCAGGTCGTAGCGCCACGCGTGGTACTTGCAGGTGAACTGACGACAGACACCGCTGGTCTCCTCCAGCGGCATGTCATTCCACACCAGCTTGTTGCCGCGATGCCGACAGACGTTGTGGTAGGCCTTGATCTCCCCGGATCCCGTGCGCACCAGGATGATCGACGTGTTGGCGACCTTGAGCTCCCTGGTGAAGTAGCTGCCCTTGCGCGGAAGCTGTTCGGCCCGGCCCACATTGAGCCAGGCCCGCTTGAAGATCGCCGCGCGCTCCAGGTTGTAGATCTCCGGGCTGATGGAATCCTCGTAGGAGACCGGCCCGGTGCCGAGTTCCGGGTAGTGCTGCGTCCAGCTACCCTCAGCCGGCTTCGGGAATCGAGGCATGGTCGCTCCTGTCCGTGCGTCGACGACGACGGTATCCGCTCGACGCGTGAATCGCAAGTAGTTGAGATTGGTCGACGGCGGCGCCGAGTCTGCGCTCACGGTGCCCGTTCGTCGAAATTCACGCCCTCACCGCAGGGCCGACGCCACCAGCGCAGACTCGAGGACCAGCGCGTCGACTCCGGCGTCGGCTCAAGGCAGCTTGATCGCCGAGACGTACAACTCGAGGGCCGGGCCGTAGAGGTCCACGTCGTCGAGTTCGCTGCTGAGCACGACGGCGTCGGTCGTCGCGATCAGCAGTCGAGCGAGCGTCAGCGGAGGCATCAGCAACGCACCGCCGAGTCGGTCCACACCCGCGACGATGTACTTCGCGAGTGCCTCGGCCACGCGAAGCCGCTTCTCCGCCACGCGCTCGCGCGCCCCGGGGTTCCGCAGCAGGTACAGCGTGAACTCCTGACCCAGAGCGGCGTGGCGCGCCCCGCGGTCGCGACTCAGTTGACGCCATCGCTGCGCGATGTCGTCGCGCTCCTGCGCCCCCACTTGTGTCGACGCCGACATCACCTCGGTGAAGTTGTCGAAATAGCGCCGCCAGTATCGGTCGCTCACGGCCAGGAAAAGATCCTCCTTTGCCGAGAAATGCTTGTAGACGGCGCCTTTCGTATAACCCGCCGCATGGGCGATGTCATCGACGGAGGCCGCCATGAAGCCCTTGTCGGCGAAAACCTCCTCGGCGGCGTCAAGCAGCAGCGACCGCGTGTGCTCAAGCCGCCGCTCGCGGGTCCACCGCTCAGCCACCCCGGCATTGTCGCACAGTATCTAGGATACTCTTGAGTTTTTGAGATACTAGTCAGTATATTCATGCCGTTCGGTCGCGAATCTCGAGAAGCGGACGTGTCCATGAGCATGCTGTCGAATAAGAAGGCCGCAGGGCCCGCCAAGACGCCGCTCGGCGCGGTGGCCGGGCTGGATGCCACGGCCCAGCCCGCAGTCAAACCGGTCGCGATATGGGCCACCGTCGGCGGCGCCCTCCTGCTCCTGCAGGTGTATGTATGGATCCGCTGGATCACAGGCCCCTACTTCGAGCGGGTGCCCACCGGGCCGAGCCAGCCACCGATGTTCATGAAAATACCGCTCATGGCGAATGCGGTGATTCTCTGGGCGGCCCTGCCATTCGCCCTCTGGTGGTGCATCATTCGGCCCTGGCGCCGCGAGCGGCGAATCAGCCTCGACGGCATGCTGTTGGGGGCAATGGGATTGATGTTTTTCCAAGATCCGCTGCTGAACTACTTCAACACGTGGTGCACGTACAACACCTGGCTGTTCAACCGAGGCTCGTGGTCCTCACACATCCCGGGATGGGTGTCACCGGAGGAGCCGGGCCGGCAGGTGGCCGAGCCGCTGCTGACCAACGCGCCCGGCTACGCGTACGGCGTCCTGCTGATCACGATCGTCGGGTGTTGGGTCATGCGCAGAATCAAGGCCCGATGGCCGACGATCAGCAATGTTCGGCTGATCGCCGTGACCTACGCGTTCACCTTCCTCCTGGACCTGATCATGGAAGGCTGCATCCTGCTGCCCATCGGGTTCTACACGTATCCCGGTGCGATACGGGCGGTTTCGCTTAACGCCGGGCACTACTACCAATGGCCGGTCTACGAGGGTTTGATGTGGGGCGGCGTTCAGGCGGCGTTGTGCTGTCTGCGCTACTTCACCGACGATCGCGGCCAGACCCTCGTCGAGCGCGGGGTCGACAGCATTGGCGGCGGGGCCGTGACGCAGCAGTTGGCCCGTTTCCTGGCGATCTTTGCGGGCGTCAGCGCGTGCTTCTTCTTCTTCTACAACGTGCCCGCGCAGTGGTTCGGCATGCACGCCGACCCCTGGCCCGAAGACGTGCAGCGGCGCTCCTATTTCAACGGAGGCATCTGCGGTGACGGAACGGAACAACCCTGTCCCAGTCCGGTTTTGCCGCTGCCCACCAAGCGCTCCGGCTATATCGACATCCACGGCCAACTGGTCCTTCCGCCCGGCGCGCACCTTCCCGTGACCGTGCCGTTCGACCGACAGAAGTAGCCGCCGGGCCGGTCAGCATCAACTTCGAGAAAGGGACGGTCTGATGAGCGTGCTGTCGAACAAGAACAATCCGTCGCAAAAGACCGAATCGCTCAGCGCGGCAACATCGCTCGGCGATCAGCCGCGGTCCACCGGCAGGCCGGTCCGCATCTGGGCCATTCTGGGTGGCGCGATCCTGGTGTTCCAGTTGTACGTCTGGATCCGCTGGGTCACCGGCCCGTACTTCGTGCGCGTCCCCAAAGGGCCAAGCGACCCACCGACGTTGATGAAAGTGGTGCTCATCACCTGGACGGCGGTCATCATCGCCGGGCTGCCGATCGGCATCTACTACTTCATCCTCCGGCCCTGGCGGCGGGAACGCCGGATAACGACGGACGGCATGCTGTTGGTGGCCTGCGGGCTGCTGTTCTTCCAGGACCCGTTCCTGAACTACTTCAACACGTGGAGCACGTACAACACCTGGATGTGGAACCGGGGTTCGTGGGTCGCGCACCTGCCCGGCTGGACGTCCTACGCAGAACCGGGCCGCATGATGGCCGAACCGTTCCTGATGAACGCGCCGGGCTACTCCTACGGAGTGCTCCTGTGCACGATCCTGGGCTGCTGGGTGATGCGTCGGGCCAAGGCAAAGTGGCCCAACATCAGCAACATTGGCTTGATCGGCGTTCTGATCGCCTGGACGTTCGTCTTCGATCTGGTCATGGAAGGCATGTTCTTGATGCCGATGGGGCTGTTCACCTACCCCGGCGCGATCAGATCCCTGTCGATCAACGCCGGCACCTATTACCAATGGCCGATCTATGAAGGCATCATGTGGGGCGGTGTGCAGGCCGGCCTGTGCGCGCTGCGCTACTTCACCGACGACCGGGGCCGGACATTCGTCGAACGCGGACTCGAACAGGTTCGGGGTGGCTTTGCGCGGCAACAACTTACCCGCTTCCTGGCGATATTCGCGGCATGCAGCATGTTCTTTTTCGTCTGCTACAACCTTCCCGCGCAGTGGCTCGCCTTCCACCAGGACCCCTGGCCGCAGGACCTGCTCAAGCGCTCCTACTTCCTGATGGGGATCTGCGGAGACGGTACCGACCGGCCGTGCCCCGATCCCGCAATCCCGGTGCCCGGCAGGCACTCCGGCTACATCAATCAAGACGGCAAGCTTGTCCTGCCGGCGGGCAAGGAGATGCCGAAGACAGTTCCCGTCGAGCGAGGGAAGTGATGTTGAACAACCGGACCCCCGCTGTGCTCTCCGCACGGCAGGCACCGTTCTACAAGCCGATCGGCGACGAGGCGGAAGTCTTCCGTGCGGCGGCCCGTCGCGGCCTGCCGGTTCTCCTCAAAGGTCCCACGGGATGCGGCAAGACACGCTTCGTCGAGGCGATGGCGCACGAACTCGGTCGCGAGCTGATCACCGTCGCGGGCCACGAGGACATGACGTCGGCCGACCTGGTGGGACGCTTCCTGCTCAAGGGCGGTGAGACCGTCTGGGTCGACGGGCCGCTGACGCGGGCCGTGCGCGACGGCGCCATCTGTTATCTGGACGAGGTCGTGGAGGCGCGGCAGGACACCACGGTGGTCATCCATCCGCTCGCCGACCACCGCCGCGAGCTACCGGTCGACCGGCTCGCAACGACCCTGCCGGCCGCGCCGGGGTTCCAGTTGGTGATCTCCTACAACCCCGGCTATCAGAGCGTCCTGAAGAACATCAAGGAGTCCACCCGACAGCGCTTCGTCGCGATCGCGCTCGACTTCCCGCCCGTCGATATCGAGACGGAAATCGTTGCCCACGAAGCCGGCATCGATTCCGGCACGGCGCGCGCGCTGGTCCGGCTCGGCCACGCGATCCGCAACCTGGACGGCTCACCGCTGCGGGAGGTGTCCTCCACCCGGATGTTGATCCTGGCCGGCGGTCTGGTGGCCGAAGGCTTGGGCCTGCGCAGTGCGGTCCAGGCGGCGATCGTCCAGGCCCTCACCGACGACCAGGATGTGATCCGCGCGCTCGGCGAACTCGTCGACGCCGTCCTACCGCTGCCGTGACATACAGCAATTCGCCTGCCCCCGAACGCTTTCGGCTCGTCGCCACCCTGGTCGCCGGTAGAGCGGTCGAGGTCGTTGAGGCACCGGGCGGGGACGCCGCGCACACGAACGGCCAGGCCATATTCGTTTCGGCCGGCGGTTCGCCGGCCACGCAGCGCCGTGAAATGCTCGTCCAGGCAGCTCTGCTCGGGGCGGGCAGCCTGGATCAGCGCCTGGTGAAGCCGTTGCGGGCCCGGCCGACGGTGGCGCGCCGCTACCTGGCCCTGGAAGGGCACCGGGTGCTCGCCGAGCTTGCCGCGCGGCTACCGCTCGCGACCACACTGCGGCCCGACGGGCAGCCGGGCACCGCGACCGCCGACGAGTCGCTCGAAGCGGCGCGAAGCCGCGCCCCTATCGCCGACCCGCCAGAGTGGTTCGGCGTCATCCGGCCCGCCCGCCTGCTGGCGGCCACCGCGGGACCGGGCGCACAGCCCACCGATAAGGAACTGCGGCTGCGATTCGAGCCCGTCGACCTACCCGAGGCCGACGATGACGACGATGACGACGATGGGCGGCCCCGGGAAAGCAAGATACTGAAGCTGTTTGAGACTCCTCTCTTTGGGTCGAAGGCTGTTGCGGACTACCTCCGCAAGCTGCTTGGCAGCTCGCGGACGCCCGGAGACGCCGCCGCAGGCGTTGAGGCGCCGGTGCGCGCAGTGCGGCGGGCGGACAGCGTGGGACCGCACGCGCGGCCGCTACCCACCCGGATCCGTTTCACCGATGACGGCAGACCCGGTGCCGCTGTCGGCGTGGGCGGCGCCCGCTATCCGGAGTGGGACGTTCACCACAACCGGTATCGGCCCGACTGGTGCCGAGTCCTCGACTTTCCGCTGACGGTCAGCGCCGAGATCGCGGCCGCCGGGGTCCCGCGCGACGACGTGCTCCGGCGACGCCTGTCCCGGGTGGGTCTCGGCCCCAAGGTTTTACGGGCCCGGCCCGACGGTGACGAACTGGACATCGAAGCGCTCATCAATCTGTTCGTAGATCTGCGCTCCGGCCATTCACCGCCCGAGCACGTGTACCTGGAAAGGCGCAAGCTGGAGCGAAATCTCGGCGTCCTCATCCTGCTCGATGCCTCCGGATCCGCCACCGACGCCGACCGGGGCGGCCACTCCGTCCACGACCACCAACGCCGCGCGGCCGCCACCCTGGCCGTCACGCTGGAGGAATTGGGCGACCGCGTCGCCGTCTATGCCTTCCGGTCGCACGGTCGGCACGCCGTGCACCTGCCGGCGATCAAGAGCTTCGGGCAACGTTTCGGCGTCGTCGGGCGGGCCCGGCTCAACCAGCTGCAGCCATCCGGCTACACGCGGCTGGGCGCAGGCATCCGCGGCGCCGGCGAAATCCTGAAAACCCAAGCCGGCACACCGAATCGGCTGCTGGTCGTCCTTTCGGACGGCTTTCCCTACGATGACGGCTACGAAGGACGCTACGCGGAGGCCGACGCCAACAAAGCCCTCGAAGAACTCCGCGCGGACGGCGTGGCCTGCCTCTGCCTTTCCCTGGGCGCCGCCACCGGCACCGATGCGCTCGAGCGCGTCTTCGGGTCCGTCGGGCATGCCAGCGCCCCGACGCTGGCCGATTTGAGTCCGCAAATGGACGAGTTGTTTCTGTCCGCCCTACGAGAACTCGGCGCGCCGAGACCACAGCGAGGATGACCGATGAAGGTGCTGTTGACAGGTGCGTTGGGCAACATCGGCCTTGCCACGATGGAGGCGTTGCTCGTCGAAGGACACGAGGTGGTCGCCTTCGACCTCGATTCCCGCAGGGCGCGCAAACTCGCATCCGGCTTCAACGGCCGTGTGCGGTTCGTCTGGGGTGACATCACCCGTCCGGAGTCGCTGAGAACCGCGCTGGACGGCGTGGACGCGGTGATCCATCTCGCCGCCATCATTCCTCCGCAGACAGACCGCGTACCCGATCTCGCCCGGAAGGTGAACCTCGAAGCGACGCGCACCCTGATCGCACAGATGGAGGCCTCGCCCACGGCCAAGCGGCTGGTCTTCGCGTCGTCGCAGGGCGTGTTCGGCGACGTCCAGGATCGCGAGCCGCCCTTACGCGTCGACACGCCGGTCTCTCCGACCGACGAGTACGGGCGCCACAAGGTCGCATGCGAGCAGGCGATCCGGCAGTCGCGCCTGCGGTGGAGCATCCTGCGACTGTCCGCCGTGACACCGATCCACCTACAGGCGCAGGACCCCAGCATCATGTTCGAGTTCAGCCCCGACGCACGATTCGAATTCCTCCATCCCGCCGACGCCGGAACGGCGTTCGCCCGCGCCGTGGCCTGCGGGGAGTCGCTCGGCAAGACGCTCTACATCGCCGGCGGACCGAACTGCCGGACGACCTATGCCGACTTCATCAACGCCCTGATGAGTGCGATCGGGATCGGCCCCATTCCCGTCGACGCCTTCGTACGAGTCAGGCCGCCAAGGTTTTTCGGCGACTGGGTGGATACCGAGGAGAGCCAGCGCCTGCTTCGGTATCAGCAGCGAGGCCTCGGCGATCAACTCGAGGACATGAGAAGGGACTTCGGCATGCTGGTGCCGCTCATCCGTGTCGTGCGGCCGCTCGCGACCTGGTTCGTGGTCCGCAGCTCCGCCTACCTCAAGCAGAACCGGAGCCTGCCCGTCGGATAGACGCCCGTCGGCTTCCAGCTGCCGCGAACGTGCGCAGACGTACGGTGACCCGCCACTAGTTGACACCACGCCAGACGCTGGTATCAAGGAAGTTGATATACCGATGGCGGTTTGTCAGCACGGAAGGAAAAAGGAAACATGTTCGGTGGTGGATTCTTCAGCGGCGGAACCGGTTTCGGCGGCCCTGGTTTCGGCGGCCCGGGCGGCCCTGGTTTCGGCGGCCCGGGCGGCCCCGGCTTCGGCGGCCCGTTCGGCAAGCACGGCGGCCTGAAGCGGGCGGCCCTGGGCACCGCGGCGATGCTGCTCGACGGGCCGGCGGACGCCGCTTCGGTCGTGCAGCGCGTCGCCGACAAGACCGGCGGTGCGATCACTCCGCCGCAGGAGATGACCGAGCTTGCCATCGGCGTCCTCGCCGGCCGCGGCATGGTCACGGTCGACGACGGCGGCGTTGCCACCCTGACCGACGTCGGCAAGGGCCTGCTGGCATGGCGCGGTGTCACCACCGAGTCCGCTCAGGCCTTCCTGTCGCGGGCGGCCCAGTTCGGCGACGTATTCAAGATCCGCCGGACGCTGTTCGAGGTCGCCGGACTTGCCCGCACCATCACCTTCAGCGGCACCGACGAGCAGAAGCAACAACTCGCCGAAGCCCGCACCAAGGTGCTGGAAGCCCTGACCGAGGCCAAAAAGGCCCTGCACCGCGCGCTGGCGGAAGACTAACCCGTCCCGGGTTCGCTGAGCTTGACCAGCGTCTTGCCGATGTTGGCACCTTCGAACAACCCGTTGAGCGCGTCGACGCACGACTCGATGCCCTCGAAGATGGTCTCCCGGTGCCGCAGGCGTCCGTCGGCCTCCCACTGCCGGAGATTCGCGAAGGCCTCGTCGAAGCGGCCCCACTGGTGCAGCGCGTTGAATCCCTGCATCACAGCGGTTTTGGCGAGCAGGTTCACGTAGTTGGCGGGCCCGGGATGCTCGCCGGTCAGGTAGCTGGAGATGACGCCGCAGAGCACCACCCGCGCGTTGTTGTTCAGCCGGCCCAGCACCGCGTCCAGGATCGGCCCGCCGACGTTGTCGAAGTACACGTCGACCCGGCGGGGGCAGTGTTGCTTCAAAGCGGCGGGCAGGTCGTCGTTCTTGTAGTCGATGCAGGCGTCAAATCCGAAGTCCTCGACCACCGCCCGGCACTTCTCGGGGCCGCCGGCGATGCCGACCACCCGGGCGCCGGCGATCTTGGCGATCTGTCCGGCCACCGATCCGGTGGCGCCGGCCGCCGCCGAAACCACCACCGTGTCCCCCGCCTTCGGCCGCCCGATGTCGGTCATGCCGAAGTAGGCGGTGGCGCCTGTCGGTCCGTACACCGACATGATCGCCAGCTGGTCGTCCTCGCCGGGGATGGGTGTGCTGAACACGTCGTCGCGGATGATCACGTACTCCTGGAAACCAGTCAGCGTGGTGACGACGTCGCCGACGGCGTAAGCGGCACAGCGCGATTGGACCACCTCGCCGATCCCGGCCGCCCGGATCACCTCACCGAGCTGCACCGGCGGCAGGTAGCCGGGCTGGTCGTCGAGCCAGGTGCGGGCCGCGGCGTCGATCCCCACGTACGTGGTGCGCAGCAGCGCCTCCGCGTCGGCGGGTTCTGGTGCCGCCGATGTGACCAGCTCGGTGTCACCGGGCTGGACCAGCCCGGTGGGACGGCGACGCAACAGGATCTGGCGATTCGGCAATTCGGGCACCCCCCGAAGCTACAGCGGTGTGGGAGCATCTCAGCATGAACCCAAGCGATGACCCGGAAGAACGGATCCGGCAGCTGGAGCAACCGCTGGCCGACAACGCCCGGGCGTCGGAACTGGGCGGACAGCAACCGCCCGGCTACTACGTGCCGCCGCCGCCCCCGCCGCTGACGTACGGCCCGCTCGGTTCGGGCACGCAGTACGCCACGCCGAAGTCGTCGGGCGGCCGGATGATCTGGATCGTGGCGGCGATGTTCGTCGTCGGCATGCTGATTCTGGTCGGCGGGATCGCCGTGTACGCGATGAACCGCGTCCGCAACAGCGGCGTCGTCGCCCCGTCCATCGCCTCGGGCACGACCCGGGTCATCCCGTCGGCGAGCGTCCCGGGCACCACCGTCATCGATCCCACCGAGACGTCACCGGCGCCGGCGCCGGGCGCGACCATCAGCGTCGCCGGCAGCGGGAACAATCGGACCATCGCCTGCGTGGACAACAAGGTCAACGTCAGCGGCGTGTCCAACACGGTCGTCATCACCGGCCACTGCACGGGCCTGTCCGTCTCCGGCGTCAAGAACGTGATCACCATCGACTCCGTCGACACCATCACGGCCTCCGGCGTGGAGAACCAGGTGACCTATCACACGGGCTCGCCGAAGATCACCAAGTCGGGCCTGTCAAACGTCATCCAGCAGGGCTGAGTTTCGGCCGGCCGCGCCGAGTGTGTCGGATATGGACGAAAACTGAGGGCGGCAGCCGTACCTAAGCGTCACACTCGGCCATCGCTTCGGCCTGCGCCAGGTAGCCCTCGAACCCGGTCGCCGCCGCCCTGGCCCGGAAGCGCCGCAGAAACTCGCGACAGCCCGGCTCGTCGCCGTGGGCGCGGGCCAGCAGCGCGCGCAGCCGCAGCACCGGAAGCTCGTGCAGCACGAATCCCGGCTCGGTCGGGATCGCCGCGAGCCGGGCGACGGCCCGTTCGGCGGCCTCGAGGTCGGCTGGGCCGCGCGCCAACAGCGCCTCGACCAGCACCGTGGTGGCCGGCCCGCGGAAGATCATCTCGCCGGTGTCGAACTGCTCGGCGATGACGGCAGACGCGAGCTCGACCGCGCCGTCGACATTGCCGGATCGCGCACGGTCGCGGGCGAATTCGATGTCCGACATGCGCCGCAGCGTGAGAGTGAGCTGTTCGGTCTCGAACAGCTCCCTGGCCCGGACCAGAAATTCCATGCCGCTATCGCGGGCGCCGGCGTGCAGCAGCGCGACGGCCTGGTTCATCAGCCCGTAGGCGAGCGCGGCGTTGTCGCCGGATTGCCGGGCGATCTCCAACGACTCCGTCGCCAGCTCGAGGTCCCGCTCGGTGGGGTCGATGGCGCCGTTCTGGGTCGCGGACGCGTATTTGTACAGCTGGACATAGGACCGCGCGGCGTTGTCGGCCGTGCGGGCCAGCACGATCCCGGCCCGCAGGTCGTTGCGCCAGCCCGGCCGTCCCAGGCACATACCGGCGGCCCCCTTGAGCGTCTGCGCCCACGCCAGCGGCGAGCCGATCACCAGGTTGCCCATAACCGCGTCGCCGTCGGCAAGGTCGATGACCCGCTGCGCCAACCGCAGGCTCTCGGTCGCCTGGCCCGCCTCCCACTTCGCCTGCGCGGCAGCGTAGAACAGCCCGACCGTCATCGCCGGATCGCCGATCGACTCGACCAGCGTGGCAAACTCCGACGCCATGCCGGCGGCTTCCTCGTGGCGCGCGTTGAACGTCAGCGTGGTCAGGTGGCCCGCCATCCCGACCGCCAGCGATCGCTTGTCGCCCGCGGCGGTGGTGAGCTCGCGCAGTTCGTCGAAGCCGGTGTCGGCGGGCGTGCCGCCGACCTGGAAAGCGCTGCCGCACAACAGGGCCCGCGGTGCTATCCGCATGGCCAGGCGGTCGGCGTCGTCAAAGGGCAGCTCGTCGGCGACGCGCAGCGCGAGTTGCCAACTCTTGCGGGCCGCCCGAATGTCCCGCGCGCCATACCAAGTCGCCGCCTGCATGTGCCAGTCGAAGGCCTCCCGCAGGTCACCGGCGGCCGTGTACTGGGTCGCGACGACGGCCGCCTCCTGGCCGGTGAACCCACCCTGGGTGCGCTGCATTACCGCGGCCACCCGGCGGTGCAACTCCGAACGCCCGGCGCGCAATTGGGATTCGTAGGCGACCGCCTGGATGAGCGGATGGCAGAACGCGTACACGGCCCGCGGCGTGAACGCGACCTGCTCGACGAGCTCGGCCTCGATCAGCGGGACCAGGTCGGGCGAGTCCAGCAGCGACTCGAGCAGGACGGCGTCGAACTGCGCGCCGACCACGGCGGCCGCGTTCAGCGTCTGCTTGGCCGTTGCGGTGAGCCGGTCGATGCGGGCCCCGATGACAGCCTGCACACTCGCCGGCACCTGGATGTCGCGCACTTCCCGCGCACACACGTACGCGCCCACCTGGCCCTCGAGTTCGCGCCGCTCGGCGAGATCGCGCACGATTTCCTCGGCGCAGAACGGTATGCCCGCGGCACGCTCGGCGATCACCCCCGACAGCCCACCCACCGAGGGATGCTCGCCCAGCAGCGCCTTGACTAGTTCGCCGATGTCCGAATCGCTCAGCGGCGCAAGCGCGAACGCGTGTGCCCCCGGGATCGACGACAGGGGTCCCGAATATTCCGGCCGGTAGATGACCATCAGGGCGGCCTGCATCCCGGGCACCGTCGCCGCGAAGTCGGCCAGCAGCGACTCGCTGACACTGTCGATCCACTGAGCGTCCTCGATGACGTAGACCACCGGGTCCGGGCGGGCCAGCGACACGGTGTTGACCAGGGCGAGCAGGCGTCGGCGGCGTGCATCCGGGGTGACGTCGGGCAGGGCGGTGTCGGCATCGCGGATCCCCAGCAGGTCGTCGAGCAGAATCAGGTCCTCGGCATCGGCCTCGGGTATCGCGGCGCGCACCCGGGCCTGGGCCAGCTCGAGGGTCAGATGGCCGATCCCGAAAACCGTGCGCAACAGCCGGGACACCACATAGAACGGGACCTCCCGGGTGTGCGATTCGCAGTAGGTGACGAACACCTCGAATCCCCGACTCCTCGCGGTCGCCAGCGACTCGCGCACCAGCCTGGTCTTGCCGACGCCCGGCTGTCCGGTCACGGTGATCACGGTGCCGGCGCCGCCGGCCGCCCGGTCCAGCAAGCCCGCGACGGCGTCCTTCTGGGATTGGCGCCCCACCAGCCGCGACTCGTGCCGGACCTTGCGACGCTTGTCGACGTCGGTCGACAGCAGGCGGCGCGCCGGCACACCGGTGTCGAAGCCCTTGATGAGCACGCTCGCCAGCTCGCTCAGGATCACCCGGTCCTCGACCAGCCGCGCGGTCGATTCGCTCAGCATGACGCCGCCCGGGGGCGCGACCGATTCCATCCGCTGGGCCATCCCGACGTGTTCCCCGACGGCGGTGTAGCCCAGGTGGGTGGCGCCGACCTCGCCGGCGATCACCGGGCCGGAGTTCAGGCCGACCCGCAGCCGCAGGTCGATCCCGTCGCGGCGGCCCACCTCGACGCCCAGCCGCTGCGCATTCTGCTGGATGTCCATGGCCGCCAGGCATGCCCGAAATGCGTGATCCTCCAACGCGATCGGTGCGCCGAACAGGGCCATGATGCCGTCGCCAGTGAACTTGTCGACGATGCCGCCGTAGCGTTGCACCACGGCCACCGACTGGTCGACCAGCTCGGTCATCACCTCGCGCAGCCGCTCCGGGCCCAGGGCCGCGGCGATCTCCATCGACCGCACCACGTCGGCGAACAACACCGTCACCTGTTTGTACTCGGCGAGCTCGGCGACCAGCGTCAGCGGCGTCCCGCAGGCGTCACAGAACCGCGCGCCCGGGCGCGGCTGCGTTCCGCACGCCTGGCACGCCAGAGGTGTTGCGGTTATGAGGTCTCTTCGGAGTCGTCCAGCACGCTGACGGCTATGCCGTACGGCAGGAACCGCACCTTGCGCTTGGGGTCGACGTTGTTCTTGTTTGCCCGCAGCGCGTCCAGCTCGGTGGCATACACCTGCTCGACGCGCGCGCCGCCGTCACCGCCCACGGTGTAGATGGCCCACACCCCGTCACCGGCTTCGCCGGCGGTCTCCGGCGCCTGTCGCGGGCGCCGGCTCAGGTCCTCGAAGACGGCTGACCAGCCGGTCCGTACCCCGGGGCCGCCCAGGAACTTGCCGATGCGGTCGAACGCATCGCGCAGCCCCTCGCTGCCCTCCCTGATCACTCGATCCAAATCGTCGGGATCAAACCCGAACGCACCGTAGTCGCCCACGCGACCTCCTTACGGTTGCTGACTCACCTTTTGCCAGTCTGCCCGTACCGAGCGCGATCCGCCACGTGCCGACCCTGGGCTCAGTAGCCGCCGGGACTCAGGAACGGGTTCTGCTGGTTCTGCGGATACTGCGGGTACTGGGGATATTGCGACGCGGGCGCCGGATTTTGCTGGACCGGCGCCTGGTTCTGCGGCACCTGAACCGGGATCGGCACCGGCAACAGCGGGATGCGCAACCACTCCGTTGTCATCGGCACCGTCGTCGGGGTGGTCGCGGTGGGCGTCGGCGGCGGGGTGGTGGTTGGCGGCGGCGGGGTGGTCGTCGGCGGGGTGGTCGGCGGGGTAGTGGTGACGGGCGGCCGCGTGGTGGTCAGGCGCGGCGCGGTGGTCGGCACCGGGGTGTGGACAACCGGCGGCGGCACGGGGGTCGGCGACGGCGGGGGCGGGGGCGGGGGCGGCATGGTGCTGGGCGGCGGTTCGGGGCTGGGCAGCGGAGCCGCCGACGGGGGTGGGGGCACCGGGGTAGGCACGATGGTGCTGACCGGCGGCGCGGGCAGCGGCGCGATGCTGGGCCGCGGGGGCGCCTCGCGGTTTTCCAGGCCCGCCAGTGTGACCGCCACTCCGCCGATCGCGGTGACCGCGACCACGGCGCACAGCCCTACGACCAGCTGGGACAGCCGAAGCCGCCGCCATGGCCGGCCCCTGGGCGGATCCATCATGTTCAGGCGCATCCAGCCGGAGGGGCCGTCGTCGTCGTCGTAGGTTTCGCGGCGGAAGCGAGTCGACGCGTCGCCGGGGAACTCGGTCTGCGACCACGCCAGCTCGCGGTCGGTCATCGCATCCTCGTCGATCACCATCACATCGCCGGCCGGCAGCTCGATGACACTGGTACCGGCGGCGGCCGTGAGCAGGCCGACGGACGTCCGGGTTCGCAGGTCCAGCAGTTCGCCGCGCGCAGCGAGCAGCAACGCACCGTTCGCCGCGGCCCAGGCCGGCTGCGACGCCGTCAGGACCGGTATCCGGGCGTGCCTCGAAAGACGATGTGTGACAAGCGGAATACTGGCGCTGCCGCCCACGGTGACCAGCGCCGCGAGCTCCGGCCAGCCCTTCTTGTAGCGCACCAACATGTGGTCGAACGCGTAGATGAAGCTGGTCAGCCGGTCCTGGATGAGGTCCTCGAGCTGGTCGCGGGTGACCTGCACGTTGCACCGGTATCCGGCGAAGTCGGTGGCCACTTCCGTGACCGTGTCGGTGGATAACCGTTCCTTGGCCAGCCGGCACTCGTCGCGGAGCCGGCTGATCTGCCCGACCGATTCGGTGCTGCCGGAGTCGAGGTCAACGACGTGGCCCAGTTGCTCGAATACGTGCAGCAGCAACGCCTGATCGACCTCATTGCCGCTGAAGTCCAGGCAGCGCATGGTGGCGCTGACGGGCACGAAGTCCCGGCCCAGATCCACCAGCGTGGCCGAGGTACCCGCACCGCCGAAGTCCAGCAGCCCCACCAGGCCCTCGTCCGGCAGGCCCTGCTCAGAGCCCACCGCGGTCAGCGCCGCCACCACGTCGGAGACCAGGCACGGCGCCATGCCGCTGCGGACGAAGCCCACGTGGGTCCGCAGGCCGTCGCGCAGCGCCTGCACCGTCGGGGGTTTCCAGTGCGCCGGCACCGCGATCGAGATCTCCGACGAACCCGCGTCCGCGCCGGCGGCTGCCACCATCGCGTCCAGAGCTTCGACCATCAACAGGTCCGGGTCGTGAGCCGACCCGTCGCCGGACACCAGCGCCACCGAGTCGCCGATGCGCTCCACGAACCCGCTGATCAGCATGCCGGGCTCGGCTACGTTCGGGTTCTCCCCAGGCACACCAACTTTCGGGGCGCAGTGCGGATAGAGAGTCAGTACAGCCCGACGCGATACAGGCGGACTTCCGTTACGCGCTGCGACAAGGTTGGTGGTCCCGATCGACAACCCCAAAGGGTCGTACATATATCGAATACTTTCGTCGATTGGGGTCTTCGGCCAGCGTTAACCTTATCCACGGTCGGTCCCGATGCGGTTGGGTCGCAAGCCCATTGGTATCCGGTCGATGCCGTGTCGTCACCGAAGTGGTATCGACGGCCCCTTGACAGCCGGTGTCGGCTCAGACGACCGTAAGGGGCAGCGAACGCCGCGGCTCGAACTCGAACGTGGAGCCCTTGCTGACCTTTGCCACCATGACCTCTGGTAATTCGGTTGCGGCGGTTTCGGATTCGACGAGCTCAGCAACCCAGTCGGTGTCGGTGCCGCTGACCTCGACGCGGACCAGCGGATCGACCGCGGTGGCGATGGCCTGTAACGGTTTCACGGATTCCGGCGTGCACAGCGAAATCCAGGCCCCGTCGTCGTGGGCGGGCGAGCGGTCCACGACCAGCCGGCCCGACGACACGTCGGCGACGACGTAGCCGGCCGGATTGAGCAGCGGATGGAACTCCAAAACCTTTAGGATGCCCTCGATTCCGCCGGGCAGCCGCAACGCGCGGTGAATGCGCTCGGCGGCGACGCCAGCCAGGCCGATGAGCTGCTGGGTGTTGATCGACACGGCCATCTGCCCGTCGGCGGCCCGCTCGCGGACGGCGATCCCGTAGGACAGGTTGAGCATGTGCATCTGCAGGCACACCTCTTCGGCCAGCCGCACCAGTGCCGAATGCGAGTATGCACCGAAGTCGAAGTCGGAAAGCAGCGGGCCCGAGTAATCCGCCTGCCCCTCCTGCGAGCGGTCGACGGGGTCGAGTTCCCAGGTCGCGGCGCGGGTTTCGCGGATGACGTCCACCGCGGGAATCGTCTGGACCGCAGGGTAGGACTCGTCGATGATCACCGTCCACGCGCAGTGCGGGTGCCGATCCGACGGAGTGCGGGGCGGCCGATGGATCGGCCGCATCTGCGCGTGCGGGTTGACCGCTGCGGCGGTGGCATCGAACGTCGGATCCTCGATGTCGTGACACATGCCCTTGACGTACTTGTCGCCCATCGGCTCCACGTCGAGCAGGGCGCCGCAGTGGTCGAGGTAGAACTCGCCGTGCCAGCGGTCGTGGATGGTGTAGCGGAAATCCATGAACTGCGGCGGCGCCCCGATGTCGAGCTGAATGCCCTTGAAGATGGTGGGCACGTCGTCGCCTTCGAAGTTCAGCGCGCGCTGCATGCGCTTGGTGTAGACCGGGCTGGCGCCCGCCCACTCCTCGATGGCGATCTGCAGCATCTCCTCGTGACCGAATTCCTTGATGCACCAAGCCATGCCGGAGCGGTCGATCAGCTGCCCGATCAAGAGCAGCTCGGGTACCAGGACGACGAGCTCCTCGCGGGACAGCTGCGCAAATCGGGACACGGCTCGGGACACGCCTCCAAAAATAGTCAGGTTTATGTTATAAAGTCAACAATGTCTGTTAAGTCCATTCGTCCTACCCGCCGCACCAGCGCGCCGCGCAAGCGCGGCGACGACACCCGCGCGCGGATCATCGACGAGACGGTCCGCTGCATCGTGGAGGAGGGATTCGCCGCCGCCACCGCCAAGCACGTCGCCGAGCGCGCCGGCGTCACCTGGGGCGTCATCCAATACCACTTCGGCGACCGCGCCGGCCTGCTGATGGCCGTCGTCGACGACGGCGTGGCCCGGCTGGTCGAGAGCCTGTCGTCGGCCGATGTCAGCGCGTTGCCGCTGCGCGAGCGCATCGAGGTGGTGGTGGACACCGCGTGGAGCTGCTACAGCAGCCCGACGTCGATGGCGGCCTTCGAGATCCTGCGGGCCAACCGCGGCGGGCCGGGCGCTTCCTCGCGGCGCCACCTGCTGGAAATGAACGACGCGATCGGTCAGCTCGGACGTCTCATCACCGACGAGCCGTCCGACGCCGGTGTCGCCGACGTCATCTGGGCGACGCTGCGCGGCGTGGTGCTGGCGCAGATGATCGTCGGCGCCGAGGTCGACTGGAGCCAGGAGCGCCGCGCCCTGATCGACATGGTGACGTGCTACCTCGGCACCGGCCGCGCCTCGCGCACCGGCCGCGCCTTGCGGGACTCGCGCGACACGTAGTCTGTCCGCGATCATCGCAGTGGGTCACCTACCGAGCGCCCGCGCGACACGCGCGACACGTAAACCACGCACACGACACGCCGCTCATCATCGCCGTGGTTGCAGTCTCAGCGGTCACGGCGAAGGCCCGGGCAGCGTGTGCTGGAATGGCCAAATGAGCCTCCACGATGCCGCCAACGTAGCCGCCAACGATGTAGCCGCCGACGTCGATGCGATCCAGCGGGTCAAGTACCGGTACCTGCGCGCCATGGACACCAAGCACTGGGACGACTTCGCCGACACGCTGACCGAGGACGTCAAGGGCGACTACGGCTCGTCGGTCGGCAAGGAGTTGCACTTCACCAACCGCGCCGACCTGGTGGAATACCTGAGCTCCGCGATGGGCCCGGGGGTGATCACCGAGCACCGGGTGACCCATCCGGAAATCGACGTGACCGGCGACACCGCTTCGGGCACTTGGTATCTGCAGGACCGGGTCATCGTCCCGGAGTTCAATTTCATGCTGATCGGCGCGGCGTTCTACCACGACCAGTATCGGCGCACCCCCGACGGCTGGCGGATCAGCGCCACCGGCTACGACCGGACCTACGAGGCCACCATGTCGGTCGCCGACCTCAACTTCAAGGCCAAGCCCGGCCGCGCGATGGCGGACTGACCACGGCGAGCAGACGCAGCTACTTGGCGATCGCGATCACCGCACCGGGCCGCAGCCACCGGATGATCGACACCAGCGTCGCGTCGTCGATGGCCACACAGCCCTCGGTGGGCCCGCCGTCGGTGGTATGGAAGAAGAACGCGGCGCCGCCGCCCGGCACCTTGTTCTTGTTGACGCCCATCACCACCGCGTGCTTGTACTGCGGAATCTGCAGGTTCTCACTCTCGCCGGTGTTGAACGGGCACTGCGCCTTCTGACACACCTGCATGGTGTTGAACGTGGGGCTGTGGTCGTCGCCGCTCCACCAATGATTGGGGCCGACTTGCGTATACGGCAGTCCGCCACCGGGATTCGGCGCGGTGCCGAAGGCGGAGTCCAGGGAGTAGACGCCCATCGGGGTGGCCGGGTATCCACTCTTGGCCTGCGGCGCAAGGCCGGCCGAACCGACGTGGGTGGGGATGCCGGTCTTGATCGGCTGCCAGCCGGCGGCGGTGCGCTGGTAGATGTCCATCTTCGCGTTCGAACCGCCGGTCCCGATCACCGAAACCACTTGCGTCGCATTGCCGACGGAGTTCGCGAACCACGGAGCGCCGACCGCGCAACTCAGCGGGGCAAACACCAGCCACGCACACAGCAGACACGCCGCAACGCATGGCAGAGCTCCGAGTCGGCGCATCCCTTCATGGTCGGTCCCCGTCAACCGCAGGGTCAAGTAAAGGTTTAGACCCGGTTGGGTCACCGCGCCGTGACCAACTCCGCGGCCGAATCATCCACAGGCACAACAGGAAATACAGATAGCCGAGCGCCCATCCGGCCAGCACGTCGGACGGATGGTGGACGTTCAGCGCGACCCTCGCGGTGCCCACCGCCAGCACACCCAACGCTGCGACCGCCACCGCGACCCGCCGCGCCGGCCCGCTCAGCAGCGGCACCACGAAGGTCAGCAACGCCAGCGCGCCGGCCATCGCCTCGAGCGCATGTCCCGACGGGAACGACGTCTCCCCCACGGCCACCAGCGCGGTCGCCGGGCGCGGGCGGCCGGCCAAACCCTTGGCGGCGGCCGTCACGAAACCGCTGAGCGGCAGGCACGCCAGCAGCAACAGCGCGGCCCGCGGATTGCGCCTGACGGCGAAAGTCACCGCGCCGGCCATCCCCAGCAGCCGCAGTGGCGTCGGACCGAGCGCGAAGGACACGCCATCCCAGAACCACACCCAGGCCGGGTGTTTGACGCCGATGTCGTGTGCGGCGTTCAACGACGCCCAGTCCAGCGTGTGCAGCCAGCCCCACTCCTGGCGATAGCCCAGCCACAGCACGCCGTAGAGCACCAAGGCCGCCGCGGCGAGGAGTGCGGTCCGACGGGTCATCCATCCATCGATACCAGCACCGCACATCGCAAGCCGGTCATACTGTCGTATGGCGGTTTTTGTTCGCAAGCTGTTCGGCATCGGCAAGTTGCCCGCCGACATGCGCGCCCAGGTCGAGGCCGAAGGCCTGCTCTACCTCGCCGAGCACGTCGCGGTCACCCGGCGGTTCAGCGGCGCGATCCCGGGCCTGCGGTCCTCGGGCACGGTCGGCAGCTTCGTGGGCGCGCTGGCCTTCACGTCGGAGCGCGCGCTGGCGACGCTGTCGGTAGTGCCCAAGCTGGCCGGCCGCGCGGTGGACGTGCGCTGGGCCGACGCCGGGTCCGGCGCCGCCACGGCGGAGATCTCCGAGACGGGCCTGCAACTGGACCTGGACGTCGGCAAGGTGGACCCGAAGTTCAGCGGGCACCTCTCGCTGCACTACAAGGACGCCATCCCCGACGACGTGCTGTCCCGCCTGCCGCTGCGAACGCTGGCCTTCGACGTGCCGCCCGAGTACGTGTTCCGCGCGGTCGGCACGACCTTCAGTCCGTGATCGTGAACTTCGGCCACGGCGGCTGACGGAGCACCGCCAGGGTTCCGATCACCGCCGCCAACAGGCCGGTGGTCACACCGATCAGGGCGATCCGGCCCTGGGCGACGGCCGGCACCCAGGACGCCTGCCCGCCGTGCACGACGAACACGCCGACCGGCGAGGCGACGGGGAGGACGGTGGTACCGTCCGCCGTCTCGAAGGGCTGCCCGTAGATCGGCCTGCCGTTGCGGTCCGTGGGCAACTGGTCGAGCACATCGGAAAACTTCACGCTGGACACTCCCTTTCGAAACGGTTCGTCACCGGCCATTTTCTACGATGGGATCTGTGCCCGACCATGCGTTCAGTCCGCAGGAACGCCACGCCGTGTACCGGGTGATCTCCGAGCGGCGCGACATGCGCCGCTTCGTGGCCGGCGGGGTGGTGCCCGAGGCCGTGCTGGCGCGGCTGCTGCGCGCCGCGCACGCGGCGCCCAGCGTCGGGCTGATGCAGCCGTGGCGCTTCGTCAGGATCACCGACGACGCGCTACGCGGGCGCATCCACGCCCTGGTCGACGAGGAACGCGCCCTGACCGCGCGGGCCCTGGGACCCCGCGGCGAGGAGTTCCTGCAGCTCAAGGTGGAGGGCATCCGCGAGTGCGCCGAGCTGCTCGTGGTCGCGCTGTGCGACGGCCGCGACGCCCACGTCTTCGGCCGCCGCACGCTGCCGCAGATGGACCTCGCCTCGGTGTCGTGTGCGATACAGAATCTGTGGCTGGCGGCGCGGTCCGAGGGCCTAGGCATGGGCTGGGTGTCGCTGTTCGATCCGCGCCGGCTGGCGGCCCTGCTGGGCATGCCCGACGGCGCCGAGCCGGTGGCCGTCCTGTGCCTGGGTCCGGTGCCCGAGTTTCCGGATCGGCCGGCGCTGGAGCTCGACGGCTGGGCCTACGGGCGGCCGCTCGCGGATTTCGTCTCCGAGAACCGGTGGGGCGGGGCCGGACCCGGCCCGGCGGGAGCGACCGGCGCGGGGTGCCCCCGCCGAGAGTGAATTCCCTGCGAAATCGCCGCGGTTTTTTCGCAATGGCTTCACGGTCGGCGAGGGGTGGGGCCCGCTAACACGGCTGACATAGCCAGCACCCTGTCAGCCGCCTCGGGTATCGTCGCCGGTCGAGGTGAGGAGAACGGGTAAGGAGGATGGCACCGTGACGCGCGGCCGCGACAATGTGCTGCTGGTGCATTGGCACGACCTGGGCCGCTACCTCGGCGCCTACGGCCACTCGGACGTGTCCAGCCCACGGATGGACCAGCTGGCCGCCCAGGGCATCCTGTTCACCCGGGCCCACTCCACCGCGCCGCTGTGCTCCCCGTCCCGCGGCTCGCTGTTCACCGGCCGCTATCCGCAGAGCAACGGGCTGGTCGGCCTGGCCCACCACGGCTGGGAATACCGCGCCGGGGTCCGCACCCTTCCCCAAATTTTGGCCGAATCGGGCTGGTATTCAGCGCTTTTCGGCATGCAACACGAGACGTCCTACCCGAAACGGCTGGGCTTCGACGAGTTCGACGTGTCGAACTCCTACTGCGAGTACGTGGTGGACAAGGCCAGAGACTGGCTTCGCGTCACCGCTCCCGGCCTGTCCGGGCGGCCGTTTCTGTTGACGGCCGGGTTCTTCGAGACCCATCGTCCCTATCCGCGGGAGCGCTACGAGCCGGCCGACAGCGCGGGCATCGACCTGCCGGACTACCTGCCCGACACCGCCGAGGTGCGTCAGGACGTCGCCGACTTCTACGGGTCCATCGCCACCGCCGACGCGGCGGTCGGACAATTACTGGACACGCTGAGCGAAACCGGCCTGGACTCCAGCACCTGGGTGGTTTTCCTCACCGATCACGGTCCGGCGTTCCCCCGGGCGAAATCCACGCTGTATGACGCGGGAACCGGCATCGCCATGATGATCCGCCCGCCCATCGGCCGGGGGGTGCCGCCCGGCGTCTACGACGAGCTGTTCAGCGGCGTCGACCTGGTCCCGACGCTGCTGGGGCTGCTGGGGCTGCACGTACCGACCGACGTGGAGGGCGTGTCGCACGCGGAGGCGCTGACCGCGGACCGGCAGACCGCTCCGGTACGCAACCACGTGTACACGCTCAAGACCTATCACGACGCGTTCGACCCGATTCGCGCCATCCGCACCAAGGAATACAGCTACATCGAAAACTACGTGCCCCGGCCGCTGCTGGACCTGCCGTTGGACATCCAGGAGAGCCCGTCCGGGCTGGCGGTCGCGCCGTTGGTCACCGCGCCGCGTCCCGAGCGGGAGCTGTATGACCTGCGGACGGATCCGGGCGAAACCAACAACCTGCTCACCACCGACCACTCCGAGCCGGTCGCCGAGATCGCGACCGATCTGGCCGTCCGGCTACACGAGTGGCGCCAGCGCACCGACGACGTCATCCCGTCCGATTTCGCCGGCACCCGCATCGCCGCGCGCTACACCGAGACGTATCTGAAAACCCATCACGCGAACGTCACCAGCCGCTCGGCGATCGCCTTCGATCGGGGTATCGAAGAGCAGGTCACCCGCACCAACAAGTAGCGGGCTAACCGCCCGAGCGGGTGCCGCCGCCGACCTCGACGACCATGAAGACCCGCCTGAACGGGAAGATCGTGGTGCCGTCGGCGCGGGGCGGGTAGGCGTCGTCGAGCAGCGGGATGAGCTCCTCGCGGAACCGCTCCCAGCTCGCGTCGTCGAGCCGCTCACGCACCGGGACCAGCGCGGTGCCGGTGATCCAGTCGAGCACCGGATGCTCGCCGGTCAGCTGGTGCAGGTAGGTGGTCTCCCAGACGTCGACCTTGCAGCCGGCGTCCATCAGCAGGTTCGCGTAGTGCACCGGCGGCTGGATCACGGCTCCCACCCGAAACGGTATGTCGCGCATGATCTTCGCGTAGGGCTCGCGGCGGGCCAGCGCCCGCACCGCGGCATGCGACGCCGTTTCGAAGTTGCCCGGGACCTGGACGCCGATCCACGAGCCGGGCGCCAGCTCGTTAGCCCACCGCAGCAGCAGGTCGGCGTGCTCGGGCACCCAGTGCAGGGCCGCATTGCTGACCACCACGTCGGTGTCGGGCTTCGGCTTCCAGGTTCGCAGGTCACCGGTGGTCGCGTCGATCCCACGCTCCCGTGCGGCGGCCACCATCTCCGGCGAGCTGTCCATCGCCTCGATCACCGCCCCGGGCCAGCGCTTGGCCAGGTATTTCGTCAGGTGGCCCGGTCCGCAGCCGAGGTCGACCACCCGCCGTGCCCGCTCGGCCCCCACCCGCGACACCAGGTCGTAGAACGGGCGGCTGCGATGGTCCGCAAAGGCCAGGTAGACGTCGGGATCCCACATGTCGGTCCTCCTGATCAACCCCGTCACCCGTCGACGCGGCTAGACAAACCGTATTACCGGATGGTTCGGCGCCGCGCACCGTATCCGCATCGAAGGGCTCAAGACTCCGGATTTGCGGGATACCATCGCGTTGCGCGGTAAGAAAGGGGAGCTGGCCGTGATATCCGACGCAGAAACGCTCGATCCGCTCGGTTCCGTTCCGGACGTGCCGGTGCCGCCGGGCGCCGCGGGTGCGGACGTACCAGCCGGCGCCGACGGGCTGCCCCGGCGTTCCGCCCTGTCGCGCAGCCAGCGCCTCGTCGTCGACGCATCCGCCATCGGCGACCTCGCGCTGCGCACCGCCGCCGCGTCGATGCTCACCGTGGTGGCGCCGGCGGTCATCGCCAATGCCCTGCGCCAGCCCGGCAGCGAACGCGACAAGCTGCGCTTCTACGCCGAACTGGCCGCCGAGCGGGACACGGCGAAGTCGTTCCCGGCGCCCACCGAGATGCCGCTGGTCCGATCGCGACGCGCCAACCCGGTGGCGGAGTGGCTGGCGCGCGGCCAGGTCGACGACCTCGCGTTCGCCAGCAGCTTCCGCGCCGTCAACCCCGCGATGCGCAAGCAGTGGAGCGCGCTCAAGGCCAACAACACCGTGCACGCGCAGCACTGGCGCCACGACGACGGGCCCCGCCCGACGCTGTGCGTGATCCACGGCTTCATGGGGTCGTCGTACCTGGCCAACGGCCTGTTCTTCTCGCTGCCGTGGTACTACCGCTCGGGCTACGACGTGCTGCTCTACACCCTGCCGTTCCACGGGCGCCGGGCCGAGAAGTTCTCGCCGTTCAGCGGTTTCGGCTACTTCGCCAGCGGGCTCAGCGGTTTCGCGGAGTCGATGGCCCAGGCCGTGCACGACTTCCGGTCTTTAGTCGACTATCTGCGCAGCACCGGAGTCGAACGCGTGGCATTGACCGGGCTTTCGCTGGGCGGCTACACCACCGCGCTGCTCGCCACGATCGAGGACCGGCTCGAGGCGGTGATCCCCAACTGCCCGGTTGTCACGCCCGCGAAGCTGTTCGAAGAATGGTTCCCGGCCAGCGAGCTGGTCAAGCTGGGGCTGTGGCTCACCAGCATCAAGCACGACGAACTGGACACCGGGTTGGCCTACCACTGCCCGCTCAACTACGAGCCCGTGATCCCCAAGGAGCGCCGGATGATCATCACCGGCCTCGGCGACCGGATGGCGCCGCCCGAGCACGCCGTGACGCTGTGGGAGCACTGGGACCGCTGCCGGCTGCACTGGTTCCCGGGCAGCCACGTCATGCACATCAGCCAGCTGGACTACCTGCGGCGGATGACACCGTTCCTGCACGGCTTCATGTACGAGTAGCTCATGGCGTCGAGCCTGCGGTGAGGGCGTGGTTCTGGATAACCGCTGTCGCCGCCTCGGCCGACGGTGCCCGATGCGCACCCGACGGCGGGGTCGGCCAATCCAGCCGTGCCAGCAGGTCGGCGGGCGCCGCGGCGTGCCCGTCGAGGCGCGCGGTGGATAGCAGATCCAACGCCGTCAGGGCGCGCAGGTGGTCTCCGCGTTGCGGGGTGAGACCGGCCAGCGGGGCCGCCGGACCGGGCTGGCCCTCGGCGCGGAAGGCGCAGGCCGCGGCAACCGTGTAATTGGTTGGCTCCCCGGCGATCTCGAGGGCCGTCCAGGTCTCGCGCGCGGGATGCGAACGGACCCCCTCCAGCGTCTCGGGCAGGCCGCCGTCCACGCTGATCCGGTAGGCCGCCAGGTAATCCGAACCCTGCGGCAGGCCGCGCCACGTCTCGCGTCCGGCCGACGTGATCAGGCGCGGGGCCTCCTCGGGGTCGACAGCGCTGGCCTCCCAACCGATTTCGCGCAGGTGGTCGGCCAGGCGACGCGCCGCGACCTGTGCCGTCTCGCGCAGGGGAATCCGCGCCGAGCGGGCCTGCAGCGCCGCCAGGTTGTCGACGGCCGACAGTGTCAGCGCCACCCAGGTCTCGCGGACTCCGGATGGGTTGCCGCGGCTGGTGATTCGCACGGTGTCGGCGCGCACGCCGTAGCGGTCCAGGTATCCGGCGATCACCGGCAACGGCAGCACGTCCGCGCCGTCGTGCGCCCCGACCCGCACCACCGCGGTCGCGCTGGTGTCGCTTTCGGAGTCGCGCACGGACCGGTCGCCGCGGAACAGCATCGCCAGCCGGCGGCGCACGATGGTCGTGAAATGCAGGCCGCGCCACCAGCCGAACAGCAGGATTACCACGGCGACGGCAATGCCGAGCACCCAGTAGTCGCGCGACGAGTGCCACGGGTAGGCCAGCACCGCCGGCACGACCGCCAGCAGCGCCAGCGTGACGCGGCCGGGGCCCGGCCACACAATCGATTGGCTCACGAGGTGGGTTCCTTTCGTCGGCGCGCGGCGATAGTGGCGGTCGTGGCGACGGCCGCGACCACCAGGGCCAGCGCGGCGGTCCCCGCGAATGCGACGACCCGCGGTGTGTTGTCCTTCGGTGCCGGTGCGGGCGGCACGGCGACCGGCTTTGCCGCCGCGGTAGGCCCGGCCGCGGGCGGGGGCAGCTCCCAGGTGAGGGCCGCCACCGGGTCGACGGTGCCGTCGCCGACGACGTTGGAGGGCGTCCGGGCGCCGTGGTGCGCGCTGGCGGTAATGCGACGCACCACCTGTTCGGCGGTCAACGTCGGGTATTTGCTGCGCACCAGCGCCGCCACCCCGGACACGTAACCGGCCGCATAGCTGGTGCCGTTGAGCGCCACCATCTGCTGGTGTTCGTCGGGCAGCGCGTTGGCCAGGCCGCCGCCGTCGCGGTTGCTCACCGACACGATGTTCTCGCCGGGGGCCGCGATGCCCACCCACGGGCCGGCCATGGTGAACTTCGACGGCTGCCCCTCCGGCGTCAGCGAAGCCACCGACAGCACGTACGGCTGCCACCACGACGGGATGGAGACCGATGTGACGCCCGCCCAGTTCCGCGGGTCCTTCGGCTGGCCGAGATCGGTGAGCGGATTGGAGTCACACGACGCGCCGCCGGTGATGGACCCGGTCGGCCCGCTGTTCCCGGCGGCCGCCACCACCACCGCGTCCTTCTCCACCGCGGCGTAGCGCAGCGCCGCACCCAGCGCGGCCTGGTCGATGTTGCGATCGGCGGGCAGGCAGGTGATCGCGGAAATGTTGATCACCCGTGCCCCGAGGTCGGCCGCATGCACGATCGCCCGGGCCAGGGTCGCCACGTCCAGCGTCGCCCGGGCCACCAGCGGGTCGCCGCCCGGCGTCTTCGGGGAGAACTTGGCCGACGCCACGCGCAGCGACACCACGCGCGCCGCGGGCGCGACCCCTGCGAAGCCGTCGTCACCGGGCTGGCCGGCGATGACCCCGGCGACCAGCGTTCCGTGCCCGTCGCAGTCGGTCAGGCCGTCGGTCGTCTCCACATAGTCACCGCCCGGCGTGACGTTCGGCAGCCGCGGCCCCGGCCGCACACCGGTGTCCAGCACCGCCACCAGCTGGCCGTCGCCGCGGGAAAACTGCCACGCCCCAGGCAGATTCAGCATCGTCTGGCTCGGCGTCGCCACGCCCGGATCGCTACCCGGCAGCAGCCCGGAGGTGCCGCACGCGCCGCGCTGCTCCATCGCCTGCCCCGGCCCCGGGGCACCACTCGGCGGCGGCACCGCGGGATCGACCTGCGGCTTGTTGACGGCGAGCGCCGACGGACACGTCCACATCACCGCGGCCGCAAAGGCGGCCAGAGTCGCCGTGACACGGACCGATCCGGCTCGCATCATCGATTGAGGACCCAGCTGAACAGACCGACCAGGTAGGCCATGACCGGGATCAGCGAGGCGTCGAGGCCGGCGGCGACGAAGCCCAGCACGCGGCGCAACGGCAGCGAGTAGCTGTCCGGCGAGGCGATGCGCGGGTTCAACGCGACGACCACCCACACGGCCAGCAACGCCACCAGCACCAGCGCCGCGATCAGCGCCGCCGTGTAGCGTCCCGTCGCCGTGTAGAGCACCAGCAGCGTGCCGGCGACCAGGTAGGGCTGGGCGAGCAGCCACGCCTTGCAGGCGGCCGAATCCCACACCCGGGCGCGCAGCGTCGCGGTGGCCGCCGTCGCTCCGACCACGTACCAGCCGAAGCCGTTCAGGGTTTGCGGGTGCCACGCGATCGCCACCGAGCCCAGCACGCTGAGCAGCACCGCGGCGGCGATGAATCCACTCTGGTGGGCGTCGCTGACCCGCACGCGCCGCGGCAGGTCCTCGAGCACCCGCAACGACGGCGCCGACGGGGTCGGGTCACCCGGCGCCGGGATGACCGGCAACGGGAACCGTGCCCACAGCGCGGACAGCTGAGCGGCCTGGATGGTGATCAGCAGGGCGGCCACGATCAGGCCGCAGCCGATGGCCAAAGCCGCAAGCTGCCACAGCAATTCGGCGCCGGCCGAAAGCAGCACGGCGGTGCCCACCACCGCCGACGCGGTGAAGAAGGCCACGATGCGCTCCCGGTCGAGGCCGGGCACCAGCAGCACCACCAGCGACCACGCGGTGACACCCGCGGCGCCCAGCATCAGTTGCGCGGCACCGAACTTGCCGGGCACCGCCAACGCCAACGCGGCGGCGATCGGCGCCAGCGCCGCGATGGACAGCGCGATGCCCGCGCCCGCCGAGCGGGTCCGGACCACCAGGGCGGTGACGGCGATGACGGCCGCGACGGAACTGACGACCGCCAGCCCGGCCAGCCCGCCCGTGGCCACCCGGTAGGTGACGGCCAGCGCGGTCGCCAGCAGGGTCACCAGGACCGCCGCCGCCAGCGCGCCACGCTGGATATGCGCTGTGCCCCATGGCTTCAGCCGTGAACTGGAGAAGATCATCGCGGCATCGGCGATGTCCTCGACGATGCCGGGTGCGGCGGGGCCGACGGGGACCGGTTGCAGCGCGAGCAGGTCGCCGTCGACGACGCCGACGGTGTCCAGGCTGGCGTCCAGGCTGAACGGCGCGCCACCGATGGGGGCCAGGCTCAGCTGGGCCGTCGCGCCGGCGTCGGCGGGAATGTCGCCGTCGGCGCCGTCGGGAACCACCGGAGCCGCCAAACGCTGTACCGCGGGCAGGATTTCGCGCAGCGGCAACTCGGCGGGCAACGCCATCTCGGTCAACCTGCTGTCCGCGAGGATCGCAACGCGGACAATCGGCATGACGGCGGTCATCGGGCCCTCGACGCGTGTTGGGGCCATTCAGCAGACATCGTGTTCTCTTCTCTATCTGGATTTTCTACGAGGGGGTTATGACGATTGGACCGAGAAGTCTCGGGACAGCCGCTGGCCCGGGAACCATTGGCTGTCAGGCAAGTTGGCGGTCAGGTGTTCGATCGCGACGGCGATCGCGAAGGGCGTGCCGGGACTGAAGGTGGAGACCCACTCGCCGTCGAAGGCGCGCGACGGGCTGACCAGTACCCGTCCCGCGGCGGTGTCCACGATGCTCATCCCGACTTCGGTGGTCCACTGCTGCCCGTCGCGGCGGCAGCCGGCGACAATCTCGACGTAGCTGCGCGGGCCGGAGAACACCGACTCCACCACGGGCCGCGCGGACTCCGGAATACCGAGGTAGTCAATGACTTCCGCGAGGGGGGTGCCGGACCGCAGGCGCTCGTCGGCCCGGGCACCGACCCTCGTCGGCATGCTGAACTCGTCGAACCGGGCCGGCTGCCGCTGCGCCAGCCCCACACCCAGGACCGGAACCAGCCCGAGCGGGCCGTCCACGTCCATCGCGGTGAGCGTGATCAACTGCGCACTGCGCAGCGCCACCACCGTTTTGGCGCCGCGCTGCCGGTGCGCGACCACTCCCCGCAACAGCTCGCCGGGGCTGCCCGCCGGAGCGGGCCCCAGGAATCGCAGGTCCAGCCACCTGTCCGGGAAGCACACCACCCGGATCCAGTCCGCGACCGCTGGGTTCATCACGCCGTCCGCCGACAACAGACCCATCTCGGTCAGCTCGGCCCGCTGACGGTCGAAGAACGCCACCCGCTGCGCGGCATCGCAGTACGGGGTGGTGATCGCCAAAACCCACGGGAAGCTTCCAGCCCCAATGGTTTCCGCGATAAACCACGCGTTATCGACCGTCAGCTCGACGGCATTCGGTTCGGCGCTCATCTAGGCAGGTGCTAGCCGCCCCATTTGGCGGCTTCGGCGGCGTCCCGGGCCATCATGGCCAGGGTGTTGGACTCGTGCGTGGTGGCCATCGCCTGGTAGGCGCGCACCAGGTCGTCCATGGCCTGGTTCCACTGGGCCTGCCATGCCTGGTAGGTCACACCCGTGCTGCCCTGCCAGGCGTTGGACAGGGTCGCCTGCTCGCTGGCGATATCGGCGCCCAGGCCCTGCAGCGTGCCGGCGTAGCCCGACATGTCCCCGGCGTGACCCAGCATCGCCGGGTAGTTGTACATGATCTGCGACATCGGAATGTCCTTTCAGGTCCGTTGATTGATCGGAGGTCAGATGCCGGTGTAGGTCGACGCGGCAGCGGCGTCGGCGGCCACGTAGGTGCCGGCGGCAGCGCCCAGATTGGCCTGCGCGATGTCCAGCAGGGTGTTGACCCGCGCCGCGACCTCGACGAAGCGGGCGTGCGCGGCCTGGAACGCGGCCGACGACTCACCCTGGTGGAACGCCTGCGCCCCCATCGCGGCCTGCTCGGCCTGACCGATGGTGTGCCGCATCAGGGCCGTCTTGGTGCCGAACTCGGTCTCCGCGGCTACCAACTGCGGAATGTGCGCATCCAGAAAACTCATAGTGACTCTCCCTTCGTGTTTCGGTTAACTGACCAGTCTCGATCAGTCACTAGCTCGTGGTGAACCGTTTCGATAACTTTCAGGCCCCCCCTTCCCTGAATCTTCGGGTTCACTGGCGTCATGTGGGCCGGACTGCCAGGTCCCCGGCACCATCGGCATCCGCGGGCCGCCGCCGAACTCGTCGCCGGCCAGCATCGTCAGCCCCGCGGCCGCCGTGACGGTCTCCTTGCGGGCGGTGCCGGCGAATCCGAGCGGCCCGCCCCCCTGATCCGACGCCTCCGTACCGAATTCCGGCACCACGCCGATGTCGGAGTCCATGTCCAGGTACTCGTCGCCGTGGTCGTGCATCGCCGATCGCCGGCGCCGACGGGCCCGCGCCTCCGCGCGAAGCGGTGCCGCCGCACCGGCCGCCGGAATGGTCGCCGCGGGTGCCTTGATGCTCCCGCGACCGCCCACCGTCGGCCCGAAGCTGGGACCCCAGCCGCCCATCCCCGCCACCGCGTAGGCGAAGCTCGCCGCCGCGGGCACCCCGGCGGTCGGGGCCGGCGCGGGCGCCGGGGTCGCGGACGCCGGCGACGCCGGGCTTCCGGCGGGGCTCGACATGGTCGAGCTCATCCCGGGGACCGGCAGGTTCTGTTGGGGGGCGCCGCCCGGTGCCGCGGCGGCCTCCTCATCGAGGTCGGGGAGATCGTCCAGACCGCCCAGGCCCAGCAGCCCGAGCGCCCCCAGACCGACCGCCATGAGCGGCGGCAGCCAGGCCGGCGAACTCAGCAGCGTGATCCAGAATCCCCAGCCGACCGGCTGCCAGAACGCCTGGTACGCGAGGGCGAAAAGCAGTGGCCCCCAGGTCACTAGCGCCGCCGACGGGTTGGTCGAGAAGTCGATGATCATCTGCTGGATCTGCGGGATGGGGTTGGACAGGAAGTTCCAGATGGCGTCGCCGTCGGGCAACGACTTCACGTAGGACTCCAGCCACTGGACGATGATGTTCGAGCTGTCCAGCGACGACCCCGAGTCGGCCGCCGGCGCGGCCGCGGCGGTCTGGGTGGTGTCGGCCAGCGTCGTCGCCTCGCCACCGGGCGTCACCACCGTCGGCGCCGGCGTGGCCCGCGGCGCGGACGCGAGCGCCGTGCCGGCGGTCGCCTGGTACAGGCCCATGGTGGTGGCGGCCTGCAGCCACATCCGCACGTAGTCGGCCTCGTTGAGGGCGATCGGAATTGTGTTCAGCCCGAAGAAGTTCGTCGCCACCAGCACACCGTGGACGACGTGGTTGGTGCCCAGCTCTGCCAGTGTCGGCATCGCCGCAAGCGCGGCCGTGTAGGCCGTCGCCGCGGTTTCGTGCTCGGCTGCCATCCCCGCGGCGTCCGCGCTGGCCTGCGTCAACCAGGCCAGGTAGGGCGCGTGCGCGGCGACGTACTGCTCCGCGCTCGGCCCTTGCCATGCCCCCGTTTGCACCGCCCCCAAAAGCCCACTGAGTTCCGCTGCCGCCGAGGTGTATTCGGCGCTGAGCGAAGTCCATGACCCGGCGGCCGCCAACAGCGACCCCGGTCCGGGACCGGCGCTCAGCAGCGCCGAATGCACCTCGGGGGGAGACGCGATCCAGATGGGCGCAGTCACTATTAAGCGCCCGCGATCCCGTAGGTTGCGGCGGCCGCTGCGTCACCGGCCAGGTAGCTGGCGCCTGCCGTTCCGACGCCCACGCCGGCGCGACCCAGCTCTTCCACACCCTGGGCGGCGACGGCCGCGTGCTCCTCGCCCTGGGCGCTGAATCCAGCCGCGGTCTGCAGCGACACCGGGTCGGCCGCGGGCGGCACCACGGCGGTGATCAGCGGGGCGGCGGCGGCATGCGCGGCCGCCAGCCGCGCCGTCAACGCCTCCACCGCCGCGCTCGCCGCGGCCAGACCTTCGGGAACCACTCGCAACGTCATGACCATCTCCCCTTCTGTTGCGTTTCACCAATCACCGGATGATCCCCTCTCCAACAAGGGGATTGACCAACTGCACATATGTCGGGCTGTCGCTGTCACCCAGCAGGATCGCCCGCCCGGCCGGCAACCGGCCGAACCGCTGCCCGCGGATCTTGCCGCTGTCGGCCGGATTGCCCGCCAGCATCAGCGTGGTCGCCTGCAGGTCGTTGAAGCGGCGCAGCAACGGGTTCGTCATCAGCGCATGTCCGGACCCGGTGGCCCGCCCCGTGACGACTACCCGCAGACCCAGGTCCGCCGCCTGGCCCAGCAACCCGAGCAGCGGGGTCCACGGCCGCTGCCCGACGTACGGACCACTCATCGCCGGCGAATCCGGGATTTGGTCGACGTCGTCGATGATCAGGTAGTGGGTGTGCCCGGTGTAGGTCCACCGCGACAGCTCGGCCGCCGACAGGCCCGCCGGTGGGCGCCGCGCCTCGATCAGGTTGGCCAGCCCGATCATCGCCGGGGTGATCCGGTCGACGTTGGCGGTGTATTCGTTGTCCGGGAACAGCGGCTCGTCGACCAGATGCAGCCGGCGATCCAGCACCGTAAAGGCCACCTGGCTGGCGGTCGAGTGGTCGCGGATGGTCCGGATGATGTGCCGCAGCAGCGTGGTCTTCCCCGACTTGCTGTCGCCGAAGACCATCAGCAGCGGGTTGTCGGCGAAGTCGACCGTGACGGGCGCCAGGTCCTCCTCGCGTTGGCCGATGACCACCTGCTCAGGCCCCGGGTAGAGCTGCCCGACGGCGTCGGGCGACAGGTTGGTGGGCAGCAGCCGCACCGGCGGCGCGGCGACACCCGGGTAGCGCGCGTTGATCGCCGGAATCTGGTCCAGCGCAGGCGACGCGATCAGGAAGTGCTCGGCGGCCATGGTCAGCCCGCGGCCCGGCTGGTCGTGCGGGACGGCGTCGGCCGGCCGGCGCAGGGCACCGACCAGACGCACGTTGCTGTCTCGCGCGTCGTGCAGCTTGAGCTCGAGACGCAGCCCGAGCCCGTCGCGCATCGCCAGCGGCACCTCCAGCCAGCTCGGGGTCGTGACGATGACGTGGATGCCGTACGCCAGGCCCACGTTGACCAGCTCGGTCACCCTGGCCAGCAACGGGTTACGGGTGTTGAACTGGTCGGTGTTGTCACGGCCGAAGGCGTACAGGTTGTCGATGACCAGGAACACCTCGCCGAAGCCGTCATCGGGCTCCGGCGCCGAAGAGCCATTGCCGTGGCCGTTGCTGTGCCCGCTGCCCGGGCGGTCGCGGAACGTCTCGCGCCGCTGCCGCGACAGCAGCAGCTGCTCCAGCTCGCCGAAGGTACGACGGATGCGTTCGGGCTCCAGCGCCGACGCGACGCTGCCGACGTGCGCCAGATCCTCCACCGCGCGCAGCTGACCGCCGCCGTAGTCCAGGCAGTAGAACGTGACCTCGTGCGGTGAGTGCAGGCTGGCGGCCGACATGATGAACGTCTGCAGCGCAGTCGATTTGCCGGATTTCGGGCCACCGTGGATCACCATGTTGCCGGCCGACGACGTGGCGTCGAAGACCAGCGGGTCGCGGCGCATCTCGAACGGCTTGTCGATCTCACCGATCGGCCAGCGCCATTGCCGTTGCGGAACCCCGGCGCGGGCCAGCACCGTGGTCAGCGGGATGGGGTCGTCCAGCGGCGGCAGCCACAGCTGCGGCGCCTGCGGCCCGTAGCGCGCCAGCTGCTCGCCGATGGTGGCGATCAGCTTGCGCGGCGGGCCGACCGATTCGTCCTCGTCGCCGCCGGAGATCACCGTGCCGTGATCCGGCTCCACCGCCGCCGCGGTGAACAGTTTGGGCTCCGGAGTCGACTGCACCACAAGAGCTTTCGCCGTCTGCGGCGGGTCGTAGATGCCGTCGACATAGGTGCTGCGGAACTTGATCGGGGTGGCGCCCGGCGCGGGCACCAGGAAGCCCACGCCCTTATGCTCCTTGCCCGACTCGATGTGATAGGCGTCCTCCACGCCGATGATCTGGCGGGAAACGCTGGGGCTGGCCACCTTCAGACCGATCCGGTAGGAGGTGTTCTTGTCGATGTCCTTGATCTTGCCGACGTCCAGCGTCTGCGACGCGAACAGGATGTGGATGCGGAACGAGCGGCCCTTGCGTGCCACGTAGTCGAACAGCTCCGCGTACTCCGGGTGATCGGCGAGCATCAGGGTGAATTCGTCGGCGACCACGAAAAGCGTTGGGATGGGCGGCAACTCATGACCCGCCGCGGCCGCACTCTCGTATTCGGTCACCGAGTTGAACGCACTGCCCTGAATCCGGCGGCCCGCCTCGCGCAGCAGCACCTCGCGGCGGGCCACCTCGCCGCGCAGCGTGTCGGCGAACCGGTCGGCCAGCGACTTCTTCTCGGCCATGTTGGAGATCACCGCGACGACCTGCGGGAAGTTGCGGAAGCTGTCCGCGCCGGCCTCACCCTTGAAGTCGGCGTAGATGACGATCAGCCGGTCCGCGGAGTGGGTCGTCAACAGCGACAACAGGATCGACATCAGCGTCTGCGACTTGCCGGAGCCCGTCATACCGATCATCAGGCCGTGCGGCCCCATGCCGCCCTCGGCCTCGTCCTTCAGGTCGAACATCAGCGGCTCACCGGTCGCGGTGACGCCGATCGGCACGCGCAGTTCGTCGTCGCGGCGGCGCGGCGCCCACAGTGCGGGCACATCCAGCCGCGACGCGTCCGAGATGCCAAGCATCGTCGGGAAACTGGCGCCGCGGGTGCCGGCCGAACGCAGCCCGGCGTGGGTGGGGTTGGAGTCCCACCGCGACAGCCGGCGGGCCAGGTGCGCGGTGTCCTCGGCGCCGAGTTGGTCGGCGACGTCGATGTAGGGCTGCCAACCGCCGGTCTGCCAGCGCTCGATCTTGCCGCGGGCGATGCGCAGGATCGGCTTCTCCGGGTCCGAGTACTGCTCGCGGTGCGGCGGCGTGACCGAGCAGTGCACGACCGTGACGCCGGCCCGGCCGACCGCCAGCGCCGAGGCGTCCAGGTCGTACTCGGTGTCGTCGACGACGATCAGCAGGTGCCGCAGCGCTCGGTCTTCCTGGAAGGCCGGTTGCCCGCTGAACGCCGGGCGGTCCAGCAGCGCCGGACCCAGCAGTGCCACCAGCTCGTCGGGCTCGGTGGTCAGGTACCGGGCCGGCCCCACGCCGTCCAGCTGCCCGGGAACGTCGACGTGCGGCAGCCACTTCAGCCAGGACCAGTCCGGGCCCTCCAAGGTGCGGGTGGCCAGCGCCACGCCGAGCACCGTCGGGTCGTGCCACGTCACCGCCTGCGCGATCCAGGCGCGCAGCGCGGCGCGGACCTCGGTGGGGTTGCCCAGCACGGTGATCCGGGAGACCTTGGTCAGGTCGATTCCGGTCGGCACGTCGCGGACCGTGCGCTGCGTCTCCAGCAGGCTCCGTAAGGCGCTGTGCGCCACGGGTTCCAGGTCGATCTCGTCGGCGGTGTCCTTGACCCGCAGCGGGGCGGCCAGGGGCGCCGAGTGCCGGCCGGTCCGCAACACCAGGAAGTCGGCGTCGTGCGGGTCGCGCTCCCACTGGCGGCGCGAGCCTGGCACGGTGGCCAGCGCGGCGGGGTCGGGGTGGGACCACTCCGCCGCCTTACGCTGTTCGCCGGCCTGCACGCGGACGTTGTCCCGGACCACCGACAGGTACCGCAGGTAGTCCGCGCGCTCGGCGTCGACTTCTTCGGTGCGCATCTTCTTGTCGTTGCCGCGGTAGAGGCCGGTGGCGGCCAGCAGCAGCACGAACGGGAAGAACAGCGTCTGCGGCGAGATGAGCCGCATGCCCGTGGCCACCAGCGCGACGATCATGCCCACGATGAGGATCACGATCAGATACGGCATCGCGCGCCGCAGGAACGACGGCGGAATCACCCGGGGCAACTCGGGGGGCGCCTCGACGGTGATGGTTCCCTTGCGGGTGGCCGGGGGTGGCAGGCGCCGGCGGGCCTCGAAGATCAGTCGGCTCATCGGGGTTCTCCTTCGGCGGCCACCCGGCCGGGCTTGGTGTCGGGGGCCAGGCCGTCGTGCGCCAGCAGCGCGTCGGCCCGCGACAGCGTCGGCCCGTTCGCGAACAGCGACAGGATCGACCACGGGATGCCGACGGGCGGCGAGTTCAGACCAAGGGCCTCAATGGTTTTGGAATGGCCGGACGTTCCGCCCGCCTCGGTGTCGATGCCGTAGCGAACCCCGGTGTCGGACACCCAGAACAGCGAACCGGTGGGCGGTGCCGCGGCACCGCCGCCCGCGGTCTGGGTGAAGTAGCCGACGCCGGGCGCCAGGGCGACCCGGGTCGCGGTGCCGGCCGCCTGCGCGCCGGCACTGATCAGGTCGACGGTGCGAACGCCGTCGGCCACCGGCAGCGCCGAACCGGACAGCAGGCGCAGCGAGCTGGTGGCGGCCCCGGCCGGTTTGCTCCAGTAGGCGCAGGTAACGGGATCGTGGGCCGAGTCGACCAGCGTGACCCGTTGCGCGGGGTAGCGCGCGGTGTCCAGCATCCGCGACACCGGCAGCTTCGCGACCTCGTCCGCGCCCAGGCGCGGCGGCTGCTGCAGGCCATAGGAATTCGAGTTACGCAGGACCGCGGCCAGCACCGGCGAGATCGGCTGCAGGCCGTCCGGCAACACCGCGTAGTAGGTGTCCGACGAGTGCTGGCCCAGGCTGTAGGACACCACCACCGCGCCGATCGGGGCGGGCACCGGGAAGTTTGCCGGACCGCCCGCGTTGGGGATCACCGGCGCGCTCAGCGGCGGCGCCTCGGGGATGGCGTTGAACAGTCCCGCGGCGACGGGCCGCGGCGCGGGCAGGTCGGTGCCGAGACCCAGCGCGTTGGTGACCGCGTGGTCCGCGACGTCGATCTGGCTGCGCTTGCCCTCCCACAGCAGCCACGTGCCGCTGCCGCGGTCACCGGCGAAGTCGACCAGGACCACCTGCTCGGGGGTCAGCGCGCCGGCGCGGGCGCCGGTGCTGTCGGGCGGGCCGGCGATCACCGTGACGCCGGTGCTGTGGCCCGCGCGGCCGCCCTGCAGGGGCCCGCTGATGGTGTCGCACACCGTCCAGTTCGCGTCGCGCGCGGTGTTCTGCACCATCCGCTCCGGCGCGCCGGGGATACCGATCAGGTTGCCGCGGGGAAAGCGGTCCAGCTCGCTGCTTTTCACCGTGGTCGGGTTGTCCGGCTTGCCCACGATCAGCCGCGCCGAGGTCAGGTTCAGCACGGGGTGCAGGTGGTCGCCGACCCGCACGTAGAGCGCCGCGGTGTTGCGATCGGCGAGCACGCTGTTGTTGCCCGCGGTCCCGCTGGGCCGGATCAGGGAGAACACGAAGCAGCCCGCCAGCCCGGTGATCAGGATCAGCACGCCCATCAGCACCGCCCGCGACTGGGTCCGCAGCGGGTCGACCAGCATCCGGGTGTCATGCAACGCGATGCCGGAGGCGATCCGGCGCATCACGAACCGCCAGCCGCTGACCTGGTGGCGGGTGACGAAGCCGCGGCGGTAGGCCACCGCGTCGGGGTTGTCGTTGACCGGGGTACGCGACGAGAACGAGCGCCGATCGTCTTCCGGCTCGCGACCCTGCTCGCGGGCCGTCATGCCGGCACCGAGAGGCCGAGGCCGCGCAGCAGCGGATCCACCGACTTGCTGACGTCCGCGTCCGTGATCGTCATCAGCTCGTCGTCGCTGAACTCCCCGGTTCCGGCGTGTTCGGAGTGGTCCAGCCGGAACTCGCGCTCCTCCTCGGAACGCTCGACGATGTTGCGGACGAACCGGCCGTTGCCGGCGATGTCGAGGCTGCGCCGCGAAATGCCGTTGGCGTCCGGCGTCGACTCCGCCGCGAGCTTGGCGAACAGGCGCTCCATGTGGTCGATGGCGGACTGCTCGAAGATGCTGTCCCGCTGCTCGGCCATCTTGTAGGCGATCTCGACCAGCTCGTGCGACGAGTACGACGGGAAGTCGATGTTGCGGGTGAACCGCGATCGCAGACCCTCGTTGGTGTCCAGGAACTTGTCCAGGTCGGCGCGATACCCGGCGATGATCACGACCAGCCGGTCACGGTCGTTTTCCATCCGGGCGAGCAGGGTGTCGATCGCGACAAGCCCGAAGTCGTTCTTGGCGCCGGTGGCCACCAAGGCGTAGGCCTCGTCGAGGAACAGCACCCCGTCCAGCGCGCTGTCGATGATCGCGTTGGTCTTGGCCTCGGTCTCGCCGATGTGCTGGCCGATCAGGTCGGCGCGATGTACTTCTCTGATGTTCTCTCGCTTCAATAGGCCCAGGCCGCAGTAGATTTTGGCGACGACGCGGGCGATGGTGGTCTTGCCGGTCCCCGGTGGCCCGGCGAAGACCAGGTGGTGGGCGCGCTGGGCAACCGCGAGCCCGCGCTGCTTGCGAACCAGTTCCATGGCCACGGAGCTCTTCAGCCGCGACACCTGGTTCTTGACCTCATCCAGGCCGATGAATTCGGCAAGCTGCCGTTCGGCCTCGTGCAGCAGCACGGCCTTGCGCTCGTGCGCCGCGGGGTCCACGAAGTCGTCCGCGCTCGGCTCGGTGGAGGTATCCCACGGATCCGTGCGGGCCTCGATGCGGGCCGCGGTGGTGGTCACGATCCCAAAGCTGGTGTCGGTCAGAGCCTGTTCGATCTGCTCGTTCTCCGGGTGTGCCGCGTAGAGATCCTGCAGCACCTCGCTGGCCGACTCCTCGTCGACGTGCGCACGCAGCACCAGGGCTTTGGCCAGCGCGCCGTCGACCGCCGCGACCGGGACCGGACCTTCGGGCTCCTCGAGGTACGACAACGCCGGCGCGAACATGCCCAGGCGGGCCAGCGCGGTGCCAAGCGTGATCTTGGCGGCGTGCGAGAAGGACTCGTCGAGTCCGGGGTCGTTGACGATCGGCGTGAGCAGTTTCACGACGTCCGACCAGCGCTCGGCGCGGTAGTTGAGCACGACGGCGGCCCAGCGGCCCTCCCGCAGGCTCGGACGGCGCTCGGTGACGCTGCTGATCAGCTCGTGGGCCTCGGCGTAGCGTCCGGCGCCGGTGAGCGCCGCCGCGTAGGCGAGGTGGAAGCCGTCCGGATCGGTCGCCCGGAACTGCAGATACATCCCGGTGTCGTAGCGGAAGCCCAGGGCGCCCGGCGCCAGTTCCACCTGCCGTTGCAGCACGCCGGTCGTGGCGACGGTCTGCGACACCGCCTCCAGCACCCGCATCGACAAATCGCCCGAGGCGGCCAGGCCCGTCCACGCATCGCATTGCTCATGCGCAATGCGAGTGAGCGCGGTGAAACCCGTCCGAGCGGCGGCCAGGTCGGCCGGCCGCTGGCGCTCATAGATCGTTATCCCCAGCGCGCGGCAGCAGGTTGCGAACCTGCTGACAACGTCACCATCCACTCGAGAAATGCCTGGCTGAGCGGCAAGCACGCCAGTGTCACCGCGTTCCACGGCCGAATCGTCTCCCGTAACTTGTGTCCCTAAACCTGACCCGCCTGAAGTTAGCATTACCTAAGCTAATTGTCGACCCGCCCCGACCCGACCAGCTCATGCTGCGCCTCCGGCATTTGCCCTGCTGGCGAGGGCGTTTCGCACGATCACCGGTTTCTCCTCAGTCGGATTGTTGCCGCCACCCGCGCTCGGCGGGCGCGGGTACTCAGCCAACTTAATGAATATGATTGTCATTATCAATCGCTGGGGCGGGATGCGTCCAGGTGCCGGGCAGCATCGGTACCGAGGGACCGTTGCCGAACTCGTCGCCGGCCAGCGTGGCCAGTCCGGACGCATCACCCCCGATATCGGTAGCCACCGTTCCGGCGAAGCCCAGCGCCCCGGCGCCCCCCTCCGACGCGTCCAGGAACTCGTAGCGATAGCCGTGGTGCTGGTCGTTCATCTCGGCCCGACGGCGCCGACGGGCCCTGTCCTTTTCCCGCGCCGATGCCGCGGCCGGCGCCGCGACGGCCGCGATGTCGGGCTCCGGCGCCTTCCGCTGCGCCCCGGCGCCCATGCCCGCACCGACCCCCATGACGGGTCCGCCCACCAGGTACGGGAAGGGCGGCGGGACCGGGCCCCCGGCCGGCGGAGCTCCCGTCGCCGCCGTCGCGACCGTCGGCGCGGTAGTTGGCACGGGAGCCGAGGCCGAACCGGGGGCCGGCGATGACGCCGTGCCGAGGGCCGGGGCCGCCGGCGCCGAGGACGCCGCGGGTGGCGCGGCCAGCTCGGGCGCCGGCGCGGCCGCGACGGGAACCGCGGGCTGGACCCCGGCCAAACCGGTCAGACCGGCAAGGCCGGCAAGGCCGCCGAGGAATCCGACGCCGGCGAGCGGCAGGCTGAGCGCGAGCGCCTGGATCTCCGGGGCGAACGCCTCGTAGGCCTCGGCCGCGTGCCCGACCTCGTCGGCCACCAGCAACGGCACGTCGTTGAGCACCTGCTGTATCGCCCCGGACGGATTCTGCGGAAATTCCTGCAGGTCCCGGCCCATGGTCTTGGTGATCTCGGTGACCCGATTCACCCACCAGCTCAGTTCCTTGGGGTTTCCGCCGTCGTTGTCGACGATGCCGCCGTCGTCGCCGTCGTCATCTCCCTCGTCGTCGGCGTGCATGATCTGCGGCGCGGTCTCGGTGCGCGGAGCGGACGCCACCGCCCCGCCGGCGAGCGCCTGGTAGCCGGCCATGGTGGTCGCCGCCTGCACCCACATCCGGGCGTAGTTGGCCTCGTTGAGTGCAATCGGGATGGTGTTGATGCCGAAGAAATTGGTAGCCACCAGGACGCCGTGGATCGCATGGTTGGCGGCCAGCTCGCCCAGCGTCGGCATCGCCGCCAGCGCGGCGGTGTAGGCCGTGGCCGCGGTCTCGTGCTGGGCGGCCACGCCCGCGCTGTCGACACTGGCCTGCATCAGCCAGGCCAGATACGGCACGTGAGCGGCGGCGTACTGCAGGGCGGTGGGCCCCGTCCAGGCCCCGGCCTGCACCCCGCCCAACAGCGTGGAGAGTTCGCTCGCGACGACGGCGTAGACATCGCTCAACGAACTCCACGCCCCAGCCGCCGCCAGCAGCGCGCCCGGTCCCGGCCCGCTGCTCAGCAGGGTCGAATGAACCTCGGGCGGCGAAGCCATCCACACCGGCGCCGTCAAACGAAACTCCCAACTGGCTCTAAGAAACCAATCAGTAGTCGTCGGTCAAGATCAAAAAGTTCCCCGCACCCGCGAGGGTCGGTCAGGCGGCCGGATCGTCGGCGGAGCGCAGATGCCCGCGCCGTCGTCCGCGGCTCGCGTGGTCCGGCAGGACTATGTCATCGCGGTCATCCATGCGGGTGGTCGCCGACCTGTCCGGGCCGCCGCGACGCCACAGCAACAGCGCCAGCGCGGTGGCCACCAGCACCGGCAGGTGGCTGAGCAGCCGCACACCGGTGACCTGCGACGACAGGCCGTCGCTGACCACGTAGCAGCACAGGACCACGGTGAAACTGGCCAGGATGCAGGTCACGCCCGGCACCGCCGCCGGCCACGCCGCCGCCACCACCATTCCGGCGCCCAGCGCCACCGACCACGCGGTGGACTCGTTGAGCAGGTGCGCACCCGTCGTCGTGCCGTGCATCGCCCCGTGGCCGGCCACCATGCCGAAGTCGGCCCCGCCCATCTGTACGACGGCCAGCGCGATCTGCACGATGCCGACCAGCGCCAGTGCGCAACGCACCCCGTGCGACCGGAGGTGCGACCGGAGCCACCGCATCCGGCTGTAGGGAGTCTCGGCCTCGGCGAGATGGGCCGCGGGCTCGTCGATCATGTTGCGCAGCGCCGCGGTCCAACCCTGGGCATCGGCGTACCAGGCCCGGCAGTGCGGGCATGACGCGAGATGCTCGTCGACCCGGGCCGACGGCACGGGTTCGCGCTCGCCGTCCAGCCGCGCTGACAGCGCCTCCCGGGCGATGTCACAGTCCACACGCGTCAAGATAATTCAGTGGGGGCCGAACCAAAAGCTCCGCTCACGCTTTGACGGCGCTCACCAGCGTGACGCGCGAAAACATCTCCCCCGCCTCGGTGTCCGGCCCCGGCACTGCACGGCCGAGCTCGCGCAGATAATCGGTCAGCGGGGTGCCGACCGCGCGCCAACCGTGCTGGGCGAACCATTCCGTGGCCGGCGCGTGCTGCTCGTTGTAGACCAGCTGGAAAAACACCCGCTGCGCCGTACCCGCGTCGACCGCGGCGCGCTCTTCGTCCCGCTTGGCCTCGAAGTCGTCCCGCTGCAGCGGCGCGCCGTCCTCGACCGCCACATGGCTGCCCGGCGCGGCCAGCGAGTCCAGGCCGGCGTACAGCTGTTCCTGCGCCGCGGCGGGGAGGTAGATCAGCAGGCCCTCGGCGATCCACGCGGACGGCTTGTTTGGATCGAAGCCGTTGTCCCGCAACGCCTGCGGCCAGTCGTCGCGCAGGTCGACGGCGATCTCGCGGCGCTCGGCACGCGGCTGGGCGCCCTGGGCGGCCAGCACCTCGCGCTTGAAGTCCAGCACCTGCGGGCGGTCCAGCTCGAAGATGGTCGTGCCGTCGGGCCAGTCCAGTCGGTACGCGCGCGAGTCCAGCCCCGCCGCCAGCAGGACCACCTGGCGCACCCCGGCGGCCGCGGCGCGACGGAAATACTCGTCGAAGTACCGGGTGCGGGCCCCTTGGAAGTTCACGAAATTCTCGCCGAAGTCGCTGGTCTTGAGCTCGTGATCGGGGACCTTGCCGTCGAGCACGTCAGCGGCCGGCCCGCCGACGGCCCGGCAGAACACCTCCGCATACGGGTCGACGGCCAGCGGGTCGGGCTTGCGCGCTTCCAGGGCCCGCGCGGTGGCTACGAACAGCGCCGTCGCGCCGACACTTGTTGTGATATCCCAGGTATCGCCTTCGCTACGCACTCAACCGACACTACGCGGAACGGCCGACACGGCTATCCCGACGACCTGTCTCCGCCCTCCGCCGGCCGCTTTCCGTAGCGGCGGTGGAACTTCTCCACCTGCCCAGCGATGTCGACGATACGGCGGCCTCCGGTCCAGAACGGATGCGAATCGGAGGTGACCTCGACGACGACGAGCGGATAGGTGCGCGTACCGTCCGGCGTCGGCCACTCGACGGTGCGCGAACTGGTCAGGGTCGACCGGGTCAGGAAAGTGGTTCCGGTCGTGGCATCGCGGAAGACGACCGGGTGGTAGTCGGGGTGAATGTCGGGTTTCATCGGTGGTCTCCACCTCCGGTGCGCCGGGCGGACAGGTCTTCGTCGACTTCGTTAGCGGCTCCGCAGGGATCCTCATGCCAGTCGCCGAACGGGTCGTCGTAGTGGATCCAATGCTCCGGATGGCGAAACTCCTCGTCAGTGAGCAGAGCGCCCTGCAGACCGTCGAGGATCTCGGGGACGTTCGCGCCGCACACCAGAACGGTCATCGCCGTATGGCGATCGCCGAACTCGTGATCCCAGGCCAACTCGGCAAACGCGCGTCGTTCCGTATCGATGCCCGCGAGCGCGGACTCCGGGAGTGCCGCCAGCCACTTGCCGGCCGAGCCGGCTCGCGAGCCGCCGCCGGCCGATTCCAGCCACATCGCGTGTTCGGGCTGGCTCGCCAGCCAGATCCGGCCCCTGGTCCGGATGACGCCTTCCAGCAACAAGTCCACGCACGCGTGCAGGCGCTGCGGATGAAACGGACGTCGCGCGCCGAAGTGGACCAGGCTGATCGCCCCGCGCGTGTCCAGCGGCGGCTGACCCACCAGCAGCGGACCGTGTGGATCGTCGCTGCGCCCGCGCCGCGCGTTCGGGACCAGGTTGTTCAGTGCATCCTCGATTCCGTCGGCGCCGACCGTGACGTGAGCGCGCGGCGACAACCGGTGCAAGGCGGCGGCCACGAACGCGTCCGGGCGGCTGAGCACCAGCACGTCCGCGAATTCGGCTTGTCCGACGACCACCTGAGCCACGGTCCGCCCGTCGTCGAGATCGGCGTCCCCGACGGCTTGACCCAGCCACACCGGCGCATCGACACACGTCACAACCGCACCGATCGACACGTCCAGCGACGCGGGCCCGTCGAGATATCCCGGCGCCACCCTGATCCGGACGTGTTCGATGGCCCAGCAGATCGGCTCGGGCTCCAGCCACGGCGCCAGGTGCACCACGATGCGATCGACGTCACTGCGGCGGTGCAGCTGACGCAGCAACACCAGCAGGTCGTCGCGGATGGCGCACGACGCGCATCCGTGCACCAGCTCGAGGCCGGTTTCGGCGGTGGTCAGCACGCCATGTTGCAGGGTCACCAACGTGCGGCACACCACGTGACCCTCGAGGCGGTGCTCCACCACGAGCGTCCCGGGCGCGCGCAGCAGCGCGCCCACGACCGGGTCGGTGCCGTGCTGCCCGGCGACCAGGATCACAGGGGTCCGCATCGGTCTCCTTATTGAAAATCATTTTCATTAGCGCCACTCATACGGTACCGTTCCCCACGGCAGTTGTCGAAAATGATTTTCAATAAGCCTGGGGGTTCCGAGTGTCTGCCCGTTGCCAAGTGACCGGCCGCGCACCGAGTTTCGGTAACGCGGTGTCGCACTCGAACCGCCGGACTCGCCGGCGCTGGTCACCCAACATCCAGCTCAAGACCTACTACCTGCCCTCCGAAGACCGCCGCATTCGCCTGCGGGTCAGCGCAAAGGGCATCAAGGTCATCGACCGCGACGGGATCGAGGCGGTCGTGGCGCGGCTGCGCCGGGAAGGCCAGCGGATTTAATGGCCCGCAGCACCGATATCCGCATCGTCGTCAAGCTGCGCTCCACTGCAGGCACCGGCTACACCTACGTCACCCGCAAGAACCGGCGCAACGACCCGGACCGGATGGTGCTGCGCAAGTTTGACCCGGTGGTTCGCCGTCACGTCGACTTTCGCGAGGAGCGCTGACCTGATGGCCAAGAAATCCAAGATCGTCAAGAACGACCGCCGTCGCGCGATCGTGGCGCGCTACGCGCAACGCCGCGCCGAACTCAAGGAGATCACCCGATCGGGCACGGATGAAGCACGTGACGCCGCGCGACGCGAGTTGGCGCGTCAGCCGCGCGACGCCAGCCCGGTTCGCTTACGCAACCGCGATTCCGTCGACGGGCGGCCGCGCGGACATCTGCGCAAGTTCGGGCTGTCGAGGGTCCGGTTCCGCCAACTGGCTCACGACGGGCAGTTGCCCGGTGTGCGGAAGGCGAGCTGGTGATGGGTCAGAAATCTCGGCGCGCCCGTCGTGCCACCCAGCCGGACATCAGGTCCGCCAAGAGGAACCTGTTCGTCAGCATGGGGATCACCGAGGTCGACTATAAGGACACGGCCACACTGCGCACGTTCATCTCCGACCGCGGCAAGATCCGCTCCCGCCGCGTCACCGGCCTGACGGTTCAACAACAGCGGCAAGTCGCCACCGCGATCAAGAACGCGCGCGAGATGGCGCTGCTGCCCTACGCCGGACAGGCCGACGGCCCCTGAAGATGTTGAAAGACGTTGCGCCTCAACATCCCAGCCGTCCGTTTACGGTCGTCGTCTGCACGGCCTGTGCAGCCGACCAGACCTTTTCGGTGGCGGATGAACTGCGTTCCACTATCCGGCGCTGCCCACAATCCATGCTCGTGTGCACGGGATGCATCCTCGGTCCGCTCAGCTGCGCATGTCGCCCTAGCGGATCCGGCGTCATGGCCGTGCTGCAGCCTTGCACGCAAGACCGGGTGGCGTGCGGACCGGCGCATTGGATCGGTCCCATCACCAATCCGTGTGACACCGCGATCCTGAAGGACTGGATTGAGCTGGGGCAGTGGGAAACCACTCCGCTGCCACGCCGACTCAGCAAGCACAGCCTCTGGCCCAGTCGCGCCGGTCGGCGCAACTGAGAGCGCGGCCGTCCGTCGCTATTCGTTTTCGCCGCCGGCGCCGTCCGGGTCCCACGTGCCCGGCAGCATCGGCTCCCGCGGGCCGCCACCGAAGTCGTCGCCGGCCAGCGTGGCCAGGCCGGCCGCCTGCGCGGCCAGGTCCGTGCGGGCGGTACCCGCAAAGCCGACCGGGCCCGCGCCGCGGTCCGACGCCGAGGCGCCGTCGTCCGCCGACGGCAGGTCCGGGCCGGAACCCAGGTCCATGTACTCGTCGCGGTGCCCTCGCTCGCCGAGGCCCGCTCTGCGGCGTCGACGGGCCCGCGCCTGCGCGCGCGCGGCCGCCTGCGCCGCCGCCGCGGCGGCCTCAGTTGCCGAATCGGATGCCGGCTCCGACGTCTTGGCGCGCGCGGACATCCCCGAGCCGAACCCGACCCCCGGGCCGCCCCCGACGAGGTACGGGGGAAAACCCGCGAAGCCGGTGGCCGTCGGCGGCGGTGCGGGCGCCGAGGCGACGGTGGCCGTGACGGACGCGGAAGGCGGCGGCGACGCGGTGGCCGTCGCGGTGGCGGTGACCACCGGGGATGACCCGACGGTGGGTGCCGCCGGCAGCGGCTGGGCGCCCGGCGGCGCCGCGGCGGCCGCGGGTAGCGCGGGCTGGATGCCGGCCAGACCGGCCAGCCCCCCCAGACCGGTCACCGCCCCCAGGTTGGCGACGACGCCGCTGAGTGCCACCGCCAGCAACTGCGGCGACGGGCCGAGCGCCTGGACGATCTGGGCAACGTGTGTGGGCCAGTCGAACTCGGCGAGTTGCACCAGGTATTGGAAGGCGCCGACGGGATCGGTGAACAGCTCCCGGCCGAACGTCTGGAATTGCTGGCTGAATTCCAGGGAGCGGGCCACCCACCACATGGGTTGCGTGGCGTCCGTGTAGTCGTGCATGTGCACCCCGTTGAGGGTGCCTTCGAGGGGATCCCAGTCGATCTGCCCGCCGGTGATCGTGCGGAGCAAGTCGGCGACGATGTAGTCGAGCTGGGTGGGGTCGCCGTGGTCATGGTCCTCGTGGTCGTCCCCGTCGCCGTGGTCGTCCTCGGCCGCGACGATTTGCGGGGCCGGGCCGCTCTGGGCCATCCCCGATACCGCAGCCCCGGCGAGCGCCTCGTAGGTCGCCATCGTGGTGGCCGCCTGGATCCACATCCGTACGTAGTCGGCTTCGTTGAGTGCGATCGGAATCGTGTTCAGCCCAAAGAAATTCGTGGCCACCAACACGCCGTGAATGGCGTGGTTGGCGGCCAACTCGGGCAGCGTCGGCATGGCCGCCAGCGCGGTCGAGTAGGCGGCGGCCGCGGTTTCGTGCTCGACGGCCGCGGTCGCGCTGTTTGCGCTGGCCTGTGTCAGCCACACCAGGTACGGCAGGTGCGCGGCCACGTACCGCGCCGCCGTCGGACCTTCCCAAACCCCGCCGTGCACCGCGCCCAGCAACGCGGTGAGTTCGTCGGCCACCGAGGTGTACTCGACGCTCAGCGCCGACCAGGCCGCCGCGGCCGAGAGCAACGCGCCCGGTCCCGGGCCGCTGCTGAGCAGCGTCGAGTGGACCTCCGGCGGCGACGCCAGCCACACGGGTGCCGTCACGGTAAGCCGCCCGAGTAGATGAACATGATTTTCATTATCGAAAATTGGACACCACTCGGCGCAGCATTGCAACCCCGGGCGGCAAACTCGCCGCACCGGGGTCTCCCGGCGCCCGTCAGCGCCGGCTGTCGCCCTCCTCCCCCGACCCGTCGGGCCGGTCCCACGTGCGGGGCAGCATCGGCTGGCGCGGGCCGCCGCCGAAATCGTCACCGGCCAGCGTGGCCAAACCCGCCGCCCCGTCGAGGGAGCGCCGGGACGCGGTGCCGGCAAACCCCAGCTCTCCGGCGCCGCCGTCCGATGCGGCCAGCGGCTCCCAGTCGGGATCGACGTCGACGTCCATGGTCATGCGCTCGTCGCTGTGGTCGCGCTGCTTTGCCCGACGACGCCTACGCGCCCGCGCCGCCTCCCGCGCTTCGGCGGCCGCCGCCGCGGCGGCCGAATCGGGCTCGGGCGCCTTTCGCTTGGCACTCGCGCTCGCGGCCGTGCTCATCCCGGAGCCGGATCCGATGCGCGGACCACCCGCGATGTAGGGGAAGCCGAAGCCCGCCGCGCCGGGCGCGGGTGGCGACGGCGGCGGCCCCGGTGTGGCGACCGAGGTGGCCGTGGGCGCGGGCGACGGCGCCGGCGTCGACACCGACGCGGTGGCCGGCGCGGCCATGGTCGGGCCGGATCCGGCGGCAGGCAGCATGTCCGGCGGCGGCATCGGCGGCACCGCTGGCGCGGCGGCGGGGGCCGGCAGGCCCGCCAGCCCGGCCAGCCCCGCGAAGCCGCCCACGCCCCCGAGGGGCGCGACGAACGCGCCGGCCGCGGCCGCCCAAGTCGCCGGTTGACTCGCCAGGTAGGGGGCGATTTCGGCGATGTGCGTCGGCCAGTCGAAAAGCTCGAGGCTGATCAGGTACTGGAACGCGCCCACCGGATTCGTCTGCAGCTCGACGCCGAACTGCTGGAAGTCCTCGCCGAGTTCGAGCGTGCGGACCACCCAGAAGATCGGCTGGGACGGGTCGGTGTACTCGTCGTAGTCGAGCCCGTTCACGGTGCCCTGGGCCGGGTTCCAGTTGATCCCGAAGTTCTTCAGCAGGTTCGCGACGGCCTGGTCCAGCGGGTTGTCGACCGTGGGGTCATGGGCGACCGTGTCGTTGGAGATGCCGTCGAGGAACTTCTTGAGGATCGGCGGCACCGACTGGTTGTTCTGCAGCGAACCGAGCACCCCGATCGCGTCCGCCTGAGCCTGGTACACCGCCATCGTGACCGCGGCCTGGATCCACATCCGGACATAGTCGGCCTCGTTGAGCGCGATCGGAATCGTGTTGAGCCCAAAGAAATTCGTGGCCACCAACACGCCGTGGACGGTGTGGTTGGCGGCCAGCTCGGGCAGCGTCGGCATGGCCGCGAGCGCGGTGGTGTAGGCGGCGGCCATGGTCTCGTGTTGGGCGGCCTTCTCCGCGCTGTCTGCACTCTCCTGCGTCAGCCACGCCAGATACGGGGCATGCGCGGCCACGTACGACTCCGCGCTGGGCCCCTCCCACGCTCCGGACTGAACCCCCGCCAACACCGCGCCGACCTCCTGAGCCACCGCGGCGTATTCGGTACTGAGCAAGCTCCAAGCCCCCGCCGCCGACAGCAACGACCCCGGGCCGGCGCCGCTGCTGAGCAGCGCCGAATGCACTTCCGGCGGCGAGGCCAGCCAAACCGGTGCCGTCACAGAGCACCGCCGCCGAGCAACGGCGAACGCACCATGGGCACTCCTCGGGCTGGAGAGAAACGCGACGGTCTCGAAGTTTAGTGAAAACGATTTTCGTTTTCAACGCATCAGCGATAGGTTTTCTATGAGGCGCATCGGAGGTCTCCCGGATTTCAGCCGCAACGTGATGTGGCCGGCCCCGCTCTGCGAGGGCGAACCGACGCCGAAAGCACGGCCGGATCTTCGCAGTGATTTCACTTTCGGCGTGGCTGCCCGCGGGTTTGCCACCCGCACGCGCCGGGCCGCCGCGAGCGTGCACAACATGCCGGTCCGCGCGGCGTACGGATTCACTGCGTTCGGCGCAGCGGATGGCGCCCGCAGCGTGGCGAACCCTGTGTCAGACCCGCCGCTAGACCAGCGGGCGACCCGTCTTGATGCGCCGATCCAGATCCCACAGCATCAGGTTGAACGGGAACTCGCGGACCACGCGCGGCAACAGGCTGTTCGCCGTCGCCAGCACGGTCATCAGCCGGTCAAACCGCCGCTGCTTGGCGGCATCCCACGGCAGCCGCATCTCGTCGCGAAACCGTTGCGGCAGAAAGCCGGTGGTGATTAACAGCGCGAAACCCTCGGAGAGCTCTTGCAGCCGGCGCGGCAGCCGGACCCCGCGCACCCGCGACGCGGCAATCGGGTACAGAAAGTCGCGGACGGTGTCGTCGATGTGAACCTTGTCCAGCGATTCCTGCCAGTACTTGTCGAACGCCGCGCGGTCCGCGGGCCACATCTCCGGCGGCACCTGCAGGGTGGTGCCGAGCGCCATGCCCTCGCGGTAGAGCCGTTCGGCATCCTCTTCGGGAATCTCGCCGATGAAGGTCCGGTAGATGTCGATGCCGCCTTTGTAGAGGCAGGCCGCGACCCACAGTTGGAGTTCGGGATCGAAGGCGTTGTAGGCGACCGGGCTGTCGGAGGTGGAGTAGACCTGCGCGTGCGCGCGGTTGACGGCGCGACGGAAGGCCGCCTTCTGGGCGTCGGTCCCGTTGTTGGCGACCGCGACGTAGGTGAAGGTGGTACGCGCCCGCTTGATCGGGTGACGGTCGATCCGCCCGCTTTCCACCCGGCTCTCGGCGACGCCGTAGCCGACGCCGGGCCGCGCCAACTCCATGATCACGTTGGCCGGACCGGCGAGCAGCGCCATTCCCATCAGGCCGTAGTTGCCGGCCAGCCGGCGGCGCAGCCCGCCCCGTTGGGGACGGGGTGGATCGGCCATCGGGCGCTCGACATGGGGAAGGGGTTGCCTCAGCGTCTGCTGCATCGTCATCGTTGACTCCCGACAGTCTCGCGTTAATTCTGATAACGCGCGTTTCCTGATATTGGCCCGTGCCGCGTGCCGATGTCAAGATGGTGTTCATGACCGGTGCAGCCTCCAACGCGCGGCCCTACCGCGGAGTTGACGCGGCCGAACGGTTAGCCGCGCGGCGCAACCAGTTGCTGGCCGCCGGCCTGGACCTGTTGGGCGGCGACGGCCACGAGCAGGACTTCCAAGCCGAGCTGACCGTGCGCGGCGTGTGCCGGCGCGCCGGCCTATCCACCCGCTACTTCTACGAAAGCTTCAGCGACCGCGACGACTTCGTGGGCCACGTCTTCGACTGGGTGGTCGCCGAGCTGGCCGCCACCACCCAGGCCGCGGTCGCCGCGGCGCCGCAGGACGAGCAGGCCCGCGCCGGGATGGCCAACATCGTGCACAAGGTTGCCGGGGACGCGCGCGTCGGGCGCCTGCTGTTCGGCACGCGGCTGTCCAACGCCGTGGTGATGCGCAAGCGGGTCGAGTTGGGGGCCCTCTTCGCGGTGCTGTCCGGCCAGCACGCCATCGACACTCTGCGCGCCCCGGCAAACGAGCACGTGAAGGCGGCGGCGCACTTCGCGGTCGGCGGGGTCGGACAGACGCTGAGCGCCTGGCTGGGCGGCGACGTACGCATGGAGCCCGACGAACTCGCCGACCACCTGGCTTCGCTGCTGGTCGAGCTGACCGAGCCGAGCCTGTACCGGCCCCGCGTCACGGAAAAAGCGGCAACTGCCAGAGGCGCATCCCCGGCCTGAGCAGGTACAAGCGCATCATCGTGATTCGCATGATGCGCTGCGCGCTGAAGATCAAAAAGATCGCGATCGGAACCTCGATCAACAGCGCCGTCACCAGCGACAGCCAGAGGTCGGCGGGTCCCGCCGTCATCAAGTCGAACCACGCATCGCAGATCAGCAGAACCCCGGAGGTGAACGCGGCGAGCAGCAGCAGCTGGCGGCGCAAATAGCCGAGCAGTGCCGTGGCCGACATGAACCCCACCAGCAGCACATCGAAGCCGACCCACGTCAAGTCCCAGTTGTGGGCCACGTACTTCTGCGGCAGCGTCACCGATAGATACCCGATCCAGGGAATCAGCGCGATCGAGCCGCCGATCATCAGGCTCAACCGCAGCCGCCGCATCCGCACCAGCAGGCCTGGATCAACCAGCTCATTCAGCGGCTTTTCCAGGCGGTGGATCAGCTCTCGGCGTTGCGCGGCCGTCAGTCCGGAGATCTGGGCGTCGGTCAGGATGCCGTCCGTCGACATGGGCTAGTGCGCGGCCGGCACCGGAGGCCGCCGGTCGGCTGCCGTCCTGGGCACCGCTGGCGTGTCCGCCTCGTTGAATTCCCTGACCCAACAGGCGAATTCCAGCATGATCCCATCCGGGTCCTGGAAGTAGAAGGAGCGCACGTACACGCCGGGGTGCAGGGTTTTCGCGACCTGCATCGGACTCTCGTCGTGGTTGAGCACCGGCCCGACCCGCACGCCCTTGTCTTTGAGCCGCTGACGATAGGCGTCGAACCGCTCGGCCGGCACATGAAACGCCAGGTGGTTCATGGTGCTCACCGCGCTGGTGATGTCGCCGAGGCCCGGCAACGCGCCCGGCGACGAGATGCCCGGCACGCGGTCCGCCGCCTCGGTGAACCAGAAGAACGCGACGCAGTCGCCGTTGCCGGCGTCGAAGAAGAAGTGCTGCCCCTGGCCACCGGGCAGGTCGAGCGACTTGATCAGCGGCATCCCGAGGATGTTGCTGTAGAAGTCCACGGTGCGCGCCATATCCGAACACACCAGCGCGACGTGGTTGATTCCGCCGAGCTCGAATTCGGTGTTGGTGTTGTGCGGCTTGATCATGCTGCGGCTCCCTACCCAAAATTCAAATCTGAATCTAACATCAGGTTCAGTTTTGAGCCAGGGAGTGGTGCCAGATGTCGCTTGCCGCAGAGGACCGCGCGGCGCAATTTCCGACCCACCGTGGCCGGCGCACCTCCGCCGCGATCGACGCCGCCGCCCGAACGGTCGTCGCGCGCAAGGGAATTCTGGCCACCACCATCGCCGACATCGCCGCCGAAGCGGGCCGTTCGGCGGCGTCGTTTTACAACTACTACGACTCCAAGGAGGCGATGGTCCGGCAGTGGGCGCAGCGCTTCGTGGACGAGGCCAACGAGCGCGCACTCACCGTCACCCGGCACGGCCTGACCAACCGCGAGCGCGCGCACGAGGCCGCCGCCGCGCACTGGCATACCTACCGCAACCGCCTCGCCGAGGTGATCAGCGTGTCGCAGCTGGCGATGGTCAACGCGGACTTCGCGCAATACTGGGCCCAGATGTGCGCGATTCCGATCTCGTTCATCGCCGAGTCGGTGCGACGAGCGCAGGCCGACGGCTACTGCCCCGACGACGATCCGGAGCTGGTCGCCGAGGCGATCGTGGCGATGTTCAACCAGTTCTGCTATATCCACCTCAGCGGGTCCCGCGAGGCCGATGACGAGGCCTGCATCAAGACCCTCGCCAACATCTACTACCGAGCCATCTACAGCCAGGAGGATCGCTCGAATTGAACAGTCACACCGGCACGTCGGGGACAACCCGGGAGTTCATCGGGCTGCCGTCGCGCACCGCTGGGCGCGCGGGCGCCGGTGGGCACCCGTGCCAGGGGCTGTACTACCGCGGGGTGGGGCGTAAGCCGAAGGTGGCGATGATCGCCACGCACTACCAGATCGACTTTTCCGAGCACTACATCGCCGAATATCTCGCCACCCGCGGGATCGGGTTTCTGGGCTGGAACACCAGGTTTCGCGGGTTCGAGAGCAGCTTCCTGCTCGACCACGCGCTCGTCGACATCGGGGTGGGGGTGCGCTGGCTGCGCGAGGTCGCAGGCGTCGAAACCGTGGTGCTGCTGGGGAATTCGGGGGGCGGTTCGCTGATGGCGGCCTACCAGTCGCAGGCGGTGGATCCGAATGTCACGCCGTTGGACGGGATGCGGCCCGCGGCGGGCGTGACGGAGTTGTTGCCCGCCGACGGCTATGTCGCCACCGCCGCGCATCCCGGCCGACCTGAGGTGCTGACGGCCTGGATGGACGCCGCCATCGTCGACGAAAACGATCCGGTGGCAACCGATCCCGAGCTCGACCTGTTCGACGAGCGCAACGGGCCCCCCTATTCGCCGGAGTTCGTCGCCCGCTACCGGTCGGCACAGACCGCGCGTAATCACGCCATCACCGACTGGGCCGAGGCGGAGCTGGAACGCGTTCGCGCCGCGGGCTTTTCCGACCGGCCCTTCACCGTGACGCGGACCTGGGCCGATCCACGCATGGTGGATCCCACCATCGAGCCCACCAAACGTCAGCCCAACCTGTGCTATGCCGGCGTGCCGGCCAAGGCGAACCGGTCCGCGCACGGCATCGCGGCGGCCTGCACGCTGCGTAACTGGCTGGGCATGTGGAGCTTGCGGGTGGCGCAGACCCGCGCCGAGCCGCACCTGGGCCGCATCACCTGCCCCGCGCTGGTGATCAACGCCGAGGCCGACACCGGGGTGTTTCCGTCTGACGCGCAACGCATCTACGACGCGCTGGCGAGCACCGACAAGGCGCAGGCCTCGATCGAGACCGACCACTACTTCACCACCCCCGGCGCCCGCGACGAGCAGGCCGACACCATCGCTGCGTGGATCCAGCAGCGGTGGCACTGAAAGAATCGAGCCTGTGGTCCAGGGGACATTCGGTCGCTACCGGTTGATCGAATTGATCGGCGCGGGCGGAATGGGCCAAGTGTTCAAGGCCCACGACACGGTGATGCGCCGCCCGGTTGCCCTGAAGTTGCTGCCCGCGGACTTGGCCCACCAACCCGGATATCGCCAGCGGTTCGAGCGTGAGGCGTATACGGCCGCCCGGTTGACCGAACCCCACATCATCCCGATCTATGAGTCCGGCGAAGTCGACGGCCACCTGTACCTGTCGATGCCGGTCGTCGACGGCATCGACCTTGCCAGCCTGTTGCAGCGCGACGGCCGGCTCAGTCCCGAGCGCTCGGTGAAGGTGATCGAGCAACTGGCCAGCGCGCTGCACGCCGCCCACGCCGCGGGCCTGGTGCACCGGGACGTCAAACCCTCCAACGCTCTGGTCACCGGGGGTGACTTCACCTACCTCATCGACTTCGGCATCGCCCACGATGCGAGCGCCACCAAGATCACCCAGACCGGGTCGGTGATCGGCACCATGGCCTACATGGCGCCGGAGCGTTTCGAGACCGGCGTCGCCACCGCCAGCGCCGACGTCTATGCACTGACCGCGGTGCTCTACGAATGCCTGACCGCCCGACAACCGTTTGCCGGCGACAGCCTGCCCCAGCAGATGCACGCACACCTGTTGCAGGATCCGCCCCGGCCCAGCACTCAAGTGCCCGGCATCCCAGCGGGATTCGATGCCGTCATCGCCAAAGGCATGGCAAAAGACCCAGCGGCCCGCTATCGCAGCACACTGGAACTCGCCGCGGCAGCCCACGGCGCGCTCGCCTCGTCGCCGCCTTCCGCGGGGCCGACCACACCTTGGACACCGGCCGCCCCTACCGCACCGATCGAACCGCGTCCCGAGGGCCAGACACAGCCGGCGCGGTTCCCGGATGACGCGACACCGAGAACACACCGTCGCGGGGTAATGCTTGCGGCCTTGGCGGCGACGGCGGTCGCGGTGATCGGCATGGTCGTCTTCCTCGTCAAGAAACCCGCCGAAGCCCCGCCGGCACTACCTTTCACGGGACTCGTCACCCCACAAGCCATCGCCCTCGGCAGTAACGACGAGATCTACGTCGCCGACATGTGGAGGGTGGTCAAGCTCGACCCCACATCCAAAAAACAAACCGAGCTGTCAACCAGCACCACCCACGACCCCCGGCACATCGCGGTGAACCGTTCCGATGCCGTCTACATCACCGAATCCGCGCACCCGCGCCTCCTCAAGCTCGTCGCCGCCCAGTTCACGCCCATCTACCTGGACAAGGTGAGCAAGCCGCAGGCGGTGGCCGTCGATAAGGACGGAAAGGTCTACCTCGTCGACGGCACGGAGAACCGGGTAGTCAGGGTCGACGTCACGGCAATCGAGCGGAACGTGAAATCCCCGGATCGCGAAACCGTACTGCCCTTCGCCAACCTCGACCAGCCCTCAAGCGTGGCGGTGGACGACGCCGGTGGCGTCTACGTTGCGGACAAAAAGCGCGTACTCACGCTCGTCCCCGGATCTGACCGGCAGGCGGAACTTCCGTTCACCGGCCTTGGCGACCACCTCGATGTCGCCGTGGACGGGAACGGCACGGTCTACGTGGCCGACGGCGCACGGGTGCTGAGGCTTGCGGCGGGATCGAGCACACCCACCGAACTGCGCACGCCGTGGGCCAAAAGCATTTCGGCGATCGCCGCGGACGCCGGCGGCGTCTACGTCGTCGCCGGTCGGGCCGTTTACAAATTGCCGCACTTCTGACCGCTTGCTGACGGCCGCGGGTCACCGTCGTCAACCAACCGCCCGGTTGTTAGCTTGGAAGGTGCTTGGCCGAAACGAACCCTAAGGGAAGGCGACCAATGCCGATCGCGATCAGCCCCGAGCATCAAGACCTGGCCGATTCGGTGCGGTCCCTGGTGGCGCGCGTCGCGCCGTCGGAGGTGCTGCACGAGGCCATGGAGACTCCGGTGCGCAATCCCCCGCCCTACTGGCAGGCGGCCGCCGAACAGGGCCTGCAGGGTGTGCACCTGGCCGAATCCGTGGGCGGGCAGGGCTTCGGCATCCTCGAGCTGGCGATCGTCCTGGCCGAATTCGGCTACGGCGCGGTGCCCGGGCCGTTCGTGCCGTCGGCGATCGCCAGCGCGCTGATCTCCGCGCATGACCCCGAGGACAAGGTGCTCGCCGAACTGGCGTCGGGCGCGGCCATCGCCGCCTACGCGCTGGACTCCGGGCTGACCGCCACCCGGCACGGTGACGTGCTGGTGATCCGCGGCGAGGTCCGTGCCGTCCCCGCCGCCGCGCAGGCCTCCGTGCTGGTGCTCCCGGTGGCGATCGACAGCGGCGACGAGTGGGTGGTGCTGCGCGCCGAACAACTCGAGATCGAGCCGGTCAAGGGCATCGACCCGCTGCGGCCCATCGCACACGTGCGCGCCAATGCCGTCGAGATCGACGACGACGTCGTGCTGAGCAACCTGAGCATGACCACCGCGCACGCGCTGATGTCCACCCTGCTGTCCGCCGAGGCCATCGGTGTCGCGCGCTGGGCGACCGACACCGCGTCGAACTACGCCAAGATCCGTGAGCAGTTCGGCCGCCCGATCGGGCAGTTCCAGGCCGTCAAGCACAAATGCGCCGAGATGGTCGCCGACACCGAACGGGCCACCGCCGCGGTGTGGGACGCGGCACGGGCCCTCGATGAAGCGCGCGAGGCCCACGAAGCCGGCGAGCACGTGGAGTTTGCCGCCGCGGTGGCCGCGACGCTGGCGCCGGCGGCCGCCCAGCGCTGCACGCAGGACTGCATCCAGGTGCACGGCGGCATCGGCTTCACCTGGGAGCACGACGCCAACGTCTACTACCGTCGCGCTCTGTTGCTCGCCGCCTGCTTCGGCCGGGCCTCGGAGTACCCGCAGCGGGTGGTGGACACCGCGACGACCTCCGGAATGCGCGCCGTCGACATCGACCTGGACCCCGACACCGAAAAGCTGCGGGCCGAAATCCGTTCCGAGGTCGCCGAATTGAAGGCGATGGACCGCGAGCAGCGCAAGGTGGCGATCGCCGAGGGCGGCTGGGTGCTGCCCTACCTGCCGCGGCCGTGGGGCCGGGCGTCCAGTCCGGTCGAGCAGATCATCATCGCCCAGGAATTCGCCGCGGGGCGGGTCAAGCGGCCGCAGGTCGGCATCGCCGCGTGGGTCATCCCGTCGATCGTCGCGTTCGGCACCGAGGAGCAGAAGCAGCGGTTCCTGCCGCCGACGTTCCGCAGCGAAATGATCTGGTGCCAGCTGTTTTCCGAGCCGGGCGCCGGCTCGGACCTGGCCGGGTTGTCCACCAAGGCCACCCGGGTCGACGGCGGCTGGCGCATCACCGGCCAGAAGATCTGGACCACGGCCGCGCAGTTCTCGCAGTGGGGCGCGCTGCTGGCGAGAACCGACCCGAACGCGCCGAAACACAACGGCATCACCTACTTCCTGCTGGACATGAAGAGCGAAGGCGTCACCGTCAAGCCGCTGCGCGAGCTCACCGGCCAGGAGTTCTTCAACACGGTCTACATCGACGACGTGTTCGTGCCCGACGAGAACGTGCTGGGCGAGGTGAACCGGGGCTGGGAGGTCAGCCGTAACACCCTGACGGCGGAACGGGTCTCGATCGGCGGCAGCGACGCCAACTTCCTGGCCACCCTGCCGGAGTTCGTCGAATTCGTGCGTGACGGCCAGTTCGACCAGGTCGCGCGGCACCGCGCCGGACAGCTGATCGCGGAGGGTCATGCCGCCAAGGTGCTCAACCTGCGTTCGACGCTGCTCACCTTGGCCGGCGGCGACCCGATGCCGTCGGCCGCGATCTCCAAACTGCTATCGATGCGCACCGGCCAGGGCTATGCGGAATTCGCGGTGTCGTCGTTCGGCACCGACGCCGCGATCGGCGACACCCACCAGTTGGCCGGCAAGTGGGGCGACTACCTGCTGGGCAGCCGCGCCACCACCATCTACGGCGGCACGTCGGAGGTGCAGCTCAACATCATCGCCGAGCGACTGCTGGGCCTCCCCCGCGACCCGTAGGGTTCATCACCGCCAGCTCCACCAGCGCCGGTGCCCCGAGAACAAACCAAAAAACATTGAGCAATACCGTCAATGTGCACCGTTAACGCGGATCGACGTGGCCTGAATATCGACAGCATTATCGATTTGCTGATTTACCTATTTGCGCCATTCCGCATGACTGTTTTCATTTAGTCGTCCGGGCGATAAACCCGCAGGTGGGGCGGCTTCTGGGCAGGCGTGCCGCTAATTCATGATTTACGCATTGCCGCGCGCGGCGCGATCATTCAGCAAACAATCCATGCGCCACCGCCAGTGTGCTGCAACCCGCTTACCTGCGCACCGTTGGCGTTGTCCCGTTTGCAGGACGACCGGGTCAGCTATTTATCCCAGAAATCATTTCTTCGCGGATACACTACTGATATACTGATTTACTGACTGCTGTCCGCGACGCTGGGAGGTCGACGCAATGAGTATCACCCCGGGTCCCAACGAGCCGGGCGGCGGCTCGTTTCGTCCGCAGGCCCCCCCGCCCGGCGATGCGGTGCCCACGGTGCGCCTCAGTCACCTCCGGCAGCCCCAGCCGCTGAGCCAGCCCGCTCGCGAGCAGCCCGCCCGCGCCCAGCGGACCCGCCGCACCGTCGACCTGTCGGTCGCCACCCACCGGGCCCTGGACATCTGGCAGCGCGAAGCGGCCGACCGGCTGGGCGTGGCCCGCGTGACCGGCCAGGAAGTGCTCGCCGCGCTCGTCGACCAGCTTCTCGCCGACCCCAAGCTGGCCGCCCAAATCACCCGCGCCATCCAGGCGCGCCGCTAACCCCGCGCGGGGTCAGTCGACATCCATCTCGCGCAGCTCGCGCTTGAGGATCTTGCCGGTCGGGTTGCGCGGCAGCTCGTCGAGGAAGACCACTTCCCGCGGCACCTTGTAGCGGGCCAGGTGGTCGCGCACATAGTGCTTGACGGTGTCCTCGTCGAGGTCGGCGTTGTCCTTCTTGACCACGAAGGCGCGCAGCCGATGGCCCCACTCCTTGTCTTCGACCCCGATCGCGGTGGCCTCCACGACGTCGGGGTGACCGCTGATCAGGTCCTCGACCTCGGCGGGGAACACGTTCTCGCCACCGGACACGATCATCTCGTCGTCCCGGCCGCTGACGTAGAGCAACCCGTGCTCGTCGAAGTAGCCGACGTCACCGGAGGACATCAGGCCGTCGATGATCTGCTTGTGCCCGCCCCCGGTGTAGCCCTCGAACGGGAAGGCGTTGCCCACGAAGATCCGGCCGACGTCACCCTGCGGCACCTCGTTGCCGTTGTCGTCGAGGATCTTGACCTTGACGCCCTTGACGACCGGTCCGACCGTCGCCGCGTTCTTCTCCAGGTCCTGGGGCCCGGCGATGGTGGCGAACGCGATCTCGGTCGAGCCGTACATGTTGTAGATGACCGGGCCGAAGTCCTTGAGGGCCCGGCTGGCCAGCTCGGCACCCAGTTGGGAACCGGACACGAAGATGATCTTCAGGCTGGACAGGTCGGGCTTCTTGTCCATCTTTTCGATCGCGTCCAGCAGCCGCGACAGCATCACCGGCACGACGACCATCGCGGTCGCCTTGTACTTCTCCAGGTCCTCGAGCACGTGCGGCGGCTTGAACTTGCGCCGCAGGATCAGCGTGGAGCCCAGGAACATCGCGATGGTGGCGTGCAGGTAGCCAAGGGCGTGGAACATCGGCGCCGGCAGCGACGTCACCTCCTCGGCCTTGAACGGGACGTGCGAGAGGATCCCGCCGACGGGCGCCAACGTGGGCGGGCTGCTGCGGTTGGCGCCCTTCGGGGTGCCGGTGGTGCCGCTGGTCAGGATGATGATCGACGCGTGCTTGGCGGCCTTGGGTGCCGGTTCCTTGCTGCTTCGCGCGATCAGCTCGGCCAGGGTCTCGTCGTTGCTCTCGGACGCCCCGTCGGAATCGGGATTGGTACCGAGCGCGCGCAGCATGCCCAGCTCCGGCTCGGCTTTGCTGACGGCCTTGGTGTATTCGTCGTCGTAGATGATCACCTTGGCGCCCTCGCGTTCGGACACCTCCTTGATCTGCGGGCCGGAGAACTCGCTGTTGAGCAGGATGATTCGGGCGCCCGCCCGCGCGGCGCCGTAATTGGCGACGACGAACCAGCGGTGGTTGCGGGCCAGGATCGCGACGCCGTCGCCGGCCTTGACGCCCTTCTTGATCAGGCCGTTGGCCACGGCGTGGGCGGCGTCGTCGAGCTCCTGGTAGCTGAACTCGCCCTCTTCGTCGATCAGCGCCGCCCGGTCGGGATGACGCCGGGCGTTGAGGGACGGCAGCATGCCGAACTCGCCCCACTTCGCCAGATCGGCGGCCATCGCCGCGGTTTTGAGCGGCGACTCCAGCTTGAACGCGCCCGCTTCAAAGATCTTGCGCACATAGTGCAGCTCGGCGGCGCCGCGTTCGACGTACTGCTGAATCTTGGCTGGGATCTGCCCGGGCAGGTCGCTGAGGTTAGGCATGAGATCACCCTATGTGACGGGGGTCGCAAAACGGCCCGAAAATTTGCGCAGAATTACCATGTACCCCATGAGCGGCCCGGTGTCACTGGAGGTTTCCGGCCGCGAGGTCACCATCACCCATCCGGACAAAGTCGTCTTCGACGGCCACGGCGATGCGCCCGCCCACACCAAGCTCGACCTGGTGCGCTATTACCTGGCGGTCGCCGAAGGGGCGCTGCGCGGCGTGGCCGGACGGCCGATGATCCTCAAGCGCTTCGTCAAGGGCATCGGGCAAGAGGCGGTGTTTCAGAAGCGGGCCCCGGCCAACCGGCCGCAATGGGTGGACGTTGCCGAGCTGCGCTATGCCTCGGGCACCTCGGCCAAGGAAGCGGTCATCCACGACGCCGCCGGACTGGCGTGGGCGATCAACCTGGGTTGTGTCGATCTGAACCCGCATCCGGTGCTCGCCGACGACCTGGACCATCCCGACGAGCTGCGGGTCGACCTCGACCCCATGCCGGGGGTCCCCTGGCGGCGGATCGTCGAGGTGGCGCTGGTGGCCCGCGAGGTGCTCGAGGACTACGGCCTGGTCGCCTGGCCGAAGACGTCCGGGTCGCGCGGCTTCCACATCTACGCCCGGATCGCGCCGCGGTGGCGGTTCCCCCAGGTGCGGCTGGCAGCCCAGACCGTCGCGCGCGAGGTCGAGCGGCGCATTCCCGACGCGGCGACCAGCCGCTGGTGGAAGGAAGAGCGCGAGGGGGTGTTCGTCGACTTCAACCAGAACGCCAAGGACCGCACGGTCGCCTCGGCCTACTCGGTGCGCGCGACGCCGGACGCCCGGGTGTCGACACCGCTGCATTGGGAGGAGGTCGCCGACTGCGATCCCGAGGCGTTCACCCTCGCGACCGTGCCCGCCCGGTTCGCCGAACTGGGTGACCCCTGGGCGGGAATGGATTCCGGTGCCGCCGGCGATCTGGACCGGCTGCTGATGCTGGCCGAAGAACTGGGCCCGCCGGAGAAGGCTCCCAAAGGCGCGCGCGGCACACCGAAAAGCGCTGCCGGCAGGCGGGTCTCGGCGATGCCGCTGATCGAGATCGCCCGCACCAAGACCAAGGACGAGGCGATGGCCGCGCTGGACACCTGGCGCGATCGCCATCCCGGCGTGGCGAAGCGGCTGCAGCCGGTCGACGTCCTGGTCGACGGCATGCGCGGGCCGAGTTCGATCTGGTACCGCATCCGGATCAACCTGCAGCACGTCCCGGTCGACGAACGCCCGCCACAGGAAGAGCTAATCGCGGACTACAGCCCCTGGACGAATTACCAGGGGCCGCGTAACTGACGGCCCTCGTTCGCTACTCTCACGCTGTGCGACAGCAGGAATGGAGTCGGCGGGGGTTTCTCCAGCTGGCGGGGGCCGCCGGGGCGCTGGCGGCCGGAACAGCCGCGGGGTGTTCGTCACCGAAGCCGCCGCCGGGCTCGCCGGGTGGCGGAGCGGTGACCATCACCCACGCCTTCGGCCAGACCGTCATCAAGGCGCCGCCCAAGCGCGTCGTCAGCGCCGGCTACACCGAGCAGGACGATCTGCTCGCCGTCGGCGTCGTGCCCATCGCGGTGACCAACTGGTGGGGTGACCAGCCGTTCGCGGTGTGGCCGTGGGCCCAGCCCAAGCTCGGCGACGCGAAGCCGACGGTGTTGAACCTGGACAACGGAATTCCGGTCGACCAGATCGCGGGCCTGAAGCCGGACCTGATCGTCGCCGCCAACGCCGGCGTGGACGCCGACACCTATCAGAAGCTTTCGGCGATCGCCCCGACCATCCCGCAGTCGGGCGAGGACGCCTTCTTCGAGCCGTGGAAGGACCAGGCCACCGCGGTCGGCCAAGCCGTGTTCGCGGCCGACCAGATGAAGTCGCTGATCGACGCCGTCGACAAGAAGTTCACCGCCGTCGCGCAGAAGAATCCGCAGTGGAAGGGCAAGAAGGCGTTGCTGATGCAGGGCCGGTTCTGGCGGGGCACCGTGGTCGCGACGCTGGCGGGTTGGCGCACCGGCTTCCTCTCCGACATGGGCCTAGCGATCCCCGACAGCATCAAGGAGTTCGCCGCCGGCCACAGCGCGGTCATCCCCCGCGACCACATCAAGGCGGTGCTCGACTCCGCCGACGTGGTGATCTGGTCGACCGAGAACCCGGACGAGCAGAAGGCGCTGCTCGCCGATCCCGAGGTGGCGGCGGCGCAGGCCACCGCCCAGAACCGGCACGTCTTCACGACCAAGGACCTGGCCGGCGCGATCGCGTTCGCGTCGCCGCTGAGCTACCCGGTGGTAGCCGATCAGCTGCCCCCACTGATCGGCAAGATCCTGGGCTAATTGAGCGTTTGCTAAGGCACCTCTGGCAGTGCTCGAAATTCCGTCGGCTGCCCCTCGCCGACCCCCCGATTCCGGCTTACCTTCGAAGTATGAGCGCGACGGATCTGTCCATGGAGTTTTCGGAGGACCCTGCGGAAGTGCCCGTGGCACGGCCGGTCGTCGTCGACTACGGCGACCATGCGGTGATGCTGCAGTGCGACAACACCGCCGATGTGTTGGCGTGGACGGCGGCGTTGCGTGCAGCGGCCCTGCCCGGCGTCGTCGACATCGTGCCGGCGTCGCGCACCGTGCTGCTGAAACTCGACTCGCCACGCCACCAAGGGGTTACGCGTCAGCGGGTGCGCAAGCTGCGGGTCAGCGCGCAGCCGGTCGATGCGGCCGGCTCCGAGGGCCGCGCCGACGTGGTGATCGACGTGGTGTACGACGGCCCCGACCTGGCCGCGGTCGCCGAACACACCGGACTGACCACCGCGCAGGTCATCCACGCCCACACGGCCACCCTGTGGCGGGTGGGATTCAGTGGTTTCGCACCCGGTTTCGCGTATCTGGTCGACGGCGACCCGCGCCTGCGGGTGCCCCGCCGGTCCGAACCGCGGACCACGGTGCCAGCCGGTTCGGTCGCCCTGGCCGGCGAATTCAGCGCAGTCTATCCCCGGCAATCGCCCGGCGGCTGGCAGCTCATCGGCCGCACCGAAGCCGTCCTGTGGGATATCGAGCGGCCCAATCCGGCGCTGCTGACGCAGGGCATGTGGGTTCAGTTCCGGGCAGCGTGACGGACCAGAAGGAGCACGTCGTGATAACCCTGGAAATCCTTCGCACCGGACCGCTGGCCGTCCTACAGGACCTGGGCCGGCCCGGGCTGGCCCACCTCGGCGTCAGCCGGTCCGGCGCCGCCGACCGCCGCTCGCACACGCTGGCCAACCGGCTGGTCGCCAACCCCGACGACCGCGCCACGGTCGAGGTGACGTTCGGCGGCTTCGCGGCCCGGGTCCGCGGCGGCGACGTCGACGTCGCGGTCACCGGCGCCGACACCGGCGCATCCGTGGACGGAAAGGTATTCGGCAACAACAGCATTCAGCACGTGCGGGACGGCCAGGTGATCACGCTGGGCACTCCTCGCGCCGGGCTGCGCACGTATCTGGCCGTGCGCGGCGGCATCGGCGTGGCACCGGTGCTCGGTTCGCGCAGTTACGACGTCATGTCCGCGATCGGCCCGGCGCCGCTGCAGACCGGCGACCGGCTGCCGGTGGGTGAGCACTCCGACGACTACCCCGAACTCGAGCAGGCCCCGGTGGCCGCGATCGCCGAACAGATCGTGGAGCTGCTGGTAATACCCGGGCCGCGCGACGACTGGTTCGTCGACCCCGACGTCCTGGTGCACACGGTGTGGATGGCCTCCGACCGCAGCGACCGGGTGGGCATGCGCCTGGTCGGCCGCCCGCTGCATTACCGCGACCCGCAGCGGCAACTGCCCAGCGAGGGTGCCACCCGTGGCGCAATCCAGGTGCCGCCCAACGGCTTACCGGTGATCCTGGGACCCGATCACCCCGTCACCGGCGGTTACCCGGTGGTGGGCGTGGTGGTCGACGAGGACATCGACAAGATCGCCCAGGTGCGCCCCGGCCAGCATGTGCGGCTGCACTGGGCGCGGCCGCGGTCGCTGGGGCGCCGGCTCAGCGCGGCCGCCGCGGGTTGGCCCTGACCCCGTGACCGGCACCCAGGTGCACACCGCCCGCCTGGTGCACACCGCCGACCTGGACGCCGAGGCGCGCCAGCGCGTCTGCCGAATGGTCACCGACGCGTTCGCCGGGGACTTCACCGAAACCGATTGGGAGCACGCTCTCGGCGGCATGCACGCCCTGATCCACTGGCACGGCGCGATCATCGCGCACGCCGCGGTGGTGCAGCGCCGGCTGTATTACCGCGGTAACGCACTGCGCTGCGGCTACGTCGAAGGCGTTGCGGTACGCGAGGATTGGCGCGGCCAGGGTCTGGTAAGCGCCCTGTTGGACGCCGTCGAGCAGGTGATGCGCGGCGCCTATCAGCTCGGGGCGCTCAGCTCCTCGGCGCGGGCGCGCCGGCTCTACACGTCGCGCGGCTGGCTGCCCTGGCAGGGCCCGACGTCCGTGCTGGCCCCCACCGGCCCGACCCGTACACCCGACGACGACGGGTCGGTGTTCGTCCTGCCGGTCGGCATCAGCCTGGACACGTCGGCGGAGCTGATGTGCGATTGGCGTGCCGGGGATGTCTGGTAGGCGTCTCACACCGCCGGCACCGCGCCGGTGAGCTGAATTTCACGCCCGGGTCACTGCGGGCGGCGTCGCGGGCAACAAACGATTTCTAGCGTGAGCGCCATGAACCGCTCACACCGCCTGTTGGACTGGGACCCGGAAGACACCGTGGCCTGGGAAGCCGGCAACAAGTACATCGCCCGGCGCAACCTGATCTGGTCGGTGGCCGCCGAACACGTCGGGTTCTCGATCTGGTCCATCTGGTCGGTGATGGTGCTGTTCATGCCGGCGTCCGTGTACGGCCTGTCCGCGGGTGACAAGTTCCTGCTCGGCGCCGTCGCGACGCTGGTCGGCGGCTGCCTGCGCTTTCCCTACACCTTCGCCACCGCGAAATTCGGCGGCCGCAACTGGACCATCTTCTCCGCGCTGGTGCTGTTGATCCCGACGGTCGGCACCGTGGCGCTGCTGGCCAACCCGGGCCAGCCGCTATGGCCGTATCTGGTCTGCGCGGCGCTCGCAGGGTTCGGCGGCGGCAACTTCGCCTCGTCCATGACGAACATCAACGCGTTCTACCCGCAACGACTCAAGGGCGCGGCGCTGGCGCTCAACGCCGGTGGCGGAAACCTCGGCGTGCCGGTGATCCAGCTGGTGGGCCTGTTGGTGATCGCGACCGCCGGCAACCGGCAGCCGTATTGGGTGTGCGCCGTCTACCTGGTGCTGCTGGCGGTCGCCGGCGTCGGCGCGGCGCTGTACATGGATAACCTGCCGCAGTACCGCATCGAGATGAGCACCATGCTTGCGGTGCTGAAGGAGCCGCACACCTGGGTGGTGGCGCTGCTCTACATCGGCACCTTCGGTTCGTTCATCGGGTTCTCGTTCGCCTTCGGCCAGGTGCTACAGATCAACTTCCTCGCCGGCGGCCAGAGCGCGGCGCAGGCGTCCTTGCACGCGGCCCAGATCGCCTTTGTGGGACCACTATTGGGCTCGCTGTCCCGCGTCTACGGCGGTCGGCTCGCCGACCGCATCGGCGGCGGACGGGTCACCCTCGCCGTCTTCGGCGCGATGATCCTGGCCGCCGGAATACTGGTCGGTGCAAGCACTTTCGCGGGCCACATGGCGGGACCCGTGCCCGCCGCGACGATGGCCGGCTACGTCGTCGGGTTCGTCGCGCTGTTCATCCTGTCCGGCATCGGCAACGGCTCGGTGTACAAGATGATTCCGTCAATCTTCGAGGCACGCAGCCACCGCCTGCAGGTCGGTGAAGCCGAACGACGGCAGTGGTCGCGGTCCATGTCCGGCGCGCTGATCGGCTTCGCCGGCGCGGTCGGCGCGCTCGGCGGCGTGGGCGTCAATCTTGTTTTGCGGCAGTCATATCTGAGCAGTGGCACCGCGACGGCGGCATTCTGGGCCTTCGCGGTGTTCTACGTTGCCGCGCTGGTGCTGACGTGGGCGGTGTACGTGCGCCGGCCGATGCGGGCCGAACTGCGGGCCGCGCCGGACGCCGCCGCGTCGGCGGGGCTGGCGTACGTGTGACGCAATGTATTGCAACTCACACAAACTGTTGCCCCTGTCAGTGATTTGCCAGATAACTGGGATTCAACTTTCAGGCGAATCGGGCCATATCGAGTTGACGGCTCTTCGTCGCGGATGTGAGCATCGAAATAGACGGCGGCGCATGCGTCTTCACTGCGAGTTCGGTGCGGGCAAGACGTGACGCACGCAACTACACGGGGTGTGATCCAGCCCAGCCGCGGAATTATCCCGTCCACGAAAGGTGCACAGCGCATGGGCCGCAACCATCGCATTACCGACTGGAATCCCGAAGACACCGCGGGCTGGGAGGCGGGCAACAAGCTGGTTGCACGTCGCAATCTGATCTGCACGCTGGCGGGCGACCATGTCGCGTTTTCGATTTGGAGTCTCTGGTCGGTGATGGCGCTGTTCATGCCCGCGTCGGTGTACGGCTTCAATGCCGGCGACAAGCTCTTGCTGAGCGCGGTCGCCACCCTGGTCGGCGGCGGCGCCCGCATCGTTTACACGCTGGGCATCGCCAGGTTCGGCGGTCGCAACTGGACCACCTTCTCGGCATTCGTGCTGTTGATCCCCACCGTCGGCACCATCGTTCTGCTGGCCCATCCGGGCCTGCCGCTGTGGCCGTATGTGCTGTGCGCGGCGCTCACCGGGCTCGGTGGCGGCAACTACGCGGCGTCGCTGGCCAACGTCAACGCGTTCTACCCGCAGCGGCTCAAGGGCGCCGCCCTGGCGATCAACGCCGGCGTCGGCAACCTCGGGGTAGCGGTGATCCAACTGGTCGGCCTGCTGGTGCTCGCCACCGCCGGCCATGAGGCCCCCTACTGGGTGTGCGCGGTTTATCTGGTGTTGCTCGCGATCGTCGGAATCGCGGCAGCGGTGTTCATGGACAACCTCGAGCACCACATCGAGGTCAGTCACATGCGCTCGATCCTGTTCGACCGCGACACCCTGGCGATCTCACTGCTCTATGTCTGCACTTTCGGCTCGTGGATCGGGTTCTCCTTCGCCTTCGGTCAGGTCATGCAGCTCAATTTCCTGGCCAACGGAGAAACCGCCAAGCACGCCTCGCTGCACGCCGCCCAGATCGCGTTCCTCGGGCCGCTGCTGGGCTCCCTGGCCCGGATCTACGGCGGCCGGCTGGCCGATCGGCTGGGCGGCAGCAGGGTCACGCTGGGCGTCCTGGGCGGCATGATCCTGGCCGCGGGACTGCTGTTCGGCATCAGCGGTCACTCGCCGCGGGCCGGGGCGACGAGCACGCTGACGATGATCGGCTACGTCGCGGGTTTCATGGTCCTGTTCGTGCTGTCCGGGATGGGCAACGGTTCGGTGTTCAAACTCATCCCGTCGGTGTTCGAAGCGCGCAGCCGGTCGCTGGCTGTCACCGACGACGAACGGCGCCACTGGTCGCGGGCGATGTCGGGCGCGCTGATCGGGATCTGCTCGGCGGTCGGCGCCCTCGGCGGCGTCGGAATCAACCTGGCGCTGCGCGAGTCCTACCTGCGCAGCGGCTCCGGAACGGCGGCCTACGCGGTGTTCCTGGCGTCGTACTTCGCCGCGGCAATCCTGACCTGGGTGATGTACGTGCGCCGAACCGTCCCGGCCGTCGGGTTGGCCGGGACGGCGCCCGAAGTGGGGCTCGTGCGTGTGTGAAGATGACGGCAATTCAGCACCCGCCACGGGCAATGCTGCGGCAATTGCCGGGTAACACAACGGAAATCAGACGGGCATACACAGTTCATATGGGCCAGCCAGACACTGCGCCACTGACCGGTTACCGGATCGCGGTAACGGCGGCTCGGCGTTCCGAGGAGCTGTGCGCATTGCTGCACCGACAGGGCGCCGAGGTCTGCGCCGCCCCGGCAATCAACATGATCGCCCTGCCCGACGACCACGAGTTGCACGCCAACACCGAGGCGTTGATCGCCGAGCCGCCGGACATCCTGGTCGCGCACACCGGCATCGGTTTCCGGGGCTGGGTCGCCGCGGCCGAGGGCTGGGGATTGGCCAGTCAGCTCATCGAGGCCCTCTCGCCCGCTCGGGTGGTGTCCCGCGGGCCGAAGGCAACCGGCGCGCTGCGCGCCGCCGGCCTGCGCGAGGAGTGGTCGCCGGAATCGGAGTCGTCGCAGGAAGTTCTGGAATACCTACTCAAATCGGACTTGTCCGGCACACGCATCGCGGTGCAGCTGCACGGCGCCGCCGACGCGTGGGATCCGTTCCCCGAGTTTCTCGGCGGGTTGCGCTTTGCCGGCGCCGAGGTGGTGCCGATCCGCGTGTACCGCTGGAAGCCAACAGCATTGGGCGGCGACTTCGACCAACTGGTCACCGGCATCGCCCGGCGGCAGTTCGACGCGGTCAGCTTCACGTCGGCTCCCGCGGCGGCCGCCGTGCTGGAACGCAGTCGCGAGCTGGACATCGAGGACCAGGTGCTCGACGCGCTGCGCACCGACGTGCACGCCATGTGCGTCGGACCGGTGACCTCGCGGCCGCTGATCCGCAAGGGCATCCCGACCTCGTCCCCGGAGCGAATGCGGTTGGGCGCCTTGGCCCGCCACATCGCCGAGGAATTGCCGGTGCTGGGCTCGTGCACCGTGACGTCGGCCGGTCACGCGGTCGATATCCGGGGGACCAGCGTCCTGGTGGACGGTACGGTCAAGACGCTGTCACCATCCGGCATGGCGATACTGCGGGCGCTGGCGAAGCGTCCGGGTGACGTCGTCACGCGCAGCGACCTGTTGCGGGTGCTACCCGGCAACGGCAACGACACCCACGCCGTGGACACCGCCGTGCTGCGCCTCCGAACGGCGCTGGGCGACAAAAACATTGTCGCGACGGTGGTCAAACGCGGCTACCGGCTCGCGATCGACACCCCGGCGGGTGTGGCATGAGCCTGATCCTGGTAGCCCACGGCACCCGCAGGCCGGAGGGCGTCGCGATGGTCGGTGATCTCGCCGCCCAGGTGGCCACCCTGGTCGGCGGCGCCATCCAGGTGGCGTTCGTGGACGTCCTGGGACCCACACCGAGCGAGGTCCTTTCGTCGTGCGTGACCGACGCACACGCGGCGCGACCCGCCGTCATCGTGCCGGCCTTCCTGTCCCGCGGGTACCACGTCCGCTCCGATCTGCCCGCGCACGTGACCGCCAGCGGACACCCCCACGTCGTGCTGACCCCCGCCTTGGGGCCGAGCCGCGAGATCGCGCACCTGCTGGCCGATCAGCTGGCGAAATCCGGCTGGCGCCGGGGCGATTCGGTGGTCCTGGGCGCGGCGGGCACCTCGGATCCGGTCGCCCGCGCCGACCTGCGCCGTGCCGCCGCGCTGTTGTCCGCACTGACGGCGTCGCGGGTGGACCTGGGATTCGCCGCCACCGGCGCTCCGGACATCCGCACTGCGGTCGCCAACGCCCGCAGTCGGGGCGCCGAGCGCGTCGTGGTCGCTTCTTATCTGCTGGCCGAGGGCCTGTTTCAGGAGCGGTTGCGGGCCTGTGGCGCCGACGTCGTGACGGCCCCGCTGGGCAGCCATCCGGGGCTGGCCCGGCTGGTCGCGAAGCGCTTCCTGTCCGGCGTGCCGAGCGCGCGCCCGTGGTCCTGCCGTAGCCGGCTGGCCACGCCGAGGGCAGCGGCGCTTGCCCTTTGGGGGATATCTAGGTAATCCTGGCAACATGGCCCGTAACGAAGAGCCCTCGCGTGGGCTCCTCGATGACGTGGCAAAAATGCTGCGTTTGCCGTTCAGCACACCGGAGTTCATCGACCGGATATTCACCGGCAGCGTCAACCAGGTAGGCCGCCGCACGCTCTACATGCTGATCACCACCTGGGACGCCGCGGGCGGCGGGCCGTTTGCCGCCAGCGCCGTCGCCTCCACCGGGCTCGCCAAGACCGCGGAGATCGTGCAGTCGATGTTCATCGGCCCGGTGTTCAATCCGCTGCTGAAGATGCTCGGCGCCGACAAGGTCGCCGTCCGCGCGTCGTTGTGCGCCTCTCAGCTGGTCGGTTTGGGCATCATGCGCTACGGGGTGCGCTCAGAGCCACTGCACTCGATGACGGTGGAGCAACTCGTGGACGCGATCGGCCCGACGATGCAGCGCTACCTCGTCGGCAAGATCGACTGACGCGCTAGGCCGCGATTCGCGCGGCCGCGGTCCGCCCGACCTGGATGTGCCCTTGCGGCGTCACGCGCACCGGGTACACCGGCACCGATATCTCCGGGTCGTCCAGGCAGCCACCGTCGTCCAGCGCGAAAGCCTGCTTGAGGATCGGCGATTGGACGACGGCCCGGCCGGCGCGGTCGCCGACGATCCCGCGGGACAGCACCGCCGCGCCCGAGAACGGGTCCACGTTGCCGACGGCACGCACCGAGCCGTCATCGAGGCGGAACAATGCCGCCTGACTGCCGTCGTCGAGCAGCACGCCGACGCCGCGGCCCGGGATCAGGTGGTCGTAGTCGCACGCGGTGGTCCACACGTGTATGTCGTCGCGCAGTTTCATGGTTGCTCCTTATGATCGGCGAACTCGTGGGATGCCAATGGGCACGGGCACTTTGCGTCCGGCGCGTTCGGTGAACTCCACCGTCGGGTCGACCGCGTCGGGGGCGTTGACGAAGGAGACGAACCGCGACAGCTTGTCCGGGTCCTCCAGCACGCCCTTCCATTCGCACTTGTAGTTGTCCACGTGCCGCGCGATGGCGGCCTCGAATTCGGCGGCCAGGCCCAGCGAGTCGTCGCAGACGACCTCCCGGACGTGCTCGAGGTCAAGCGATTCCACCCACGGCGCGGTGCGCTGCAGCCGGTCGGCCGTGCGGATGTAGTACATCAGGAACCGGTCGATGTAGCGGACCAGCGTCTCGGTGTCCAGGTCACCGGCCAGCAGCTGCGCGTGCTTCGGCGTCATACCGCCGTTGCCGCCGACGTAGAGGTTCCAGCCCTGTTCGGTGGCGATGACGCCGACGTCCTTGCCGCGCGCCTCCGCGCACTCGCGCGCGCAACCCGAGACGCCCAGCTTGATCTTGTGCGGCGCCCGCAGCCCGCGGTAGCGCAATTCCAGGTCGATGGCCAGCTGCACCGAATCCTGCTGGCCGTAACGGCACCAGTCGCTGCCCACGCAGCTCTTCACCGTGCGCAGCGCCTTGCCGTACGCGTGGCCGGATTCCATGCCGGCGTCGACCAGCCGCTTCCAGATCGCCGGTAGCTGGTCCACCCGGGCGCCGAACAAGTCGATCCGCTGGCCGCCGGTGATCTTCGTGTAGAGACCGAAGTCCTGCGCAATCTGGCCAATCAGGATCAGGTGCTCGGGCTTGATGTCGCCGCCGGGAACCCGTGGCACCACCGAGTAGCTGCCGTTGCGCTGAATGTTGGCCAGGAAGTGGTCGTTGGAGTCCTGCAGCGACGCCTGCTCCCCGTCGAGAATGTGGTCGGAGCCGGTCGAGGCCAGGATCGACGCGACGACGGGCTTGCAGATGTCGCAACCCTTTCCGCGCCCGAACCGTTCCAGCAGCCCGGAGAACGTCCGGATCTCGGTGGCCGAAACGATCTCGAACAGCTCCGCCCGCGACTGGCCGAAGTGCTCACACAGCGCCTTGGACTGTTCCACGCCTTCGGCTTCCAGCAGCTGCTTGAGCAACGGCACACACGACCCGCACGAGGTGCCGGCCGAGGTGCAGGACTTGAGCGCGGGAACGTCGGCGCACCCGTCGGCGATGGCGCACTTGAGGTCGCCCTTGGTGACGTTGTTGCACGAGCAGATCTGCGCCGAATCCGGAAGCGCCCCAACGCCCAGCGCGCCGGCGCCGTCACCCGAGCCGGCCGGCGCGATCAGCGCCAGCGGGTCGCCGGGCAACTCGCTGCCGACCATCGGCCGCAGCACACCGTAGGAGGACGCGTCACCCACCAGCACGCCGCCCAGCAGCGTCTTGGCGTCGTCGGAGAGCACCAGTTTGGCGTAGGTGCGGTTCACCGCGTCGTTGATGGCGACCTCGAGGCAGTTCTCGGTGGTCCCCATCGCGTCGCCGAAGCTGGCGACATCGACGCCGAGCAGCTTGAGCTTGGTCGACAGATCCGCTTCGGGGAATTCCGCGGCGCCCTCGAGCAGTCGGTCCGCGACCACCTCGGCGCTGGTGTAGCCGGGCCCGACCAGGCCGTAGCAACGGCCCTCGATCGCGGCGACCTCGCCGACGGCGTAGATGTCGGGATCGCTTGTCCGGCAGGACAAATCGGTCAGTACGCCGCCGCGCTCGGCGATGTCCAGGCCAGCCGCCCGGGCCAGCTCGTCGCGCGGCCGCACGCCCGCCGCGAAGACCACCACACCCGCGTCGATGACCTCGCCGTTGTTCAGGCTCACCCGCACCGACTCGCCGAGCGGATCGATCGACTCGGTGCCGACGCCGACGTGGATGTCGATGCCGAGGTCCGCGACCATCCGGGCCAGCAGCGCGCCGCCGGCCTCGTCGGTCTGCTGGGCCATCAATCGCGGCATCATCTCGACGACGTGGGTCCGCAAACCGAACTGGCGCAACGCATTGGCGGCTTCCAGCCCCAGCAGCCCGCCGCCGATGACCACGCCGACATCCGTGCGCTGCGCACCGGCGCGGATGGCGTCAAGGTCGTCGAGCGTGCGGTACACGTGGCAGGCCGACAGGTCGTGGCCGGGCACCGGCGGAACGAAGGCGTACGAGCCGGTGGCCAGCACCAGCGCGTCGTAAGCGTGCCGCTGACCGTCGGCGGTGACCACTGACTTTGTCGCGCGGTCGATTTCGGTGACACGGGTGTTCAGCAGCAGCTGGACCGTCTCGTCGCCGGCGTAGTCGTTACCCGGCAGCGCCAGCAGGGCCCGGTCCCAGCTCTCGGTGTAGGAGGTCAGGCCGACACGGTCGTAAGCCGCGTCGGCCTCCTCGGCCAGCACGGTGACCCGCCACGACGCGTCTGTGTCGCGGGCCCGCAGCGCCTCGACCAGTCGATGGCCCACCATGCCGTGCCCGACCACGATGACGTGACGGGTGGCACAGTGCGCGCGGGAGGTCTCGGCTGAAGCCATGGCACGAGGTTATGGGCCGGAAATTACCGAAAAAATCCCAGAATGTGACGCGCTTATCACGGGGCCCTCACAGCTGTTAACTACCTGTGTGAAGAGTTTTCGCTGCCGGCGAACGAGCAGGTGGAACTTAAGCGTGGTCGACTCATGTTTGACCTATTAGCAACCCGGCAAGACGCCGGACACAGCTAACTCACAAGGAAGCATAAGGAGATACCCATGAGCAACTTGACACTGTGGTCGCGTCCGGCGTGGGACACCGATCGGTGGCTGCGCGATTTCTTCGGTCCCGCCGCGACAGCGGACTGGAACAAGCCGGTGAGCAGCGGTTTTAGCCCGGCCGCCGAGGTCGTCAAGGACGGCGACGACGCGGTGGTCCGCGTGGAACTGCCCGGCGTCGACGTCGAAAAGGACGTCAACGTCGAGGTCGACTTTCACAACGGGGCAAGCCGGCTGGTGATCCACGGCGAACACCGCGACGAGCACGCCGACGAGGCGAACGGTCGCACGCTGCGGGAGATCCGGTACGGGTCGTTCCGGCGGTCATTCCAGCTGCCCGCGCACGTCACCGGCGAGGCCATCTCGGCGTCGTACGACGCGGGCGTGCTGACCGTCCGGGTAACCGGCGCGTACGCCGGGACCCAGGCGCAGCGCATCGCCATCGCGAAGTAGATTCGCGGGCTCGAACCACCGCCGAGTGTCGGGTTGTGACACGCTTAGCCGCCTTTCGCGTGGATCAAGTCGACACTCGGCGGGCTGCGGTGGATAGTATCTGGGGAGGTACTGTGATCCATACCACCGCCTGCTCGAGGAGATCGATTGTCCGCCACTACTGAACTCGCCGAGTTGCACGATCTGATCGGCGGCCTGCGGCGGTGTGTGACCTCGTTGAAAATCCGCTACGGGGACAGCCCGGCGATGCGGCGGATCATCATCGATGCGGACCGAATCCTCAGTGACGTCGAATTACTCGACACGGACATCGCCGAATTGGACCTGGACCGGGCCACCGTGCAACAGCACAGCGAGCGGATCGCCATCCCCGACACCGACTACGACCGCGATTTCTGGCGCGACGTCGATGACGAGGGTGTCGGAGGTCACAACAGGTCCTGACGAGCCTGACAAGTAAGCCCCGCTAAAAAGGTGGGGCTTGTTCTGTGTACCCTTCGATCCAACAGCCCGTTCGAAGGAACACTTGATGAGCGCACCCACGGCGAACCGCCATGCGTCCGGCGTCTTCTCACCCGGCCGCGCCGAAATCCAGCAACGGACCCTCCGCACCGACCGGTGGTGGATGTCGCCGCTGCGGGTCGATCTGGGCTTCGCCGCATTCGTCATCTACGCGACCGTGCGCGCATTCCAGCAGGACCACTATTTCGTTCCGCAGTACCACTACCTGACGCCGTTCTACTCACCGTGCGTCAGTCACGGATGCACCGAAGCAGCCAGCGAATTCTGGCCGCGGATCCTGCCGGACGTGTGGTGGCTGCCGTACGCGGCACTGACGCTGCCATTCCTGTTGCTGTTCCGCCTGACCTGCTACTACTACCGCGGCGCCTACTACCGGACGGTGTGGCAGTCGCCCACCGCGTGTGCGGTCGCCGAGCCCCGCGTCCACTACAGCGGCGAGACGAAATTCCCGCTGATCATCCAGAACACCCACCGGTACTTCTTCTATATCGCCGGGATCATCTCGGTGATCAACACCTACGACGCGATCGTCGCGTTCCACTCCGACGCCCGCGGCGGCTTCGGCTTCGGCCTGGGCAACCTGATCCTGCTCGGCAACGTCATCATGCTGTGGATCTACACCCTGTCCTGCCACTCCTGCCGCCACGTGACGGGCGGCCGGCTCAAGCACTTCTCCAAACACCCTGTGCGGTATTGGATCTGGACCCAGATCAGCAGGCTCAACACGCGGCACAAGCTGTACGCCTGGATCACCCTGGGCACCCTGATGGTGACCGACTTCTACGTCGCACTGGTCGCCAGCGGTCACCTGACGGACCTGAGATTTGTTGGCTGACAAGCCGTTTGAAGGAAAGTCCAGAATAAGCGAGCGAGGATTTCATGGTTGAGGTCGAACGGCACTCCTACGACGTAGTCGTGATCGGTGCCGGCGGCGCGGGGTTGCGTGCGGTCATCGAAGCGCGCGAACGGGGCCTCAAGGTCGCGGTGGTGAGCAAGTCGCTGTTCGGCAAGGCCCACACGGTCATGGCCGAGGGTGGATGTGCCGCCGCGATGGGCAACACCAACCCGAAAGACAACTGGAAGACCCACTTCGGCGACACGATGCGCGGTGGGAAGTTCCTGAACAACTGGCGGATGGCCGAGCTGCACGCCAAGGAAGCGCCGGACCGGGTCTGGGAGCTGGAGACCTACGGCGCCCTGTTCGACAGGCTCAAGGACGGCAAGATCAGCCAGCGCAACTTCGGCGGGCACACCTACCCGCGCCTGGCGCACGTCGGCGACCGCACCGGCCTGGAGCTGATCCGCACCATGCAGCAGAAGATCGTCTCGCTGCAGCAGGAGGACTTCGCCGAACTCGGCGACTACGAGGCGCGCATCAGGGTGTTCGCCGAATGCACCGTCACCGAACTGCTCAAGGACCACGGCGCGATCTCCGGCGCGTTCGGCTACTGGCGGCAGACCGGCAAGTTCGTCGTGTTCGAGGCGCCCGCCGTGGTGCTGGCCACCGGCGGCATCGGCAAGTCGTTCAAGGTGACGTCCAACTCCTGGGAGTACACCGGCGACGGGCATGCGCTGGCGCTGCGGGCCGGCGCGACCCTGATCAACATGGAGTTCATCCAGTTCCACCCGACGGGCATGGTCTGGCCGCCCAGCGTGAAGGGGATTCTGGTCACCGAGGGCGTGCGCGGCGACGGCGGAGTGCTGAAGAACTCCGAGGACAAGCGCTTCATGTTCGACTACATCCCCCCGGTGTTTAAGGGCCAGTACGCCGAGACCGAGCAAGAGGCCGACCAGTGGCTCAAGGACAACGACTCGGCCCGCCGTACCCCGGACCTGCTGCCCCGCGACGAGGTCGCCCGCGCCATCAACTCTGAGGTGAAGGCCGGCCGCGGCACCCCGCACGGCGGCGTCTACCTGGACATCGCGTCCCGGCTGACGCCCGCGGAGATCAAGCGGCGACTGCCCTCGATGTACCACCAGTTCATGGAGCTGGCCGAGGTCGACATCACCACGCAGCCAATGGAAGTCGGGCCCACCTGCCACTACGTGATGGGCGGCATCGAGGTCGACGCGGACACCGGGGCGGCCACCGTGCCGGGGCTGTTCGCCGCGGGCGAGTGCTCCGGCGGCATGCACGGCTCCAACCGGCTCGGCGGCAACTCGCTGTCCGACCTGTTGGTGTTCGGGCGGCGCGCGGGCCTGGGCGCGGCCGACTACGTGCGCGCGCTCAGCAGCCGCCCGACCGTCTCCGAGGAGTCGATCGACGACGCGGCCAAGGTGGCGCTCAAGCCCTTCGAGGGACCGTCCGGCGGCGCGGCGGCGGAGAACCCGTACGCGCTGCACATGGACCTGCAGTACACGATGAACGACCTGGTCGGCATCATCCGCAACGCCGACGAGATCACGAAGGCGCAGACGCTGCTGAACGAGCTGTGGGCGCGCTACCAGAACGTGAAGGTCGAGGGCGACCGCCAGTACAACCCCGGCTGGAACCTCGCGCTGGACCTGCGCAACATGTTGCTGGTCAGCGAGTGCGTGGCCAAGGCAGCCCTGGAGCGCACCGAGAGCCGCGGCGGCCACACCCGCGACGACCACCCCGGCATGGACGCCAATTGGCGCAACACCCTGCTGGTATGCCGTGTCGGATACGGCGACACCAGCGACTCCCGCGTCATCATCACCCGGGAATCCCAGGTCCCCATGCGCCCCGACTTGCTGGAGCTTTTCGAGATCTCGGAGCTAGAGAAGTACTACACCGACGAGGAACTCGCCGAGCATCCAGGACGGACCCCAAGGATGGAGAGCCAATGAGCTACAACGCGAGCATGCGCGTATGGCGCGGCGACGAAAGTGCCGGCGAACTCCGCGATTTCACAGTCGAGGTCAACGAGGGCGAGGTCGTGCTGGACATCATCCTCCGGCTGCAGCAGACCCAGGCGCACGACCTCGCGGTGCGGTGGAACTGCAAGGCGGGCAAGTGCGGATCCTGCTCCGCGGAGATCAACGGCAAGCCGCGGCTGATGTGCATGACCCGGATGTCGACCTTCGCCGAGGACGAGACCGTGACCGTCACCCCGATCCGGACGTTCCCGGTGATCCGTGACCTCGTCACCGACGTGTCGTACAACTACCAGAAGGCGCGCGAGATCCCGTCCTTCGCACCGCCCAAGAACCTGCAACCCGGCGAATACCGGATGGCCCAGGTGGACGTGCAGCGCTCGCAGGAGTTCCGCAAGTGCATCGAGTGCTTCCTGTGTCAGAACGTCTGCCATGTGATCCGCGACCACGAGGACAACAAGCAGGCATTCGCCGGCCCGCGATTCCTGATGCGCGTGGCCGAGCTTGAGATGCATCCGCTGGACACCATGGACCGGCGCGACCAGGCGCAGGAGGAATTCGGCCTCGGCTACTGCAACATCACGAAGTGCTGCACCGAGGTGTGCCCCGAGCACATCAAGATCACCGACAATGCGCTGATTCCGATGAAAGAGCGGGTCGCGGACCGCAAGTACGACCCGGTGGTTTGGCTGGGCAACAAGCTGTTCCGACGCTAAGACTTCGCGAGCGTAACCACACTGCGAAATTACGCGCCGGAAATCGCAGCCGCGTAACGCTCGCAGCGTCGTTAGGCTTCAGCGGCATCGGGTACCCGAAACCCATGCAAGAAGCCAAAAGCACCAACGAGATTCGCACCGCGATCCGGGAGCTCTCGGCGCGCGCCGAACTTGCGCACAAAGAAGGCCGCGAGGACGACGCCACCGAAATCGAGCAGCGCATCGACGGTTACCGAAAAGAACTGGGCGAGCGACCCTAGTTAGACGCCGAGCCGGCGGAACACGCTGCGGTGAAACACGATTGGCGCCACGTCCGCGTCGATGGTGACCTGGCTGACCCGCAGCACCACGATCGTGTGGTCCCCGGCCGGGATCAGCTGCTCGATCGCACTCTCCAGCCACAGACCGGTGCCCTTGATGAACACGGCACCGGAATTGCTGGACACCGTCTCCAGGCCGGCGAACCGGTCTCCGGTCTTGGCCGCCAGGGTGCGCGCGGCCGCGTCGTGCGCCTCGCCCAGGACGCTGATCCCCAGCATGGCGACGTCCTTGAGCTTCGGCCATGTCGTGGACGTGTTCTGCACGCAGAACGAGACCAGCGGAGGCTCCAGCGAGACCGGGACGAAGGTGCTGGCCGCAAGGCCATGGCGCACCCCGTTGATCTCGGCGGCGATCGCCACCACCCCGGACGGGAAGTGGCCGAAGGCCTCACGCAGCGACGACGGCGTCAGACTGTTGTTGGAATTCACCGGACTTCATTCGCCCCTTGACCCGAGAACGGAATTCTCGGTGTGGAGCCTACCGGGCGCATATCCGTGGGCGGCAGCCACGTCCGGGTGTGCGCGCAGCCTGCTCTTCCAGGCGTTGCGACCGTAGACCGAGAAGATCGGATCCGACGGGTCCGGCGCGCGCTTGGCGCGGGCTGCCAGCTCGGCCGGCAGCGTCAACACCGGCAGCTGCGCGTCCAGCCGCGGATTGAAGAAGTACGGCACCGAGAGCCGCTCGGCCGCCGGCAGCTGCAGCAGGTTGACCCGGTGCTCGGTGGCCCGCAGGTAGCCGCCCGTCGCGACCTCGAGCAGCTCGCCGATGTTGACGACGAACGCCCCGGCCAGCGGCGCCACGTCGATCCATTCCGGCGAGTCGGGTCGGCGCACCTGCAGGCCGCGGCTGCCCGGCTCGGCCAGCAGCAGCGTGAGCACTCCGGAGTCCTTGTGCGCGCCCACGCCCTGCGCGGTGGCCGCCCGGGCGGGATAGCGGATCACCTTGATCAGCGTGGCCGGCGTATCGGCGAAGGCGGCGTCGAACACGTCGGGCGCGCTGCCCAGCGAGGCCGCCCAGTGCCGCAGCAGGGTGCGAGCGACCCCGGACAGCGCGGCGTCCCACTCAGCGATCACGTCCGGCAGGTCCGGCAGCGCCGCCGGCCACTGGTTGGGGCCCTGCAGCCACAGGTAGTCCGGCCTGTCGGGCCCGCCGATCGGCGGGCGCTGCGGCCCGATGTCGATCTGCTCGCGCCAATCCACCTCGCCGCGGGTCAACTCGCCGCCCAGCCGGGTGTAGCCGCGGAAATGGGGACTGTGCACCATCGCGATCGCGTCTTTGTCCGCCTGCGGCAGCGCGAACAGCCGCCGTGCCGCGTCGAGCACCCGCTCGGCCAGCGCGAGCGGCACGCCGTGGCCCGTCAGATAGAAGAAACCCACCTCGTGGGCGGCCGCGCGCAGACGCGCACGCAACCGGTCCGCGTCGTCGCTTAGGTCCACGACCGGCAGCGCCGTGACGCTCCCCACACTTGTCATGTCGTCCATCATCGTCGCAGGTGAAGCGGGTTTACAACGCGCAACGCGGGCCAGCCCAACCGGTTGGTTAGTTAGCCAGTGAAATTTAGCTCACACCCACTTGCGTTGAAGTTACCGACGGGTATATTTTAGCGGTGTTACTGGTGGGTAACTTAGCCCTAGTACCCAACCACAAGTGGCATCTCAACGAGGAGGAATGTCAGTGAGCCACTACAAGAGCAACGTCCGCGACCAGGTTTTCAACCTGTTCGAGGTATTGGGCGTTGACAAAGCACTAGGCCAAGGCGACTTCAGCGACGTAGACAGCGACACCGTCCAGGAAATGCTGGCCGAGATCAGTCGGCTGGCCGAAGGACCGGTGGCCGCGTCGTTCATCGAAGGCGACCGCAACCCCCCGGTTTTCGACCCAGAAACCCACACGGTCACGCTGCCCGGCTCCTTCAAGCAGTCGGTGCGGGCGATCGTGGACGCAGGTTGGGACAAAGTGGGCCTGGTCGAGGTCCTCGGCGGCATGCCGATGCCCAAGGCCGTGGTGTGGGCCCTCAACGAGCACTTCCTGGGCGCCAACCCCGCGGCGTGGATGTACGCCGCCGGCGCGGCCTTCTCCCAGATCGTCTACCACAACGGCACCGACGAGCAGAAGAAGTGGGCCATCCTGGCCGCCGAGCGCGGCTGGGGATCCACGATGGTGCTCACCGAGCCGGACGCTGGTTCCGACGTGGGAGCCGGCCGCACCAAGGCGGTCCAGCAGGAGGACGGCTCCTGGCACATCGACGGGGTGAAGCGATTCATCACCTCGGGTGACTCCGACGACCTGTTCGAGAACATCTTCCACCTGGTGCTGGCCCGCCCCGAGGGCGCCGGCCCCGGCACCAAGGGCCTGTCGCTGTTCTTCGTGCCCAAGTTCCTGTTCGACTTCGAGACCGGCGAACTGGGCGAGCGCAACGGCGTATTCGTCACCAACGTCGAGCACAAGATGGGCCTGAAGGTCTCCGCCACCTGTGAGCTGTCGCTCGGTCAGCACGGCGTGCCCGCCAAGGGCTGGCTGGTCGGCGAGGTGCACAACGGCATCGCGCAGATGTTCGAGGTCATCGAGCACGCCCGCATGATGGTCGGCACCAAGGCCATCGCCACGCTGTCGACCGGTTACCTCAACGCCCTGGAATACGCCAAGTCGCGCGTGCAGGGCGCGGACATGACCCAGATGACCGACAAGACCGCCCCGCGGGTGACCATCACGCACCATCCCGACGTGCGCCGGTCCCTGATGACCCAGAAGGCCTACGCCGAGGGTCTGCGTGCGCTGTACCTCTACACCGCCACCTTCCAGGACGCCGCGGTGGCCGAGGCCGTGCACGGTGTGGACGCCAAGCTGGCCAACAAGATCAACGATCTGCTGCTGCCGGTGGTCAAGGGTGTGGGCTCCGAGCAGGCGTACGCCAAGCTCACCGAGAGCCTGCAGACCCTCGGTGGGTCGGGCTTCCTGCAGGACTACCCGATCGAGCAGTACATCCGCGACGCCAAGATCGACTCGCTCTACGAGGGCACCACGGCCATCCAGGCGCAGGACTTCTTCTTCCGCAAGATCGTCCGCGACAAGGGTGTGGCGCTGGCCCATGTGGCGAGCGAGATCCAGGCGTTCGTCGACAGCGAGTCCGGCAACGGCCGGCTCAAGTCGGAGCGCGAACTGCTGTCCAAGGCCCTGATCGACGTCCAGGCGATGGCGGCCTCGCTGACCGGCTACCTGATGGCCGCGCAGGAGGACGTTACCAGCCTGTACAAGGTGGGTCTGGGTTCGGTCCGCTTCCTGATGAGCGTCGGCGACCTGGTCATCGGCTGGTTGCTGCAGCGTCAGGCGGCGGTCGCGATCGCGGCTCTCGACGGTGGCGCCAGCGGTGCCGACCGGTCGTTCTACGAGGGCAAGATCGCCGTGGCGTCGTTCTTCGCGAAGAACTTCCTGCCGCTACTGGCCAGCACTCGCGAGGTGATCGAGACGCTGGACAACGACATCATGGAGCTCGACGAGGCCGCCTTCTAAAGCCGGTCCTCAAAGCCAAGATCCCCCGCCTCGACAGTGAGGCGGGGGATCTTGCGTCTATGGGGTGTGGTGAGCCGGACGGACTGTCGCGAGCCGAAAAGACCGCCGCTGGATCCCCTCACTCCAGCGGCGGCCCTTTTCGTACGCCCGTCTCCGCTGACCGGCGGTCGCTTGCAGGGAAGCCCCGTATTGCCGTCGGGGTCGGGGGGTCAGACCACAACACGGGGCTATCCGAACGAACTGATACCCGTTCATTCCGGTTACTAACCCATCCCCGACGGAAAGTTCCGTTTGCGCAGGTCCGGGCCGTGCGGGACGGTCAGGCTTCGAGGATCGCGGCGACGCCCTGGCCGCCGGCGGCGCAGATCGAGATCAGCCCGCGCACCGGGGCGTCACCGGACTGCTGCGCCTTCTTCTCGGCGATCTGCTTGGCCGTCTGCGCGAGGATCCGCCCGCCGGTGGCGGCGAACGGGTGCCCGGCGGCCAGCGACGAGCCGTTGACGTTGAGCTTGGACCGGTCGATCGCCCCCAGCGCGGCGTCCAGCCCCAGGCGACCCTTGCAGTACTCCTCGGACTCCCAGGCCTGCAGGTGTGCCAGCACCACCGAGGCGAACGCCTCGTGGATCTCGTAGAAATCGAAATCCTGCAAGCTCAGCCCGTTGCGGGCCAGCAGTCGCGGCACCGCGTACGTCGGCGCCATCAGCAGGCCGTCGTTGCCGTTCACGTAGTCGGCGGCCGCGGTCTCGGCGTCGACGAAGTAAGCCAGCACGGGCAGGGAATGCTCCTGCGCCCACTGCTCGCTGGATAGCAGCGCGACCGACGCGCCGTCGGTCAACGGGGTCGAATTCCCCGCCGTCATCGTCGCGTCGCCGCCCTTCACCCCGAACACCGGCCGCAGCGACGCCAGCTTCTCGACGCTGGCGTCGGGCCGCAGGTTGTCGTCGCGGTAGAGCCCCAGGAACGGGGTGATCAGGTCGTCGAAGAAGCCGCGGTCGTAAGCGTCGGCCATGTTGCGGTGACTGGCGACGGCCAGTTCGTCCTGATCGACGCGCTTGATCCCCATTTGCTTGGCGGTAATGGCGGCGTGCTCGCCCATCGACAGGCCGGTCCGCGGTTCGCTGTTGGCCGGGATTTCGATTCCGAGGTTGGCGGGCAGCGAGCCCACCAGCTTGAGCCGTTCCACGTTGGACTTGGACCGGCGCACCTTCAGCAGCGTCCTGCGCAGGTCGTCGCCCAGGCCGATCGGCGGGTCGGAGGTGGTGTCCACCCCGCCCGCGGCGGCCACCTCGTAGCGGCCCGCGGCGATGCCGTCGGCGGCCGCGATGGCCGCCTGCAGGCCCGTGCCGCAAGCCTGCTGCAGGTCGAAGGCCGGCGTGTGCGGCGACAGCTCCGAGCCGAGCACGCATTCACGCATGAGGTTGAAATCACGGCTGTGCTTGAGCACCGCGCCGCCGACGACCACACCCAGTTGCTGACCCGCCAGGCCGAACCGGTCCACCAGGCCCGCCAGCGCCGCGGTGAACATGTCCTGGTTGGAGGCGTCGGCGTAGGCGCGGTCCGATCTCCCGAACGGGATGCGATTGCCGCCCAGCACCGCGACTCGGCGCCTGGTCAGGGAATTGTTCTCGGCAGGGGCCACCGTCAGTACTCCTGTCTCCGGTTTGGGGTAGGGCGTCGAGGGCCATACTACTCACTGACCTTACTCTGAAGTAAGTTCGTCCCGAGTTACGGTTGCCGTAAAGACCCAAACACGGAAGGCACCTCAGTGGCCCCCAAGCGCTCGCCCGATCTGTTATCGCAGGTTGTCAACTCCGGCCCCGGATCGTTCCTGGCCAAGCAACTCGGCGTCCCCCAGCCCGAGGTGCTGCGCCGATACCAGCCGGGTGAGCCGCCGCTGGCGGGAGCCCTGCTGATCGGGGGTGAGGGTCGCGTGGTCGAGCCGATGCGCGCCGCGCTGGACCACGACTACGAGCAGGTGGCCAACAACCTGGGCGGGCGCTGGGCCGACTCGTTCGGCGGGCTGGTCTTCGACGCGACCGGCATCACGACGCCGGCGGGGCTGACGGGCCTGCACGACTTCTTCACCCCCGTGCTGCGCAACCTGGGCCACTGCGGGCGGGTGGTCGTCGTCGGCACCACGCCCGAGGCGGCCGCCAGCCCCGACGAGCGGATCGCGCAGCGCGCGCTGGAGGGCTTCACCCGCTCGCTGGGCAAGGAGCTGCGCCGCGGGTCGACCGCGGCGCTGGTGTACCTGGCGCCGGACGCCAAGCCGGCCGTGACGGGCCTGGAATCCACGCTGCGATTCATCCTGTCGGCGAAGTCGGCGTACGTCGACGGCCAGGTCTTCTACGTGGGCGCGGCCGACTCGACTCCGCCGGCCGACTGGGACCGGCCGCTGGATGGCAAGGTCGCGATCGTGACGGGCGCGGCGCGGGGCATCGGCGCGACGATCACCGAGGTGTTCGCCCGCGACGGCGCCCGCGTGGTCGCGATCGACGTGGAGGCCGCCGAGGAGGCGCTGGCCGAAACCGCCAGCAAGGTCGGCGGGACGCCGCTGTGGCTGGACGTCACCGCCGACGACGCCGTCGACCAGATCACCCAGCACCTGCGCGACCACTACGGCGGGCACGCCGACATCCTGGTCAACAACGCCGGGATCACCCGCGACAAGTTGCTGGTCAACATGGACGACGCCCGCTGGGACGCCGTACTGGCCGTCAACCTGCTTGCCCCGCAACGGCTTACCGAAGGGCTGGTCGGCAACGGCAGCATCGGCGAGGGCGGCCGGGTGATCGGCCTGTCGTCGATGGCCGGCATCGCGGGCAACCGCGGGCAGACCAACTACGCCACCACCAAGGCCGGGATGATCGGCCTCACCCAGGCGCTGGCGCCGGTGCTCGCCGACAAGGGCATCACGATCAACGCCGTCGCACCCGGCTTCATCGAAACCCAGATGACGGCGGCCATCCCGCTGGCCACCCGGGAGGTGGGCCGTCGGCTCAACTCGCTGCTGCAGGGCGGCCAACCCGTCGACGTCGCGGAGACCATCGCCTACTTCGCAAGCCCGGCGTCAAACGCGGTGACCGGCAACGTCATCCGCGTCTGCGGCCAGGCGATGCTGGGAGCGTGAGCCGCATGGACCAGCCCAGCGGCCTGACGAACATGCTGCGCGCCGTGGCCGGCGCGCTGCCGCTCGTGCCCCGCAGCGACACGGTGCCCGACCGCACGGTCAAGATCGAGGAACTGCCGATCGACCACACCAACGTCGCCGCGTACGCGGCGGTCACCGGTCTGCGGTTCGGCAACAACGTGCCGCTGACCTACCCGTTCACGCTGACATTCCCGGCGATCATGTCGCTGGTGAGCGGGTTCGACTTTCCTTTTGCCGCAATGGGTTCGGTGCACGTCGAGAACCACATCACGCAGTACCGGCCGATCGGGGTCACCGACACCGTCGGCGTGCAGGTCCACGCCGAGAACCTGCGCGAGCACCGCAAGGGCCTGCTGGTCGACCTGGTGACCGACGTCAGCGTCGGCAACGACACCGCGTGGCATCAGGTGACGACGTTCCTGCACCAGCAGCGCACCAGCCTGTCCGACGAGCCCAAACCGCCGCCGCAGAAGCAGCCCAAACCGCCGCCCCCGAGCACCGTCCTGCGGGTCACCGCCAGCCAGATCCGCCGCTACGCGGTGATCGGCGGCGACCTCAACCCGATTCATGTGAACGGGATCGCCGCCAAGCTGTTCGGGTTTCCGACGTCGATCGCGCACGGAATGTTCAGCGCCGCCGCGGTATTGGCTAACATCGAAGCCCGGTTTCCGGACGCGGTGCGGTATTCGGTGAAGTTCGGCAAGCCGCTGCTGCTGCCGGGCACCGCGGGGCTGTACATCGACGACGTGGGCGCGCAGAGCTGGGACCTGGCGCTGCGCAACATCGCCAAGGGCTACCCGTACCTGACGGGCACCGTCCGGCCGCTATAAGGAGGGGTAGCGCTTTCTCAGGGCGTGCGCGCCGACGGCGGTCACCAGGAAGATCGGGAATAGCCACAGCGGCGGGCGCGCGAGTTCCCAGACGAAGATCGCCGCCCAGATCGGTGAGCCCTGGGTGACTGCGAGCACGCCGGCGGCGCCCGCCAGCGAGACCACGGGTGCGTGCAGGTGGTGTATGCCGAGCGCGGCGTTGACCGTCAGCGTCAGCGCCGAACCGGCCGCCGCGCCGGTGGCCAGCGACGGCGTGAGCATTCCGCCCGCCCCGCCGGCGCGCAGGAACAGCGCGGTCAGCAGCGGTTTGAGCACCAGGATCTCCGCCGCCGTCGCCAGCGTCATGCCCGAGGCGAGGCTGACCGTCAGGATGCTGCGGCCGTTGCCGGGCAGCTCGGGCCACCAGTGCGAGCAAATGCCCATCACCAGCCCGGCGCCGGCCAGCGCGGGGATGAGCACCCAGCCGCGCATCAGGCTGGCGGGGCGCGCCGCGGCCATGAGCCGGCTGAACGCCAATCCGACCGCGAGCGTCAGCGGCACCAGCAGCAGCGCCTGGCCGGTCAGCACGAACGTGGATTCGGCGCTCGGCCAGTCCAGGTTGCGATGGTCGTGGGTGTCCAGCGAACCCACCGCGACGGCCAGGCTGGACGTGATCAGCGCGGCACCCACCGCGCGGGGCCGCCAGGTACTCAGGATGATCCGCAGGGTGAACAGCGCGCCGGCCACCGGGACGGCGTAGACGGCGCCCAGGCCGGCCCCGGCCGCGCAGGCCAGCAGGATCTCGCGGTCGCCGGGCTGCAGCCGTTTCAGCCAGCCGGTGGCCACATCGCCGAGCGCCGCGGCGAATTGGCGTGGCGCCCCCTCGCGCCCCAGGGACGCCCCGGAACCGACGAGCAGCACCTGCAGTCCGGCGTCGACGCTCCACGGCAGGCGCGGTATCCGGCGATGCTCGGTGATGGTGGCCTCTAGCGGCGGCACCTCGGTTCTGCGCCGCAGGAGCCACCAGCCCGCCCCCGCGAGCGCACCGCCGACCATTGGGCCCAGCGCGCGGCGAACCGGACTGCTGCCGGTGATCCCGACGAGCAGGGTGCCGAACGTGTAGTGGTACGTGGCGTGCTCCACGAAGCGCAGCACGATCGTCGTCGTCAACCCCGCGACCCCGGCCAGCAGTCCGACGATCACCACGGCGCAATAGAAATCCAGGTTGGAGCGGCGCCGCACAGTCCGAATGTAGCGTGGACTTGGCTTTTATCCGATTAGATCGTCTCCGTCAAAATGAAATTGAGTTTCGTCGGCAATTCGTACGGCTTCTCCGGCTACGGGGTTTAGGGGGTCCCGTTCGTGCCGTTCGTCCCGGCGTATGCGCCGCCGGTGCCGCCCGTGCCGCCACTGCCACCGTTGACGCCGTTGCCGCCGTTGCCCCCGTCGCCGCCCGGCGATTGGATGCTGGCGCCGCCGACGAGATCCAAGCCGGCGTTGCCGCCGTTGCCGCCGTTGGCGGCATTCACGCCGTTCCCGGCGTTGCCGCCGTTGCCGCCGGCGCCGTTGAAGCCCAACCCAGACCCACCGTCGCCGCCGTTACCGCCAGTGAGGGTCGCGTCTCCGCCGACGCCGCCGTTACCGCCCGCGCCGGAAAGCACCCCCAGGCCGACGCCGCCGTCACCGCCGTCACCGCCGTGGCCGCCGATACCGGTGGCCGCGCCGCCAGCGCCCCCGTCGCCGCCGATGCCGTAACGCGACGCCCCGGCGGCTACGCCGCCGTTGCCGCCGGCACCGCCGACGCCATCCGGACCGGTGGCCAGGCCGCCACTTCCGCCCGCGCCGGCGCGGGCCGCTTCAAAGCCCCTCAAGTTGAACGGGGTGACGGCGCCTCCTGTGCCGCCGGCTCCGCCCGTCGCAGTTCCGGTGCCGCCGGCGCCGCCAGCGCCGCCGACCGCGGCGCCGAATCCGGACAGCATCCAGTTAGCGGCGCCGCCACCGGCGCCGCCCGCACCTCCGGTTGTTCCGGCACCGCCGACGCCCCCGTCACCGGCGATGGCCAGGCCAAATCCACCGGGGGACGCGGTCGTCGCCGCGCCACCAGCACCGCCAACACCACCAGTCAGGCCGCCGGCGCCGCCAGCGCCGCCGTCGCCCGCCGTCGCCACGGACAAGGCCGCGGAGTTGCCTCCCGCGCCGCCTGCCCCCCCGTTTCCGTGAACGGAGGCACCGCCACCCCCGCCATTGCCGCCGTTGCCAAGCAGGCCCGGCGAGCCGCCGCTGCCACCGCTGCCGCCATCGCCAATCGTGCCGGCTCCGCCAGCGCCACCGGTGCCCCACAGCCCGGCCGACCCGCCCTTGCCGCCCGCGCCGCCGTCTAACAGCCCGGTGCCGCCGGCACCGCCGGCCCCACCGTTGGCCCCAAGGCCGGTTGCGTTGCCGCCCGCGCCACCCGACCCGCCGCTGCCGGCCGCGGAATCACCGCCGACGCCGCCGACCCCACCCGTGCCGAGGAGGCTCGCCGCACCACCAGCGCCGCCGGCGCCGCCATTGACGGCCAGCAGCCCCGCACCGCCCGCGCCACCGGCACCACCCACGCCGGCGACGCCACCCCTGCCGCCGACACCGCCGGTGCCGCCGTCGCCCCCGGTGCCGCCGCTGCCTCCATTACCGAACAGACCCGCCGACCCGCCCGCGCCGCCCACAGCGCCGACGTTGGTGCTGCTACCGCCGCTGCCGCCGTTGCCCAGCAGCCATCCGCCGTCGCCGCCGGCCGTCCCCACCCCGTTGACGGTGGTGCCGTTGGCGCCGTTGCCGATGATCGGACGCCCGGTGAGCAGCGCGATGGGCCCCTTGAACTCCGCCGCCGCCTGAGCGATGAACTGCAGCGGGCGGGCGCTGGCCAAGTCGGCACCGCCATACAGAGAGGCTGCCGAGTTGATGCTGCGGACAAACTCGGCGTGAAATGTCTCAAGCTGGTCGCTGAGCGCGTGGAAATCGGCCCCATGCCGGGAAAACAGCGACGCAATCGCCGCCGATATCTCGTCGCCGCCGGCGGCCAGCAACCCCGTCGTGGGTGCTGCCGCCGCCGCGCGGGCCTCGCTCAGTGCCGTCCCGATGTCGGCCAGATCAGAACCCGCCGCCTCGATGTACTCCGGGACCGCAGTAACAAATGACATTCAATTCCCCTCGGACGCGTTTAGTGAGCACTCAAATTCCTTTGGTGCATTCGCGGTATCGAAACACAACTTCTTTCGCGGGGACGGCAAGAATTGATGGTTGCCCGGAATAAGCGCAACCAAAGATTGGCGTGTGCCGTCACAAATTGCAGCTCCGCCGCAGCGAAACGGTTTGATAAACGCGCAACCGAATTGCGTCGTTCGGCCTGCCTCGTCGGGGCTACCCCGTGGCGACGCTGCCGAGGTCCCGATCGGTCGGTGCGCCCTTGAGGCCGCGCCAGAACAGGTCGATCATCAGCAGGGCCGCCTCGTCGACGTCGGTCTCCCCCGTGCTGAGCCGATTGGCGATCGCCTCGCCCGCGCCCACCAGGGCCACCGCCATCATCTCGATCTCCGCGTCCGACCTGGGGCTACGGGTGCCCGAGCGCAGCAGACCGCCCACCAGTTCGATGATCTGCTCGCGCCCCTCCCGCACCCGGTGGGCGAATGCCTGCGAGCTGGTGGCCTGGGTGTACATCACGATCCAGGACGCCCGGTTCGCGTCGATGTAGCGCAGGAACGCCACAATCGTGTTGCGCAGCAAATCCTTCGGGCTCTGCTGGAAATCGATATCGGCGCGCACCACGTCGATGAACCGGGTCATCTCGCGGTCCAGGCAGGCGCCGAACAGGTCTTCTTTGGACCCGTAGTAGAGGTACAGCATCGGCTTGGAGATCTGCGCCTCGGCGGCGATGGTGTCCATCGACGTCTCGTGGTAGCCGTTGACGGAGAACATCTGCACGGCCGCGTCGAGCATCTGCTGTTCACGCACAGCACGCGGTAGCCGCTTGGTGCCACCTGCCATCGAGCTGCCCCTCCAGTCCGCCTATCTGACTACAGAGTAAGCAACGGGTTCCCGTGGGTCGCCACCACGACTAGTGCTTGCAGGCCGGGCCCGGGCCCTTCATCCGCGCCACCCGGACCAGGGACTCGTCGACCCGCGCCATCGGCAGGTCGCCGGTGTTGACTGCCTGCTCCAGCCGGTCCAGGACGGCGGGCACCTCGTCGGTGGTGATCCACAGGGCGACGTCGGTGCCGGCCTGCAGCGTGCGCAGCACGGCCTCGGGGACGCCGTAATGGCTGGAGATCGCGGCCATGCTGGACAGGTCGTCGCTGAAGATCGGGCCGTCGAAGGCCGGCGCGCCGTAGCCGGTCCCAGTCCGCAGCAGCTGCACCGCGGCCCGGCTGAGGCTGGCCGGGTCGTCCCCGGTCAGCCCGGGAACCTCCAGGTGCCCCACCATCACGGCGGCCCGCGGCTCGGCGACCAGCGTCCGATACGGGACCAGGTCGTTGGTCTGCAGTTGGCTCAGCGGCGGTGTGACGACCACACCGGCGGTGTGCGAATCGCCGGAGCCGTGGCCGTGACCGGGGAAATGCTTGAACACCGGCTGCACCCCGGCGTCGCGCAGTCCCCGCGCATACGCCTGCGCATAGGCGGTGACCTTCGCCGGGTCCGAGCCGAACGACCGGTCCCCGATCACCGTGTCATCGGCGGCCTCGGTCACGTCGACCACCGGGGCGAAGTCGATGCTGATATTCGCCCCGAGAATCCGGTGGCCACGTTCCAGCGCGAAGCCGTAGACCTGCTCCGGGGTCATGGTCTGGGCCAGTTCCTTCGCCGACGGCGCGGTCCCGATCAGCTTCTTCAACCGCGACACGCGGCCGCCCTCTTCGTCGACGCTCACCGCCAGCCGCAGCGGGCCGGCAGTGGCCACGAGTTCCTTCAGCTCGCCGTTGGTGAGCATCGTCAGGTCCGTCCAGCTGCCGATGAAGATGCCGCCGACGTGGTGGTTGATGACAACGGCTTTGGCGTCCGCGGCGTCCTTCACACCCACCATCAGCAGCTGGGCCAGCTTGTCGCGGGTGGACTTCATCGCCGCCGGCACGCCGGCCGGATCGCCGCAGACCGACGGCGCTGGAGCGCCCGTGGGGGCGGTGGGCTTGCCGGACGAGGCGGCCGGAGGCCGGGTGCCCTGGTGGCCGCATCCCGCCAGCAACGTCGAAACCGCCAGGACACCAACCAGTCTGGAAGCCAGTCTGCGCCGAAAAGCCATCGGGCCATGGTGTCACGGCGCTCGATGGACGGCCATAGGCCCCTCTACCAGCGACGTACCGGGGCTAGTCGAATGTTCACTTCGTGGGCTTTAATGGGCAAATCCTGTTAGGTTTGCCACGACCCAACGGTTGGCAGGGAGGAGCCAGCAGTGACCGGGTTCTCACTCAGGGCACTAGCGGGCGTCGCGGCGGGCATCTCCATCGGCGCCGTGATCACGGTCGGTGCCACGCTCTCCGCCGCCGACGACCACATGCCCTCCCAGGGCGTACCGGCGCCGTCCGGACCGCACCTGGTGGAGTACGGCGGACGCCTGCCCGGACTGCCGTGCAACAGCGTGCAGTCCTGCAGAAACAAGCTGCCGCCGCAGTGGCGGCACTAAGGGGTCCGTCGAGCTTCTGCTAGGTTGGCGGCTGACCGAAGACCCCTAGGAGCCGATCGATGAACCTGACCGTATGGATCACCTGCGGGGTTCTGGGTCTGGTGGTTGTCGGGGCCATCGCGATCGCAATCTGGAGTCGCTCGATCGCCCGGATCCTGGCGCCCGCCGGCGCGAGCATCGTGGTCGGCCTGCTATTGGGTGCGGCCGCGATCTTCGGGATCACCCTGATGATTCAGCAGGACACCCGCCCGCTGCTGCCGGGCGGTGACCCGTCGTCGTCGGTGCTCAACCGGGTCGAGTACGGCAACCGTAGCTAGTCGCGCGTATGACGCCGCTGTCCCGCCGGTGGTTGCTGCTGGTCGGGGCAGTCGCGCTGGTGCTGACATTCGCCCAGTCACCCGGTGAGGTATCGCCCGACACCAAGCTCGACCTGACCGCCAACCCGTTGCGGTTCCTGGCCCGCGCCACCAACCTGTGGAACAGCGAGCTGCCCTTCGGCCAGGCGCAGAACCAGGCCTACGGCTACCTGTTCCCGCACGGCACCTTCTTTCTCGCCGGCCACCTGCTGGGTCTGCCCGGTTGGGTCACCCAGCGGTTGTGGTGGGCGCTGCTGCTCACGGTCGGGTTCTGGGGGCTGCTGCGGGTGGCCGAGGCGCTCGGCATCGGCAGCCCGTCGTCGCGGGTGGTCGGCGCGGTCGCGTTCGCGCTGTCGCCGCGGGTGCTCGCCACCCTGGGGTCGATCTCGTCGGAAACCCTGCCGATGATGCTGGCGCCCTGGGTGCTGCTGCCGACGATCCTCGCGCTACGCGGGACATCGGAGAGGTCGGTGCGGGCGCTGGCGGCACAGGCCGGCCTGGCGGTCGCGCTGATGGGCGCGGTGAACGCCATAGCGACGGCGGCCGGGTGTCTGCCCGCGGTGCTCTGGTGGGCCTGTCACCGGCCGAGTCGGCGGTGGTGGCGGTACACCGCGTGGTGGCTGCTGGCCGTGGTCCTGGCGGTGTCGTGGTGGGTGGTGGCGCTGACCCTGTTGCGGGGCGTGAGTCCGCCGTTCCTGGACTTCATCGAGTCCTCCGGCGTGACGACGCAATGGTCGTCGCTGGTGGAGATGTTGCGCGGCACCGACAGTTGGACCCCGTTCGTGGCTCCCGACGCGACCGCGGGCGCGCCGCTGGTCACCGGGTCGGCGGCCATCCTGGGCACCTGCCTGGTCGCGGCCGCCGGGCTGGCCGGGCTGGCTCGCCCGGGCACCCCCGCGCGCGGCCGGCTGGTGACGATGCTGCTGGTCGGTGTGGTGCTGCTGGCCGTCGGCTACGCGGGTGGCCTGGGCTCACCGCTGGCCGGCGAGGTGCGGGCGTTCCTGGACGCGACGGGCGCACCGCTGCGCAACGTGCACAAGCTGGGCTCGGTCATCCGGATACCGCTGGCTCTCGGCATCGCCGAATTGCTGGGCCGGGTACCGCTACCCGGCAGCACCGCCCGAGCGGACTGGGTGCGCGCGTTTGCCCACCCTGAGCGCGACAAGCGCGTCGCCGTCGGCGTCGTGGTCCTGACCGCGCTGCTGGTCAGCACCTCGCTGGCGTGGACGGGCCGGCTCACCCCGCCCGGGACGTTCAGCGCGATACCCCGGTACTGGCACGACGCCGCCGACTGGCTCACCGAACATAATGTCGGTTCCCCGACGCCCGGACGGGTGCTGGTGGTCCCCGGCGCGCCGTTTGCCACGCAGGTGTGGGGCACCAGCCATGACGAACCGCTGCAGGTGCTCGGCCGCAGCCCGTGGGGCGTGCGCGACTCGATCCCATTGACGCCGCCGCAGACCATCCGCGCGCTCGATTCGGTGCAGCGCCTGTTCGCCGCCGGGCGGCCGTCCGTAGGCCTGGCGGACACCCTTGCCCGCCAAGGCATTTCCTACGTCGCGCTGCGCAACGACCTGGATCCGGAGTCGTCGCGCTCGGCGCGCCCGATCCTGGTGCACCGGGCCATCGAGGGCTCGCCGGGGCTCGCGAAGGTGGCGCAGTTCGGCGAGCCGGTGGGCCCGGGGTCGGTCGACGGCTTCGTGGCCGACAGCGGCTTGCGCCCGTCGTATCCCGCGGTGGAGATCTATCGGGTCGGCGTTCCCGGCAACCCCGGCGCGCCGTACTTCGCCGACCTCGACCGCCTGGACCGCGTCAGCGGGGGGCCCGAGGTGCTGCTGCGCCTCGACGAACGACGGCGGCTGCTCGGCCAACCCGTGCTGGGCCCCGTGCTGATGTCCGCCGACGCGCGCGGCGCCGGTGTGCCGGCGCCCCCGAACCTTGGCGTCACCATCACCGACACCCCGCTGGCCCGCGAAACCGACTATGGCCGCGTCGACCAGCACTCGTCGGCGATCCGGGCGGCCGGCGACACCCGGCACACCTACAACCGGGTCCCCGACTACCCCACCCCCGGCGCCGAGACGGTGTACGGCGGCTGGAACGGCGGCCGCGTCACGGTGTTCAGCTCGTCGTCGGACTCCACCGCGCTGCCCGACGTCGCACCGGCCGCCTCGCCCGCCGCCGCCGTCGACGGCGACCCGGCAACCGCCTGGGTGTCCAACGCGTTGCAGACCGCCGTCGGCCAGTGGCTGCAGGTCGATTTCGACCGCCCGGTGGCCAACGCCGTCCTTACGCTGACCCCCAGCGCGACCGCCGTCGGCGCCCAGATCCGCCGCATCCAGATCGAGACGGCCACCGGCAGCACCACGCTGCGGTTCGACGAAACCGGCAAGCCGCTGACCGCCGCGCTGCCCTACGGCGAGACGCCGTGGGTGCGGATCACCGCTACCGGCACCAACGACGGATCGACCGGTGTGCAGTTCGGCATCACCGACCTGTCCGTGACCCAGTACGACGCGTCCGGCTTCGCCCACCCGGTGGACCTGCGCCACACCGCGCTGGTGCCCGGGCCACCGCCGGGTTCGACGGTCACCGCCTGGGACCTGGGCGCGGGGCTGCCGGGCCGGCCGGGTTGCGCCCCGGCTCCCGACAACATGCGCTGCGCGGCGTCGATGGCGCTGACGCCGGAGGAGCCCGTCAACCTCAGCCGCATGCTCACGGTGGCGAGCCCGACGTCGGTGTCCCCGACGCTGTGGGTGCGGCCGCGGCAGGGCCCCAAGCTGGCCGATCTGGTCGCCGAACCGGACACCACGCGGGCCCACGGGGATTCGGACCTGGTGGACATCCTCGGGTCGTCCTATGCGGCCACCGACGGTGATCCGGCCACCGCGTGGACCGCGCCGCAGCGGGTGGTGCAATTCAAGACCCCACCGACGCTGACGCTCACCCTGCCGCGGCGCACCGAGGTCGCCGGCCTGCGCGTGCTGCCCAGCCGCTCGACCCTGCCCGCGCACCCCACCATGGTGGCCGTCAATTTGGGCGACGGGCCGCAGGTCCGGGCGATGAAGTCCAACGCTGACGGCGGGCCCCAGACCCTGACACTGCAGCCCCGCGTCACCGACACCATCACCCTCAGCCTGCTCGACTGGGACGACATCATCGACCGCAACGCGCTGGGTTTCGACCAGCTCAAGCCGCCAGGGCTGGCCGAGGTCACGGTGCTCGGCGCCGACGGCAGCGCAATCGCGCCCGCCGACGCCGGCCGCAACCGGTCGCGTGCGGTCACCGTCGACTGCGACCACGGCCCGGTCATCGCGGTGGCGGGCCGGTTCGTGCACACGTCGATCCGGACCACGGTGGGCACGCTGCTCGACGGCGATCCCGTCCAAGCCGTCGCGTGTGATCGCGAGCCGATCGCGCTGCCCGCGGGCCAACAGGAGCTGTTGGTCAGCCCGGGCACGCAGTTCGTCGTGGACGGCATTCGGCTGTCGGTTCCAGGTTCGGGTTCGGGTTCGGGTGAGAGTTCCGGGGCCACAGTCACTTCCGCGGCGACCGGCGCGTGGGGTGCCGACCGCCGCGAGGTGCGGGCCGCCGCCTCGAACGCCGCTCGGGTGCTGGTCGTCCCCGAGAGCATCAACCCCGGCTGGGTGGCGCGCACCGCCGCCGGCGTCAGGTTGACGCCGATCGCCGTCAACGGGTGGCAGCAGGGTTGGGTGGTACCGCCCGGGGACCCCGGCACCATCACGCTGACCTTCACCTCCAATTCCCTGTACCGGGCGGGCCTGGCGATCGGACTCGCGCTGCTGCCGTTGCTGGCGTTCCTGGCGCTGTGGCGCACCGGACGAACGGGCCCAAGCGATCCGCCGACGCGGGCATGGGATCCCGGCCCATGGGCCGCCATCGCGGTGGTGGCCGCCGGTGCTCTCATTTCCGGTGTGGCCGGGGCCGTGGTGATGGCCGCGGCCTTCGGGCTGCGGTACCGGCTGGGACATCGGCCCCAGACCGACCGGGTGGCCGTCTGGGTGAGCGCCGGCGGCCTTATCCTGGCCGGGGCCGCGCTGTCGCGGCATCCGTGGCGGGCGGTCGGCGGCTACGCCGGCCATTCCGCCACTGTGCAACTGCTGGCATTGATTTCGCTGGCCGCCCTGGCAACCTGCGTGGTGCGGCTGCCCGCTCGGGCACCTGCGACTGCGTAGCATTTGCTGGCGGGGTTTGCGGCTGCTTGACTGGGATACACCATCGTCCGAGGAGTTGCTGCCATGGGATGGTTTTCGGCGCCCGAATATTGGTTCGGCGCAATGGTGCTCGAGCGCGGCGTGGCGGCGATCTACTTGATCGCGTTCGTGGCGGCCGCAATGCAGTTCCGAGCACTGCTCGGCGAGCACGGAATACTGCCGATACCAAGCTTTTTGGCGGGCCGGTCCTTCTGGAGTTCGCCGAGCATCTTTGCGTTCCGCTATTCGGATCGGCTGTTTGCGAGTGTCTGCTGGTTCGGCGCAGGGATTTCCGGGGCCATCGTCGCCGGCGCGGCGGATCTGGTGCCGTTGTGGGCCGCCATACTGATGTGGTTCGCGTTGTGGGCCCTGTACCTGTCGATCGTCAACGTGGGACAGGCGTGGTATTCGTTCGGCTGGGAATCGTTGCTGCTCGAGAGCGGTTTCCTGATGATCTTCGTCGGCAACGGCGCAACCGCTCCCCCTGTGCTGACGCTGTGGTTGGTGCGCTGGTTGGTGTTCCGCGTGGAGTTCGGCGCGGGGCTGATCAAGATGCGCGGCGACGCGTGCTGGCGCGATCTGACTTGCCTGTACTACCACCACGAGACCCAGCCGATGCCCGGGCCGCTGAGCTGGTTGTTCCATCGCCTGCCCAGGCCGCTGCATCGAATCGAGGTGGCGGGCAACCATTTCGCCCAGCTCGTCGTGCCATTCGGGTTGTTCGCACCACAGCCGGTGGCGAGCGTGGCCGCGGCAATCATCGTCGTGACCCAGCTTTGGCTGGTCGCGTCGGGGAACTTCGCCTGGCTCAATTGGCTGACGATCGTCCTGGCGTGCAGCGCGATCGACCAGTCGTCGGTGTCGGCGCTGCTGCCCGTGCCGTCGGCGCCCGCGCTGGGGGAACCGCCTTCGTGGTTCGTCGGCCTGGTGGTCGCGTGCACCGCGACGGTCCTGGTGCTGAGCTATTGGCCCACGCGCAACATGCTGTCCCCGCGACAGCGAATGAACATGTCATTCAACGCCTTTCATCTGGTCAACACGTACGGCGCGTTCGGCAGTATTGGCCGCGTCCGCCGCGAGGTGGTGATCGAGGGCACCGACGAACCCCGGATCACCGACGGGACCGTCTGGCGGGAATACGGATTCAAGGGCAAGCCGGGCGACGTCCACCGGATGCCGCGGCAATGGGCCCCGTATCACCTGCGGCTGGACTGGCTGATGTGGTTCGCCGCCATCTCGCCCGCGTATGCGCAGCCGTGGTTGCGGCCGTTCCTGGAGCGGTTGTTGCGCGGTGACCGCCCGGCGCTACGGTTGTTGCGGCACAACCCTTTCCCGGACGCGCCGCCCCGATATGTGCGAGCGCGGCTCTACCAGTACCGCTTCACCACCTGGGCCGAGTTGCGCAGCGACCACGCGTGGTGGCATCGCGCCCCGCTGAGCGTGTACGTCGCACCGATGGCATTGCCCGTATCGGCGAATCCCGTTAACGGAAAAAGCCCGCGATCCCGTCGCCCGAGTTGAAGAAGCCCGAACTGAGGTCGCCCTTGTTCGAGATGCCCGACCCGCTAAACCCCGCGTTGTTGATGCCGACGCTCAGGCCGTCGCCGGTCTGGTTGCCGCCCGAGTTGATCAGACCGATGTTCTGGTTGCCCAGGTTCAGGTAGCCCACGTTCTGAATGCCGGTGTTCGCGATGCCCACGTTGCCGGACTTGCCGCTCGTGTTGTTGAAGCCGGCGGTTATCGGAACGGCGCCGCCGCCCCCGCCGCCTCCGCCGCCACCACCGCCTCCGCCGCCACCACCGCCGCCGCCGCCACTGCTCGCGGTGTTGTTCAGGGCGCCGGAGGTGTGGCCGGTGGTGGTCGTGTTGTAGAAGCCCGAATTCCCGGTGCCGATGTTGCCGAAGCCGGAGTTCACGGCACTGGTGTTGACGGCGCTCGCGAACCCGGTGTTGAGGTTGCCCGAGTTGAAGGCGCCGGTATTGATGTCACCGGCATTGCCGAACCCCGTGTTCACATTGCCCGAGTTGAACCAGCCGGAGTTGCCGCCGAATCCGGCGCCGGAATTGTAACTGCCCCAGTTGGACCCGGCGCCAGAGTTGAAGCTGCCGGCATTGGACCCATGTCCCGAGTTGAACATGCCCGCGTTGTGCCCGACGCCCGAGTTGAACAGGCCCATGTTGCTACCGCCGCCCGAGTTGAACAGGCCCATGTTCAACGGGCTGGCGTTCGCGAAGCCGGTGTTCGTGTTGCCCGCATTGAGGCCGCCGGTGTTGACGTCGCCGGCGTTGCCGAAGCCGAAGTTGCCGTTACCCGAGTTGCCTACGCCGATGTTGCCGTCGCCCGAGTTGAAGAATCCGATGTTGCCAGTGCCGGAGTTGAACAGGCCGATGTTGTGGCTGCCCGTATTCAGCGCGCCGATGCCCACTTCGTTGTCACCGGTGAGCCCGATACCGATGTTGTTGTTGCCGGTGTTGCCGAACCCGATGTTGTGGCTGCCCGTGTTGCCGAAGCCGACGTTGCCGTCGCCCGCGGTGCCCCCGGCGCCCGAGTTTCCGCCGCCGACGTTTCCGCTGCCGATGTTCCCGTTGCCCCAGTTGCCGCCGCCGATGTTCCCGGAGCCGACATTCGAGTCGCCCTTGTTGCCGCTGCCGAAGTTGCCGGAGCCGGCGTTGCCCGAGCCCACGTTGAGGTTGCCGGTATTGCCGGAGCCGACGTTCTGCTTGCCGCTGTTGCCCGAGCCGAGATTGGTCGCGCCGGTGTTGCCCGAGCCGAGGTTGGTCGCGCCGGTGTTGCCGCTGCCGAGGTTGCCGTCACCGTGGTTTCCCGAACCCACGTTGCTGTTGCCGGTGTTACCCATGCCGAGGTTGGTGTCGCCGTTGTTTCCGGAGCCGAGGTTCAGGCTGCCCTTGTTGCCGACGCCAATGTTGAAGTTGCTCGGCAGCTGCAGCCAGGGCGCCAGCTGCGCGGCGACCGCCGATGCGCCCGAGTGGTAACCCGCCATGGCCGTCACATTCTGCGCCCACATCCGTTCGTAGTCGGCCTCGATGGCCGCAATCGCGGGCGCGTTCTGCCCGAACAGATTTGACACGACCATGGACACCAGGTTGGAACGGTTCATCGTCACCGCCGCCGGGTGCACCGTCGCGGCATGCGCTGCCTCGTACACCGACGTCAGGACGCGGGCACCAGTGGCGGCCGCGGCGGCGCGAGAGGCGACCGTACCCAGCCACGCCGCATACGGGGCCGCGGTGTTCGCCATTGCCGACGCCGCCGCGCCCTGCCACGCCTGTCCTACCAGACCCGACGTGACCGCACCGAATGACGATGCCGCCGAGGATAATTCGGCTGCCAACCCGTCCCAGGCCGTCGCCGCGGCCACCATCGGCCCCGAACCCGCTCCCGCATACATCAGGGCAGAGTTGATCTCCGGTGCAAACGTCGTAAAACTCACGAGCAGAATACCTTTCGTCATCCATCGCCCGAATCGGGCCGGTCCATCCAACTTTCGGGCAGCATCGGCACCTTCGGGCCGCCGCCGTAGTCGTCACCGACGAGCGTGGTCAGTCCGGCGGGCCGCAGCTCCGCCTTGGTCACCGTCCCCGCGAACCCCAGCGTGCCCGCGCCCTGAGCCGACGCCGGCTCGGCGGGCAGAAATTCGTAGCGGTACCCGCGGTCGATCACCGTCCGCAGGCGCCGCGCGGCCCGCGCCTGCTCGCGACGAACCGCCGCCGCGGCGGCCGCGGCCGTCGCCGCCGAATCCGACGCCGGCTCGGCCGCCCGCATGCGCGCCCCCAGCGTCGGCCCGAAGCCCGGTCCCGGACCACTCACCAGATACGTGAATCCCTCCACACCCGTGACCGGCGCCGGCGGGGCCGCGGGCGCGGCGGGCGCGGGACTGACGGGTGTGGTGGACGGCAAGGGCATCGGCGCCGGCGCGCCGGGCGGAACGGGCGCGGCGAGCAGCGCGACCGGCGGCAGTTCGGTCACGGTCCCCACCGGGACCGGTTCGACCGGCACGGGCGGCGGCGGCTGCGCCAGGCCGGCCAGGCCCGCGATGCCGGCCAGGCCGGCCAGGTTGACCACGGCCAGGTTCAGCACGGCCGGCGACAACAGCGGCGCCGTCTGCAGCAGGAAGCGCAGGGTCCGCAGCGTCCAGTTGAAGACGCGGAAGGTCTGCCAGGCGAAGAAGTAGGCCGCCAGCGCCTGCAGCTGCGCCGGATTCGACAGCGCGCCGGGCAGGTTTTCCTGCAGATAGGCGATGGCTTTCTGGTTGCCGCTGATGAAGCTGGACAGGTTCTGCAGGTACTGCAGCGGATTCCAATTAGGTTGGCCCTGGCCCGGTATCTGCTCACCGTTGAAGCCGAACAGCATCTGCCATATCTCCGCCGGGGTCGGCAGCGCGAACTGCCCGCGACCGCCGCCACCGCCGCCTCCACCCCCACCTCCGCCTCCGCCACCCCCACCACCGGCGGCGGCCTTCGCGGCCTCGGTGGTGGCCTGATAGGTGCTCATCACGGTGGCGGCCTGGGTCCACATGCGGGCGTAGTCGGCCTCGTTGAGCGCGATCGGGATGGTGTTGATCCCAAAGAAGTTCGTGGCCACCAGGACGCCGTGGATGACGTGGTTGGCGGCCAGTTCGGCCAGCGTCGGCATTGCGGCCAACGCGGCGGTGTATGCCGCGGCCACTGCCTCGTGCTGCGCCGCCGCCTCAGCGCTGACGGCGCTGGCGAGCACCAGCCACGCGAGATACGGCCCGTGCGCTGCGACGTAGGTCAGCGCCGTCGGGCCTTCCCATACCTGTTGCGCGCCCGCGAGCGTTGCGGTCAGTTCGCCTGCCGCGGAGTCGTACTCGGCGGCCAGCGCGGTCCACGTCTGGGCGGCGGCCAGCAGCGGGCCCGGCCCCGGACCGGCGCTCAGCAACGCCGAGTGCACCTCCGGCGGAAACGCCATCCACACCGGCGCCGGCATCGTCAGCCGCCGGCTCCCAGATACGTAGCGGCGGCCGCTGCATCCCCGGCGGCGTAACCGGCGCCCGCCGCGGCGACGCCGATGCCCGCGCGGCCCAGCACCTCGACACCGCGGGCAGCGATCGCCTCGTGCCGGCTGCCCTGCGCGCTGAACTCGAGCGCGGCCTGCACCGACACCGGGTCCGCAGCCGGCGGCACCACCACCGACACCACCGGGGCCGCCGCCGCGTGCGCGGCCGCGAGCCGGGCGGTGATCGCCTCAACGGCCGCGCTGACCGCGGCCAAGCCCTCCGGAACCACTCGTAAAGTCATGGCGCGCCGTCCTTCCGACTCAGCACCGCCGCGATGGCCCAGCCGAGGAGCCCGGCGGCGAGCCCGAACCCCAGGTGAAACAGCACCTTTTCGGCCGTGCCGGGGAGTGCGACCAGATGAATCGGGGCGGCCGCGAGTGCCACCAGCCAGCGGTGTCGTCGGGCAAGGGGCCACGCGGCCACCGTGCACAGCAGGAACGCGGCCGCAAAGTAGCGCATGCTCCCGGCGCCGCCCGAGTGCAGCGCGAGCGTCGTCAGCGTCGACGCGGCCCCGACCGCCACGACCGTCGCCGGTCGGTGGGTGGTCAAAACCACCGCCACCAACAGAGTCAGCCAGATCAGGCCGCGATGCCCGGGCAGCCCCATCGGGATGCGGATGTCCGCGTACGCGACGATCAGCACGACCGCCAGCAGGGGGAAGGCCACTTCCCGCAGCAGCGCGAGACGTTCGACCGGGCCAGCAGTCACCCGCAACATCACGTGCGGAACATTACGCCCCAATTGACCCTTGGATACGGTTTTTGACGGTAATAGTCTCTGCATATGCGGATATCTCGCCGCCGCCTGCCAGTCCTGCTGTTTGCGCTGCTTCTCGCCGGTTGTGCTGGTTCGACCGACGGGCAGGGCGGCCTGGCGGTCCAGCAGGCCGGCCGCGTCCTGAGCCGCTTCACGATGGCCCAGTTACGTGACCTGCCGCAGGTCGAGGTCGCCACGCCGCAGTCTCACGGCGCACAGGTCCAGCGCGGGCCGACCGTGCGGGCGGTCCTGACCGCCGCAGGCGTCAGTGCCGTCGAACGCGTGCGGGTGGACGGCAGCGACCCCGCGCAGACGCTGGCCGCCGCCGAGCTGACCGATCAGGTCATCCTGAACATCACCAAACGAAACACGGTCAAGCTCACCGGGACTCAGCTCGGCACCGATCGCTGGGTGCGCGACGTCACGACGCTCGTCGTCAACCCATGACCCGCGCACTCGCCGGTGTCGACCTGCTCATCGGCATCGACGACACCGACGATCTGCGCAGTCCCGGAACCGGCCGTCGCGCGCGGGCGCTGCTGCGCGAGTTGGCGGACGCCGGGCTGGGCAGCCCCGCCGGGGCGACCCGGCACCAACTGCTCGTCGACGATCGAATCCCTTACACCACACACAATTCCAGCGCCTGCCTGGCCTGGCGCAGCGCCGACGGCAACCCGGACGCGGTGGCGGCCGACGTCATCACGCTCGCCGGACGATTCCTCGAGCGCGTCTGTCCCCCGGACGCCGACCCCGGGTTGGTGGTCGCCATACCCGGTCACCTCCAAGCGGGGCCGCTCGTTGACTTCGGCCGGCGCGCGAAACGCGAGGTGCTGCGCACCTCGCAGGCTCGGCAGCTCGCCGCGGGGCTGGGCGTGCACCTGTCCGGGCACGGCGGCACCCAGGACGGAGTGCTGGGCGCGCTGGCCGCGGTCGGCCTGCATCTGTCCGGCAACGACGGGCTGTTCATCACCTTGCCGGGCCTCTACGAGCTGCCCCGCGAGACCACCATCGATGAACTGCGTGCCCGCGTGCCAGTCGATGTCGCCCGCGACGCCGACGATCGCCGGCCCGGCCCCGGCGAACCTATCGAACTGGGCGACTGGGTGCACCCGGTGCTGCTGGAGGGCCGTACGGTCCTGTTACTGGAGTCCCCCAGGGACCGCCCGGATGGGCAGCGTAGCTGGCGAACGGCGCCGCGTTCGGTGGTGAAGCTGCACTGACGTTGCAGAGCAGTTGGCAGCGCGCGTCAAGCAGGCGCGCGTAGTTCCAGTAATACGTGCCCCACCCGGAAAACGCGGCGATCAGCACCAGCCCCAGCAGGTTGAAGTGCTGCGGATCCGCCAGGAACCTCACGGTCTGGGCCAGCACGTTGACCACCGACACGCCGACCAGCAGTCTGGCCGAGCCGGTGGCGGTGGCCCGGGCCCGCTGCGCGAGTACCGTCGCGACATGCCGGATGGCCGGATCGGCGGGGACGGGACCGGCTTTCAGGGCCGCGGACACTTGTCGGCACGCGCGTATCGGCAGTTGTGCCACCAATGGGCGCAGGTCGGCCTGTCGCTGGGTGTTCTTCACCGCCAACAACAGCCCGAACAGCGGGGCGATGACGGCGATGCCCACAAGCCACAGCCAAATCCAGACCATGGATAACCGCCGGTCCGGCAAGTTCCCGATCAGCATGAACGGGACCAGACCCAGCGCCAGCACCAGCGCGTACGCCGGCCATTGCGCCCACCACGGCCGAAACGTCAACCAGAGCCACACCTGGCTGAGGATAAACGGCGATGGACGCCTGATCGACGGCCATCGCCAACGCTGCTACTTCTGGGGTTACTTCTGGTAGGACAGCGCTCCGGTGCCCGCGAGCTTGCCGCCCTCGACGATCAGGTACTCCGGGCGGATGGGCTTTCCCGCGAACCACGATTCGAGGATCTCCCGGGTGCCGGCGGCGTAGCGCGCCTGCGCGGACAGCGTGGTACCCGAAACGTGCGGAGTCATGGCGTTGTTGGGCATGGTGCGCCACGGGTGATCCGGCGGCGGCGGTTGCGGGAACCACACGTCGCCCGCATACCCCGCGAGCTGACCGCTGTTCAGCGCGGCCACGATCGCCTCGGGCACGGTTTCCTCGGCACGGGCGGTGTTGACGATGTAGGAGCCGCGCCGCATCGAGGACAGCAGCTTCTCGTCGAACATCGCCCGCGTGTCCGCGTACAGGGGCGAGTGCACGGACACCACGTCCACCGCGCGCACCAGCGATTCGACGTCGGGGTGGAACGTCAAATTCAGCTCGGTCTCGACCTCCGGCGGCAGTCGGCGCGTGTCGGTGTAATGCAGGTTGACGTCGAACGGCGCCAGCCGGCGCAGCACCGCCCGACCGATGCGCCCGGCGGCGATCACGCCGACGTCCATGCCCTCCAGGTCGTAGGCGCGCTGCACACAGTCGGCGATGTTCCAGCCGCCGTCGGCGGCCCACCGATGAGACGGGACGAAATTGCGCACCAGCGTCAGGATCTGCATGACCGCGTGCTCGGCGACGCTGATGCTGTTGCTGTAGGTCACCTCCGCGACGGTAATGTCGCGTTCCTTGGCGGTGTCGAGATCCACGTGGTCCGAGCCGATGCCGGCGGTCAGCGCGAGCTTGAGCTTGGGCGCCTTGGCGATTCGCTCCTTGCCCCCGCTGGAACGCCGAGGGTGCGGATCCACGTCTGCGGAACGATGCTGGCCCAGCGGCCGGTGCCAACGTGGGCGAGCAACGAGACCACGGAATCGGTTTCGAGCTGCGGCGTCACCGTCAGCCCCCGGCTGGCCAGCGCCTCGTCGATGACCCGGCGGCCCCGCATTCCCTCCGCCAGCAAGCACATTGGCAGCTGGGTCGCGTCCTGCCAGCTGATGGTCTCCGGCGGGCCGGTGAGCAGTTCGCCGCCGGCGAGGAGTACCTGGTGCTCCTCGTACAACGGGGTGACCAGCAGATCGGCCGTGTCCTGCCGGTCCGGGTACAGGATCCCCGCGTCCAGATCGAATTGGCGGATGCGCTCGATGATTCCGGCCGAACGCAGGCTCGTCTCCAGCTGCACGCGGACCAGCGGATGCGCGGCGCAGAACGGATCCGTAAGCAGCGCAACGGTTGTCGCGGCCGCGGGCACGACGCCCAGCCGAAGCTCGCCGGTCAGGCCGGTCTGCAGCGCGGTGACTTCCTGTTTGAGGGCGTCGCGGTCGGCCAGAATGCGTCTGGCCCAGTGCACCAGCCGTTCCCCCTCGGGAGTGAGGCCTTCGAACTTCTGGCCGCGCCGGACCAGCGGGACTTTCAGCTCCTGTTCAAGTTTGCGGATGGCCTCCGACAGCGCCGGTTGCGAGACGTAGCAGGCTTCCGCCGCGCGGGCGAAGTGCCGTTCCTGGGCGAGCGCCACGAAGTATTCGAGTTGGCGGAAGAGCATGCGACCATTCGACCACGTGCCCGAAGTCAGCCCAGCCGAAGCGCCGCCGGCGCGCTCGCCGGCACGACCGGCTTGAGCGGCTCGACCGGACGAAGCCGTCGGTACTCGGCACCGAGGGCGGGCCGGGCATCGACGTCCCCCTTGTTGGGCCAGAAGGCGGTGGCCCGTTCGGCCTGCGCCGTGATGGTCAGCGACGGGTTGACCCCGATGTTCGCCGATATCGCCGAACCGTCGAAGACATGCAGTCCCGGGTGGCCGAACATCCGATGGTAGGGGTCGATGACGCCACGCTCGGCGGAGTCACCGATCACGCAGCCGCCCAAAAAGTGTGCGGTCATGGGGATGTCGAGGATCTCGCCGACGCTGCTGTAGGGCGCGCCATGGATCTCGCGGGCCATCCGGCGTACGGCTTCGTTGGCCGCCGGAATCCAGGTCGGGTTCGGCACGCCGTGGCCCTGCCGGGAGGACAGCTTGATCCGGCCCAGCCGCGTCCGCTTGGGAAACAGCGTCAGCGAGTTGTCCTCCGTCTGCATCACCAGCGCAATCACGGTGCGCTGCGACCAATCCCGCAACCCGGCGTACAGCGACGCGGCCTGGCCGGGGTGACGCGCCACCTGCCCGAGCCACTTCAGCCAGCGCGGCACCCTGCCGCCGCCGTCGGTCATCACCGTCGTCAGCAGCGCCATCGAGTTGGACCCCTTGCCGTAGCGGACGGGTTCGATGTGCGTCTTGTCGTCGGGGTGGATCGACGACGTGATCGCGACGCCCTTGGTGAAGTCCGCGCCGTTGCGGTCGCGGAGCTTGACGCTCGCGGTCGATATCGCCTCTGAGTTCGTTCGGGTGAGTTCCCCGAGCCGTTCCGAGATGCCGGGCAGTGCGCCGGTCACTTTCATCCGGTGCAGCAGCTGCTGGGTTCCCCAGGTGCCGGCGGCGAAGATGACCTGTTCGGCCGTAATGGTATTCGAGTCCCTGCGCTGACGCCAGGAACCCGTCCGCACTGTGTCCACCGCGTAGCCGCCGTCGAGTGGGCGCACGCCGACCACCGTCGTGAGCTGGTGGATCTGCGCCCCGGCCCCCTCGGCCAGGTACAGATAGTTCTTCAGCAGCGTGTTCTTGGCGTTGTGCCGGCAGCCGGTCATGCACTCGCCGACTTCCAGGCAACCCCGTCGGCGCGGGCCCGCCCCGCCGAAGAACGGGTCGTCGACCTCGACGCCGGGCGCCTTGGTGTTGTCCGGTCCGAAGAACACCCCAACCGGTGTCATCCCGAAGGAGTCCTTGACCCCCATCTGCTCGGCGACCGTGAGCAGCACCTTGTCCGACGGGGTCATCGTCGGGTTGGTCACCACCCCCAGCATCCGTTTGGCCTGGTCGTAGAACGGCGCGAGTTCGGCCTTCCAGTCGCTGATGTGCGCCCAGTGCGGATCGTTGTAGAACGCATCGGATTTCGGCTGATACAGCGTGTTCGCGTACACCAGCGACCCGCCGCCGACGCCGGCACCGGCCAGCACCAGCACGTCGGGCAGCATGTGGATGCGCTGGATACCCGTGCAGCCCAGCTTCGGCGCCCAGAAGAACTTGCGCACCTGCCAGTTGGTCTTGGCGAACTCGTGGTCCTCGAATCGCCGCCCGGCTTCCAAAACGGCTACCGAATAGCCCTTTTCGGTCAGCCGCAGCGCCGCGACCGATCCACCGAAGCCCGACCCGATCACCACTACGTCATAGTCGAATTGCGTTGGCATAGCCCACTCTCCCGTATGACGCGCGCCCGGTTTCCTCGTCGACCATCTCCATGGCGATGCGCCGCGCCCGCACCGCGGCACGGTCGGCCTTGACGTTCAGGTCGCGGCGGGGCAAGGGTTCCTCGTCCAGGCGACGCTGAATCGTTTGTAGCACCACCGCGTCGCGCAGCGCCCACTCGCGGAACATGGTGCGCAGGAACTCGCCGACCTCGGCCTTCTCGGTGGCGAAATCGCGCGCCATCTGCAGGAAGACGTGGGTCGTGCCCGGGGTTTCGGGGGTGAAGCCCTGAATCCTTGCGACCGCGCACGCCTTTTCACCTCCGGCCGCGATGACGTAGTGCTGCACGTGCAGCGCCGGGGAGACGAATGTGCCTTCCTCCCGCCGGTCGCCGGGCGTGTCGGCGGGCAGGCCGGTGATCTCGGCCTCCCACGGCGCGAGGCCGCTCGCCGGTATCTGCCGGGAGTAGGAAACCGACCGCTCGGAGACTTCGACCTCGTCGAGCTGCGGCAACACCTCGACGTTCGGCGGCACCACCTCCGGGTGCAACACGAAAACGTCGGTCAGGTCGAGGTAATGCTCGTGCAGCAGCAGGTAATTCGCCTCGACGCACAACACCTCGGTGGTGCTCGCCCACCCGGTGCCGTCGCCGTACCACGGGATGCGGGGCGGTGGGCGGAGCGCGGCGATGCCGGGATCCCCCAGCCAGATCCACACGAACGGCGACCGCTCGTACACGGGGTAGGTGCGTACCCGCGCGCCGGGCGGCACGTTCTCCTGCGACGGCACGTCGATCAGGCGGCCGTCGTAGTCGTAGACGAAACCGTCGGCGCCACACACCAATCGGTCACCGTCGCGACGGCCGGCGGACAGCGGATAGGCCCGATGCAGGCAACGGTCCTCCATGGCCACCACGTCTCCGGAGCCCCGCCGGTACAGGACGACGAACTTGCCGAGCAGGCGGCGCCCCAGCAGGCCGTCCCCCACCTCGTCGGTGGTCGCGGCGACATACCAGCAATTGAACGGATAGTTGGATCTCATAGGTCGAGCACCAACCTTTCTGAGCGGGAGCGTGAAACGCAGGTCATCATCACGTCGTTGCGGGCCTTCTCGGCGTCGTTGAGCACCGAGTCGCGGTGATCGGGTTCGCCTTCGAGGACGTCGCATTCGCAGGTGCCGCAGACACCTTCCATGCAGGAGCCGAGCACGTCGACGCCGGCTTCCTCGCATGCCGCATAGATCGACTTGTCGGCCGGCACGGTCAGGGTGATGCCGGAGCGTTGGCATTCCACCTCGAAGGTGTCCAGCGCGCCGGGCGACGGTTCCGCGAGCGCCTTCGCGGAAAAGCGCTCGATGTGCAGACTGCCGTCCGGCCAGGTCGTGCACGCGTCCTCGACGGCGGTCAGCAAACCTTCGGGTCCGCAGCAGTACACCAGCGTGTTCTCGCCCGGCTCGGACAGGGCCGCCGCGAGGTTAGCCCGGAAGTCCCTGGCGTCCTGCGCATCTCGCGCGCAGACGGAGACCCGGTCGCCGTGCCGCCGCAGCCCGTCGACAAAGGCCATCGACGCGAGCGTCCGGCCGCCGTAGAGCAGACGCCAGTCCGCGCCCGCCGCCTCGGCCGCCGCGATCATCGGCATCATCGGGGTGACGCCGATGCCGCCGGCGATGAACAGGTACCGCGGCGACCCCACCAGCGGAAAGTGGTTGCGCGGCCCGCGGACCCGCACCGTGGTGCCCTCGTGCAGCTTGTCGTGCACGAATTGCGATCCCCCGCGGCTGTCGGGGTCCAGCAGCACGCCGACCTGCCACTCCGCCCGGTTGGCGGTGTCGCCGCACAGCGAATACTGCCGCACCAGCGACGGCGTCAGCAGCAGGTCGATGTGCGCGCCGGGGGCCCACTCCGGCAAGTCGGCGCCGGTCGGGTCGGCGAGGGTCAGCGTGACGACGCCGTCGGACACCGCCTCCCGGCGCCGAACTTCGACGTCGACCTCGACCTCGCGGTAGGCGGGCCTGGCCCGGGTCTGCTGTTCGGTCGCAGTCATGAGCGCCGCACCGGTACCGAGTTGTACTGGTTGAGGAACAGTGCTCGTACCCGGGTCGGTTCACCGTCCAATGTCAGGTCGGGGAAGCGTTCCAGGGTCTGCTGGATCCACAGCCTCAGCTCGAGGCGCGCGAGGTTGGTGCCCAGGCAGAAATGCCGTCCCCGCCCGCCGAAGGCCTGGTGTGCGTCAGCGAGGTTGGGCCGGGTGATGTCGAAGGTGTGCGGATTCGGGAAGACGCTCTCGTCGCGGTTGGAGGCGATGTACCACAGCAGCAGGCGATCGCCCTCTTTGATCTGCTTGCCCTGCAACTCCACGTCACGGGTTGCCCCGCGGGCCATGAACGCGAACGCGGGGTAGCAGCGCAGGCCTTCCTCCACCGCCGCCGGAATCAGCTCGGGTTGCTCGCGTAGCTGTTGGGCCAGTTCCGGGTTGCGCAGCAACTCAAGCATGGTCGCGGTGTAGGTGGCTCGGGTCGAGTCGTTACCCGCCGACATCAGCAAGACGAAGAACAACGCGATCTCCATCTCGTTGAGCTTCTCGCCGTCGACCTCGGCGTCCATCATGGCGGTGAGGAGCTTCCCGCTCAGCGAAATGTCGCCGCTACGAGCCAAAGCGATTCTGTTATTGACGTATTCAAGGATTTCGGCCATCACCGCCATGGGGTCATCCCATTGCTTCCGGATCTCCGGGTCTTCGAACGCGGTGAACACGTTCGTCCAGTGCACCAGCGTTTCGTCGTCCTCGGGAGGAGTCCCCAGCAGCGAGCCGATCACCCGGGCCGGAATGGGCCGCGCAACGTCGGCAACCAGGTCGAAGCGGTCGTTATCGGCCACGCTGTCCAGGACGCCGCTGATGATCTGGTTGACGTGATCGGTGTGCTTGGCGATAACTTCCGGGGTGAACTCCTTGATCACCAGCGCCTTGAGTCGGTCGTGGCGGGGCGGGTCCATCGAAATCATCTGCAGGCGCTGAATGTCCAGCCCGAGGCCGTCGCTGATCTCATCCCAATGGAAGATGCCGCGGCGTTCGGAGGAGAAGGTCTTGTAGTCACGGCTGACCGCACGCACGCCCTCGAAGGTCGTGATGTCCCAGAAGCCGCCCTCTTGCGGTCGGTTGTGTTGCGGGCTGAAGTGCACGGGCGCCTCGCGCTGCATCCGCGCAAAGAGTTCGTAGGGGGGGCCGTCGTTCCACACGGCCGGATCGGCCAGGTCGACGGTGTCGAGGTCGTGCACATCGAGGGCTGTCATTTGTGGTCCTTTACTTGCGTTGAATAACTGAGCATTTCGGCTCACGGCACTGAATTCCAGAAAAGTTACGGAGCTTGCGCCCGCGGGTCGACGTCGCGCGCGGACCAACTATCGCCGCACTGTTGTCTTGGCGGGACAACGCCAACTACGTTCGGATCATGGGGGCGGACGGCAGTCGCACCGATCGCGCACTCGTTGCCAAGACCGCGGCGCACGTCGCCAGCAGGCTCGACGACCAGCTGGAGGCCACGACGCGGTCGATTCAGCAGCTGGTGGTCACCAAGATCACCGAGTTGGCCGGCGACGCCCACCTGATTCAGCTACTGCGCGACACCGTCGCGTCCAGCGTCGACACGTTCTTCTCGGCGATCCGCAACGGCATACCCGTCGAGCACATCGAGCCCCCGACGGCCGCGCTGGAGTACGCCCGGCGGCTGGCCCAGCGCGAGGTGTCCGCCGACGCGCTGGTGCGGGCTTACCGGCTCGGTCACCGGGCGGCACTGAACGTGGTGCTCGACGAGATTCGGGCCTGCGATCTGGACCCGCAGCTGAGCCTGGACGTGTACGAAGATATGGCCGCCGTGTCGTTCGCGTACATCGACCTGGTCTCGCAGCGCGTGGTCGCCACCTATCAGGACGAACGCGACCGCTGGCTGGGCAATCGAAACGCGCTGCGGGCGTTGCATGTTCGGGAGCTGTTGACCGGTGGCAACGTGGATGTCGACGCGGCCACCATCGCGATCCGCTACCCGCTGCGGCGCACCCACGTCGGGGTCGTCATGTGGTGTGGCGAATCCGCCGAAGGCGGCGAACTCGACGCCATGGAACGTTTTGCGCAGCGGCTTGCCGAATCTGTTGGTGCTAAAGAGAATCCGCTGTTCATCTCGATGGACCGCGTCACCGGGTGGGCCTGGATTCCGGTGCCGTCGGACTCGGATGCGCTGGCCGCCATCCGCACGTTTGCCGCCGCGGCACCCGACGGGCCGTCCATCGCCACCGGCAATCCCCTGCCGGGCGTCGAGGGCTTTCGCCGCTCGCATCAGCAGGCGGAACACGGGCGTTCGGTGGCGATGGCGTCGGGGACGGCCGCGCGCCGCGTCGTCTCCCCCAACGATCCGGGCCTGGCGGTCGCGGCTCTGGTCGGCGAGAACGTGGAGGCCGCGGCGGCGTGGGTGTGCGAGGTCCTCGGGCCGCTGGCGTCCGACACCGAAGCCGACGAACGGCTGCGCGAAACGCTACGGGTGTACCTGCGCACGGGGTCCAGCCACAAGGCGGCCGCCGAGGAACTCCACCTGCACTCCAACTCGGTCAAGTATCGCGTGAACCGGGCGGTCGAGCGCCGCGGCCGGCCCATCGCGGACGACCGGCTCGACGTCGAAGTGGCCCTGCTGCTTTGTCATTGGTACGGCGCCGCGGTGCTGCGCTGAGGCCACCTGACCGGCCGCCCTACCCCAGCGTCTCGTCCAGTTCGCCGAGCCGGTCGGTCAACCGCAGGTTCTCGGAGTAGTCCACCGGACAGGCGATCACCGACACGCCGTCGTCGTCGAGCGCGCTCCGCAGCGTCGGCAGCAGCTCGTCGGCGCTGTTGATGCGATATCCCTTCGCGCCGAAGCTTTCCGCATACTTCACCACGTCCGGGTTGCCGAATTTCACGTAGTAGTGGCCGCCTAGTTCGAGATCCATCTTCCACTCGATCAGCCCGTAGCCGCCGTCATCCCAGATCAGCACCACCAGCGGGATTTTCTCGCGGACGGCGGTCTCGATCTCCTGCGAGTTCATCAGGAAGGCACCGTCGCCGACCACGGCCAGCACCTTCGCGTCGGGCCGGGCCAGCTTGACCCCGAGTGCGCCCGGCAACGAAAAACCCATGGTGGACAACCCGTTCGAGACCAGACAGGTGTTGCGCTCGAAGGTCGGATACAGCCGGGCCATCCACATCTTGGTGGCGCCGGTGTCCACCAGCACGACGTCGCTGCGGCCCAGGGCCGCGCGGGTGTCGGCGACCACCCGCTGCGGCGCCAGCGGGTAGCGCGAATCCTGTTGTCCCCGCTCGAATTCCTCGGCCAGCAGGCCCGATCCCGGAACGTCGTCGGCGCCGTCGAAGCTGTGGCCGTCCAGCGCCTCGGCGAGCGCGTCCAGCGACGCGCTGATGTCACCGATGATCCCGACGTCGACCGAATAGTGCATGTCCACCTCGGCCGGGAAGCGGTGCACGTGGATGACCTTCTTGTCGGCCTTCGGGTTGATCCGCACCGGGTCGAACTCCTGCAGCTCGTAGCCGACCGCGATGATCACGTCGGCGTTGTCGAAGCCGAAGTTGACGTAGTCGTGCCGCATGAACCCGAGGGTGCCGATGCTGTTGGGGTGGTCGTCGGGCATCACGCCCTTGCCGTGGAAGGTGTTGGCGACCTTGATACCGAATTGCTCGGAGAAGCGGATCAGGGCCGCGGTCGCGTCGCTGCGGGCCGCGCCGTGCCCGGCCAGCACGACCGGCCGCTTGGCGTTGCGCAGAATGTCCACGGCCCGCGCCACCTGGCGGAACGCCGGCGCGTCGGCGCGGACGACGTTGCGCGGCAGCGGCGCGAGGTCGGAGTAGTCGGCGTCGTCGGCGTCGATGTGCTCGGGCACCGCGAGGTACACCGATGCCGGGCGCTCGGTCTCGGCGAGCTTGAACGCCTTGCGGAACATCTCCGGGATGGCCTGCACGGTCGGCACCCCGGCCGCCCAGCGGGTGATCGGGGCGTACATCGACACCAGGTCGACGTATTGGTGCGACTCCTTGAACTGGCGATCCTGGCCGACCTGCGCGGAGATCGCGACCAACGGGGTGCTGTTGGTGGTCGCGTCGGCCACCCCGAGCTGCATGTTGATCGCCCCCGGGCCCAGGGTGGCCGACACCACCGCCGCGCGCCCGGTGACCCGGCCGTACATCTCCGCCATGAACGCCGCCGCCTGCTCGTGGCGGGTGAGCACGTAGCGGATCTCCGACGACGCGAGCGCCTGCACGAACCGGATGTTCTCCTCGCCGGGCAGTCCGAAGACCACCTCGACGCCCTCGTTTTCCAGGCACTTGACCATCAGCTGCGCCGGTGTACTCATCCGCTACCTCCCTTGGCCAACACTAGTGGCACGCTGGAGACTGGCCGTTTCGAAACCAATCCAAACGAAGGACGTCAGCGTGCCCATCGCCACGATCAACCCGGCCACCGGGGAGACAGTCAAGACCTTCACCGCGGCAACCGACGACGAAGTCGACGCTGCCATCGCGCGCGCCTACGAGCGGTTCCTGGACTACCGCGTCAACACCACGTTCGCCCAGCGCGCCGAGTGGGCCAACGCCACCGCCGACCTGCTGGAGGCCGAGGCCGACCAGACCGCCGCCATGATGACCCTGGAGATGGGTAAGACGCTGAAGTCGGCGAAGGCCGAGGCGATCAAGTGCGCCAAGGGTTTTCGCTACTATGCCGAGCACGCCGAGGCGCTGCTGGCCGACGAGCCGGCCGACGCGTCGAAGGTCAACGCGTCCAAGGCATACACCCGCTGGCAACCGCTGGGCGTGGTGCTGGCCGTGATGCCGTGGAACTTCCCGCTGTGGCAGGCCGTCCGGTTCGCCGCGCCGGCGCTGATGGCGGGCAACGTCGGCCTGCTCAAGCACGCCTCGAACGTGCCGCAGTCGGCGCTCTACCTCGCCGACGTGATCGCCCGCGGCGGCTTCCCCGACGGCTGTTTCCAGACGCTGCTCGTTTCGTCGAGCGCCGTCGAGCGCATCCTGCGCGACCCCCGCGTCGCGGCAGCCACACTCACCGGCAGCGAGCCGGCCGGCCAGTCCGTCGCCGCCATCTGCGGCGACGAGATCAAGCCCACCGTGCTCGAGCTCGGCGGCAGCGACCCGTTCATCGTGATGCCGTCGGCCGACCTGGACGACGCGGTCAGCACCGCGGTCACCGGCCGAGTGCAGAACAACGGCCAGTCCTGCATCGCCGCCAAGCGGTTCATCGTGCACACCGACATCTACGACGCGTTCGTCGACAAGTTCGTGGAGAAGATGGAGGCGCTGAAAATCGGCGACCCGACCGACCCGGACACCGACGTGGGTCCGCTGGCCACCGAATCGGGCCGCGACGAGATCGCCGACCAGGTCGACGCCGCCGTCGCCGCCGGCGCGAAGGTCCGCTGCGGCGGCGCGCGGCTGGATCGGCCGGGGTGGTTCTACCCGCCGACGGTGGTCACCGACATCAAAAAGGACATGGCGCTGTACACCGAGGAGGTGTTCGGCCCGGTCGCGTCGGTGTACCGCGCGCAGGACATCGACGAGGCCATCGAGATCGCCAATGCCACCACGTTCGGGCTCGGCTCCAACGCGTGGACGCAGGACGAGGCCGAGCAAGAGCGCTTCATCGACGACATCGTGGCCGGGGGCGTCTTCATCAACGGGATGACCGTGTCCTACCCCGAGCTCCCCTTCGGCGGCGTCAAGCGGTCCGGCTACGGCCGCGAGCTTGCCGACCTCGGCATCAAAGAGTTCTGCAACGCCAAGACCGTCTGGGTGGGCTGAGGTCTAGACGGCGGCCAGCGCGCGGGCGTCCTCGTCGGCGAAGGTTTCCTCGAGCTGCACCGGCGAGTAGTCCAGGTCGATCTCGCCGAGGGGACGCCCACGGGCGCTGCTGATCGTGCCGAACCGCCGCATGCCCTTGTCCGCGGCGTATTGCATGATCTCTTCCCGCGACAGGCCGAAGGGCGGCTCGTCGCCGTACAGGCTGAATCCCTCTTCGGTGAGGCGCAGGCCGACGGGCAGGAGCTCGTTCATGCGGTCTTCGAACACGGTCCAGTTGGCGTCGTCCGCGGCGACGTGGCGCCGGCAAGTGAACGTGCCCCACGCCATGTGGCGCCGCTCGTCGTCGCCGATGCGCGCCACCAGCTCCTGCATGCCGGGCAGGATGCCGCGTCCCACACACACTTTGTGCCAGGCGTAGTAGCCGGTGAGCGCCAGCATGCCCTCGACGATGTGGTTGTAGGTCACCGACGCCCGGATCTGGGCGGCCGGTGACGGGTCGGTGGCCAACGCGTTGAGGCTGTTCGGCAACTCCTCGTAGAAGATCTCGCGGTAGGTGGGGATCGCGTCGAAATACCCGTGCAGGTCCTCGGTGACGCCGACGGCATCGAGCCACATGCGGAACACCTGGACGTGCTTGGCTTCCTCGAAGGCGAACTGCGTCAAATACATTTCGTCGCCCAGGCGCCCCTCGGCCCGCATCGCGGACATGAACGGCTGGATGTCCTCGGTGACCGCCTCCTCGCCCGCGATGAACTGGGCGCACAGCCGGATCGCGTAGTCACGTTCCCTGTCGGTCAGCCGCTCCCAGTCTTCGCGGTCGCGAGAGAAGTCGATGTCGGCGGGATTCCAGAACTTGGCGTTGCCGCCGGCGAACAGCTTGAGCGGCAGGCTGTTCCAGTTGAGTCCGCCCGCGACCATCGAGCCGGAATGCGTACGTGTCATGTGACCTCCTCGGTAACTGTGGCGCTCACGGCGAAGGCGGCCTGCAGCACCGCGACCAGCCGGCGCACCGCCAACTTCGGCTGATCCGGCGACGGCTCGTCCAGGCCCAGCACCGGATCCAGGCCGCGCATATACGGCGCCAGCGCGAGGTGCGGAAAGATCAACAGCAGCAGGGAAAGCAGGGCGTCGGTGTCGGAATCCGCGCGCAGGTCGCCGCGCGCCTGCGCGTCACGCACCAAGGGCCGCAACACTTCCAGGTAGTGGCGGTGAATGACGGACCGTACGCTGATGCGGGCGTCGGTGTCGACCTCGAGCGTCGCGGCCGCGTGCAGGGCGCGTTCTTTCGGATGTTCGGCGAAGTAGGCGACCCAGTCGTCGAGCAGGTCGGTCAGGAATTCGAAAAACGGCCTGCTCGCGTCGAGTTCGCGGATGCGGGCCTCCATGTAGGCCCGCACGCGCTGGCTGCCGATGTCGGTGATGAACGTGTACAGGTCACGCTTGTCCGCGAAGTACTGGAACAGGCTGCCCTTGGCGACCCCCGCCTTGCGGGCGATGACGTTCAGGCTGCCGTTGGAGAACCCATGCGCCCCGAACTCGGCCTCCGACGCCTCGATGACGGCCGCGCGGCGGGCCGGATCGACACGTGCCCAGGTGACCGTCGGCATGGCGCCTCCTCACGACAGATGACCACTGGTCATTCTACTGTGAGCTGCGTCATAGTCAATGCCGCGTCACGGCCGCATTTCGTATGCCCCGTTGAGCGGCAGCACGAATTCGTTCCACACCTTGTCGTAGCGCGCGGAGTCGTTGGCGGGACGACGGATCATCCGCAGCGCGAACGCGGCCTGCGCGTCGGTGGTGGCAGCCTTGTCGTTGAGTTCGACTGCGTAGCTGTTGAAGTCGCGGACCAGCAGGCCGAAAATCTCGTCGAGCAGGGCCTCGTCCACTCCGGACAACGACGCTTCCTCAAGGATCAGCTGCCCGTAGGGCACCAGCGCGAAGATCTGGCCCACGCCGAACGCGAAGTCGATGTCCTTCTGCTGCGCGGCGTCCGGGGTCGCCGATGCCAGCATCTCGGCCAGCACGTCGATCTGCTCGCGCAGCAACGCGACGTTGGGCAGATGGGCGTAGGCGTCGAAGGACGCGCGCCAGTCGTGGAAGCGCACCTTGCCCAGCCCGCCGGTGGGGCCCTGGTTGAACAGGAAGGTGTCGTCGGCGTTGTCGTCGCGGCGGCCGATCAGCGGCAGCGCGGCGTCGGGGGCGAACAGGAAGTTGGGCATGAACTTGCCCAGCAGGCCGATGTTGATGTGCACGGTGCCCTCGAGCCGCGGCAGCATGCCGATCTCCTGGGCGACGGTCTCGAAGAACGTGTCCTTCTCCACGCCCTTGGCGGCGATGACGTCGAACAGCGCGGTGATGACCCGCTCGCCCTCGCTGGTCACCTTGGCCTTGGTGAGCGGGCTGTACAGCAGATAGCGACGGTCGTCGGCCGCGGCGCTGCGCATGTAGTCCGACGCGCGGGTGCACACCAACCGCATGGCGACCAGCCGGGCGTAGGCGTCGGTGAGCAGCCGTCGGACATGGCTGAAGTCGGTCACGACGGTGCCGTACAGGTGCCGGTTGGCGGCGTGCGTGATGGCCTCGTAGAAGGCGTGGGTGCACATTCCGACCGAGCCCCAGCCCAGGTTGTACTTGCAGACGTTGACCGTGTTCAGCGCGGCGTGGAAGGCGCCCATGCCGCGGTGCAGCAGGTCCGCCTCGGTGACGGGGTATTCGTTCAGCGCGTAATTCGCCACGTAGTTCTGCGAATTCACCACGTTCTTCTTGCAGTCGTACCGGTCATCCTGGGAGTCGGCGACGAAAAACACATACTCCGGGTCCGCGCCTTCGATGCGGCCGAAGGTGGAGACCATCCGCGCGACGTTGGCGTTGCCGATGTAGTACTTCTCGCCGCTCGCCGTCCAGCCGTGTTCGGACGGCGTCAGGATCATGTCGGTCTGGTAGACGTCGGCGCCGTGCGCCTTCTCGGACAGGCCGAAGGCGAACACCTCGCCCTGCTCCAGCTGGGCGGCGGCCTTGCGCTTGGCGTCCTCGTTGTCGCTCATCCAGATCGGGCCCAGGCCCAGGGCGGTCACCTGGAACGGGTACCAGTAGCTCAGCCCGTAGAAGCCGATGATCTCGGCGAACTCGCTGATCCGGTAGGTGTCCCAACGACAATCGGAGGCGCCGTACTCGGACGGCGTCAGCAGCGAGGCAAAGATGCGCTCCTTGGCGATGAAGTCGAGGAAGTCCGAATACCAGACGCGCTCGCGTGCGTCGTGCTTGAGCTGGGCCTTGCCACGGTTCTCGAAGAAGTCGACGGTCGCCGCCATGATCTCCGCCGAGCGCGCGTCGGGGTAGCGACGGGTCAGGTTGTTGGGGTTGAGCAGCATGACGGTGGACTCCCGTGGCGTTGAGAAATAGTGGTCGTTGAGTGTATGCGAGCCGAAGCGGCGCGTGGCACCGTACTTTCCTAACGGACCCTGCCTCAGGAGGTGTTGGTGCTACCGGAGCTGCGCAGCGCGCTGATCGGCGCCGGCATGGTCGGGTCAGTGCATGCCCGCGCCGTGCACCGAGCAGGCGGCAAGCTGGTCGCAGTCTGTGCCAGCACACCGCAGCGGAGTCGAATCGCCGCGGAGCAGTTGGGTGCCGACCGCGTGGCGACGGAGGAACAGATCATCGACGCGGACGACATCGATGTCGTGCATGTCTGCACGCCGAACCACCTGCATCGCGACGCGGCGCTGGCGGCCTTGGCCAGCGGGAAGCACGTGATCTGCGAGAAACCGCTGGCGACCACCGTGGCGGACGCCGGCGAGCTCGTCGCCGCGGCTGAACGGGCCCAGGCCCTGGCGGCGGTGCCGTTCATCTATCGCTTCTATCCGATGGTGCGTGAAGCCCGCTCGCGGATCGCCGACACCGCGGTGTGGCTGATCCACGGCAGTTACCTCCAAGACCACATGGCGACGGCCGCTCCCTGCGGCTGGCGGTCGGACCCCAGGCAAACGGGTCTGTCGATGACCTTCGCCGACATCGGGTCACACTGGTGCGACCTGATGGAATTTGTTACGGGACACCGGATTACCGCCCTCGTCGCCGCCGAAGGCAGCGCGTCGGCGGGTGCCGCCCGCCCGGACGACGGAGCCGTCGTGGCATTCCGCACCGATCTCGGCGCGATCGGCAGCGTTGTCGTCAGCCAGACCTCGCCGGGCCGCAAGAACCAACTGTCGTTCTCCTTCGACGGTCGAGACGTCGCGATGCTTTTCGACCAGGAACACCCGGACGACCTGGTCGTGGGCGGGTTGCGCGGCAACACGCTGCTGACCCGCGACAGGGCCGTGCTCGATGAGCGCAACGCGCGCTATTCGCTGCTGCCCGGCGGCCACCCGCAGGGATACCAGGACTGTTTCGACCTGTTCGTCGCCGACGTCTACGAGGGTGTGCGCACCGGTGCGCCGCCAGACGGGTTGCCGCTGTTCAGCGACGGGTTGCGGGCGACGACGATTCATGCCGCGGTGGCCGCGTCGGTCACCGACGCTCGTTGGGTGGAGATACCGCGATGAGTGCGGTGCGACTGGCCCTGTGCGGCGTGGGTGCGATGGGTCTGCATCACCTGGACATCTTCGCCGGCCTGGCACCGTCGGCGCGGATCTGTGCGGTGGCGGACAGCCACCGGCCGTTCGCCGAGCGTGCCGCGGTCCGGATTCCGGGTGCCCGCGTGTTCAACGACCCGCTGGACTGCGTGGCCGTTGCCGACGTCGACGCCGTCGTCGTGGCCAGCGCCGACGACACCCACTACGCGATCGTGCAGGCGTGCATGGCCCGCGGCGTCGACGTGCTCTGCGAAAAACCGCTGACGGTCTCCGCCGAGCAATCCCTGCGACTGGTCAACGCCGAAAGGGAAGTCGGCCGTCGACTCGTCCAGGTCGGTTTCATGCGGCGCTACGACCCCGACTACCGGCGTATCCGCGCCGCCGTACGGTCCGGGCGGGTCGGCGAGCCCGTCCTGATCACTCAGCGGCATCACAACCCGTTGGCTGTCAACAACTTTGACGCGCGTCAACTGGTCAGCAGTTCGGCCGCACACGACATCGACCTGTTCCGCTGGATTACCGGTGAGGAGGTCGGCACCGTCGGCGCCATGGCCAAAGCCAGCGACGACGGATCGACGGTCGCCGTCGCCGTGACGCTGACGTCGCAGTCCGGCATCCTCGGGGTGCTGCAACTCGGTCGCGGCCCGGCAATGCACTACGACATCGGGCTCGATGTGATCGCCAGCCGCGGCGGCCTCACCCTCGGCCCACCCTCCGCCGAGAAACCGCCGGGCACCTGGCTGGAACGATTCGACGCCGCCTATCGCGCGCAGGACGCGGCCTGGTTGACGTCGGTGGCACAGCGTTTCGTCGAGGGACCGTCGGCGTACGACGGCTACGCCACCAACGTCGTCGCCGACGCCGCGCTCGCCGCGTTGGACACCGGCGACGCCCAGGTCGTGCACCAGGTCCCTGACGACGTTCCGCTGCCCGGACGAACGGCCTAGCATCAGGCTTGTGTCCGAACTGAATACCGCCCGCGGAACCATCGATACCGCCGACCTCGGCGTCACGCTCATGCACGAGCACGTGTTCATCATGACCACCGAGATAGCGCTGAACTACCCCGAAGCCTGGGGTGACGAGGACAAGCGGGTGGCCGACGCCGTCGCCCGGCTCAACGAGCTGAAGGCCCGCGGCGTCGACACCATCGTCGACCTGACGGTGATCGGGCTGGGCCGATACATCCCGCGGATCGCGCGGGTGGCCGCCGAGACCGGCCTCAATATCGTTGTCGCGACGGGGCTTTACACCTACAACGACGTCCCGTTCTGCTTCCACTACATGGGCCCGGGCGCGCAGTTGGGCGGCCCGGAGGTCATGACCGACATGTTCGTCCGCGACATCGAGCAGGGCATCGCCGACACCGGCATCCGGGCCGGCATCCTCAAGTGCGCCACCGACGAGCCGGGCCTCACCCCGGGCGTCGAGCGGGTGCTGCGCGCCGTCGCCCAGGCGCACAAGCGCACCGGGGTGCCGATCTCGACGCACACCCACGCCGGGCTGCGCCGCGGGCTCGAGCAGCAGCGCATCTTCGAGGAGGAGGGCGTCGACCTGAGCCGGGTGATCATCGGGCACTCCGGCGACAGCACCGACGTCGGCTACCTCGAGGAGCTCATCTCCGCCGGCTCCTACCTGGGGATGGACCGGTTCGGCATCGACGTGATCCTGCCGTTCGAGGAGCGGGTCGACATCGTCGCGAAGATGTGCGAGCGCGGACACGCGGACAAGATGGTGCTCTCCCACGACGCGAACTGCTACTTCGACGCGCTGCCCGAGGAGATGCTCGCGGTGGCGGCGCCCAACTGGCACTACCTGCACATCCACAACGACGTGATCCCCGCGCTGAAGGCGCGCGGCGTCACCGACGAACAGTTGCAGACCATGCTCGTCGACAACCCGCGCAAGATCTTCGAGCGCCAAGGCGCCTATCAGTGACCGCGCCGATCGGCACCCAGATCTCGCAGCTGGCGGCGCAAGCCCCCGACACGCCCGCCGTCAGTTGCGACGGTCGGACCATCACCCGCGCCGAACTGGACTCGTCCACCAACCGCCTGGCGCGCGCGTATGCCGAGCGCGGCGTCGGCGTCGGTGACTACGTGACGATCGTGCTGCCCAACTCGATCGAGTGGATACAGGCCGCGGTGGCGTGCTGGAAGCTCGGCGCGGTGCCGCAGCCGCTGTCGCCGCGGCTGCCGGACGCCGAACTCGAGGGCCTGCTGGAATTGCGCCGGCCGACGCTGCTGGTGGGTCGGGAGCACCCTGGAATACCCTGCATTCCACCCAATTTCGTGCCTGACGGGTTCTCCGATGACCCCCTACCCGAAGCCGTGTCGCCGTGCTGGAAGTCGATGGCCTCCGGCGGAAGCACCGGGCGGCCCAAGCTCATCGAGGCCGGGGGCGACAGCAGGATCCCGCCGGCGATCGGTTATCCGCTGGGCGCGCAGGAGGACGACACCACGTTGGTGCCGGTGCCGCTGACCCACAACACCGGGTTCACGGTCGCGGTCGTCGCCCTGATCATGGGCCAGCATCTGGTGCTGATGAGCCGGTTCGACCCGCACGAGTTCCTGCGGCTCGTCGGCGAATACCGGGTGACATTCCTGGTGACCGTGCCGACGATCATGCAGCGGCTGCTGCCGGTGTATCGCGCAGACCCGGACCGCTATGACCTCTCGTCGATCCGGCGCCTGTGGCATCTGGCCGCGCCGTGCCCGCCCGTCGTCAAGCGCGCGTGGATCGACCTGCTGGGTCCGGAGAAGGTGTGGGAACTCTACGGCGGCACCGAATTACAGGCGCTGACGTTCATCTCCGGCGACCAGTGGCTGACCCACCCCGGCTCGGTCGGCGTGGTGGTCGCCGGCGAGATGAAGGTGCTCGACGACGACGGCAACGAATGCCCACCCGGGGTGGTCGGCGAGATCTACATGCGGCGGAGCCCCGGCAGCGCGCCCACCTACCGGTACATCGGTTCCACCGCGAAAACCCGCGACGGCTGGGATTCGCTGGGCGACCTGGGCTATTTCGACGTCGACGGCTTTTTGTATCTGTCGGACCGCCGCGTGGACATGTTCACCGTCGGCGGCCGCAACGTCTATCCGGCCGAGATCGAAAACGCGCTGTCGGCGCATCCGGAAGTGTTGTCCTGCCTGGTCGTTGGTGTCCCGCATGCGGACCTGGGGCAGGTCCCGTACGCGCTGGTGCACCTGTCGGCCGAGTCCGAGCTGGGCGCCGCGGATGTGCGGGCGTTCGTGGGCGGCCAGCTGGCGGGCTACAAGGTGCCGCCCACCCCCGAGTTCATAGAGTTCGTCGACACGCCGCTGCGCGACGACGCCGGCAAGGCGCGACGCTCGGCCGTGCGCGACGAAATCATCGCGCGCCTGCACTAGGGTTTTTCACCATGACCGGGGAGGGGAGCAAGCGCCGATGCAGGGCATCGACTACGCGGGCCTGAGCGACACGGGCCGGCAACGAACCAGCAACCAGGACCGCTGGGGCGTCAGCCCCGAACAGGGTCTGTTCATCGTCGCCGACGGTGTCGCCTCCAGCAGCCACGGCGACCTGGCCGCCGAAATGGTGGTGGAGCGGCTGCCGTCGTACTTGCAGCGCCACTTCGAGGCCGTCGGCCTGGACGACACGTCGGCTCCCGAACGCTTCGCCGCCGCGATCGCGGAGATCTCCAAGGACCTGCGCAGCAGCGGCGACAACGACCCCGAGATGGCAGGCGCCACCACCACGGTGGTGGCCGCCGTCGTCGTCGGCCTCAAGGCGCTGATCGGCCACCTGGGCGACAGCCGCGGCTACCTGTACCGCGACCAGCAGCTGTATCGGCTGACCCGCGACCACAGCCTGATCCAGGCGCTGATCGACGCGGGCGAGGTGGAACCCGAGGACGCCCGCGGGCACCCGTCGCGCAGCGTGATCACCCGGCATGTGGGCATGGTCCCGCCGGCGCATCCGGACGTCTCCTCGGTCGATCTGGCGCCCCGCGACCGGATGCTGCTGTGCAGCGACGGACTGCACGGCGTCATCGACGACGCGGTGGTGGCGCAGATCCTCGGCACGGCACCCGACCCGCCCGCCGCGTGCGCGGCGCTGGTGGCGTCGGCCAACGACGGCGGCGGGCCCGACAACATCACGGTCATCGTCATCGACGTCGCGGGCCAGTAGCCGGCTCAGGGCGCAATCGCGTCCGCCTCGGCGTCCTGCGGCGCCGGCTGCCGGTCGCGTTTCTCCCAGCGCCGCAACGCCTCCCGGCACGGCGATTCCACCAGCGCATAGCTGACGGCGGCGATCGCGAACCCGAAAATCAGCGTGAGCACCAGCACGGTGGGCATCCGCCCGCTGAACGGGAAGGTGCCGATCACCGGGAAGACCATGTCCAACGCCGCCAGATGCCAGATGAACAGGCCGTAGGACCACCGGCCGAGCGTCACCATCAGGGTGCTGCCCAGCAGTCGGTGCGGCGTGTCAGGCCGGTCCAGCACCAGCGGCGCCACCAGTGCGAACGCCACCACCGCGCCCATCGCCATCTTCGTCGCGAATTGGGGGGCGTTGCCCAGGGCCAGCCCCGCCGGGCCCGCCAGCGGGGAGGACGCCACCAGGAACGCCGCGACCGCGATGGCGGCCATCAGGACCCGCTGTCGGGCCAGCCTGTGCACCCACCCGACGGGGCTGTGCACCCACTCGGCCAGCAGCATGCCCGCGGCGAACCAGGACAGGAACGCCGGCGGCCAGTCCAGCGGGTTATTCAGCGAGGCGGCATTCGGCAGGATGGGGGCCACCCACGCCCACGTCCAGCTGGCCAGCCCCAGCCCCGCGATCGCGGGCACCCGGGCGCCGACCGGGATGCGGCGGGCCAGCAGCGCGAACACCGGCAGCGCCAGGTAGAAGCTGACCTCCACGGCCAGGCTCCACATCTGGGTCAGGCCGCCGGTCAGGGTCAGCGGCACATAGATCTGGGTGAGGGTCAGGTTCGCCAGCCACACCGTCAGGCTGGCGTGGTTCGAATCCGGCAGCAGGGTCAGAATCACGACGACGGCCACCAGATAGGCCGGCATGATGCGGACCACCCTCGACCGCAGGTAGTGGCCGGTCCGCGGGCGCGGCGCGATGTCTCGGGCGGCGGCGGCGTGTCCACGCCACAACAGGAACCCGGACAGGGCGAAAAACACCGCCACGGCCAGGTCGAACCGGCCGAGCAGCCGGCCGTCGAGGCCGCTGGAGTGACCGGTCTGAAAAGCGACGTGCGTCACGACGACGCCCATGGCCGCGCAGGCACGCATCCCCTCCACGGCGGGCAGGAAGCTGCGGGCCCCGCCGACGGGCTGCAGATTGGTCACGATCACAGTCTGCCCGTGCGGCGGCCCACGACAATCGGGTACACCCGAATACGTAGTGCGGTGGCGATGGGTTCGCAAGCGAACGACCTGCATTCTGCTGTTAGGGTCAAACGGGTTTGCCCCTGGACCCAAGGAGGTCACGACAACGTGGTTCGAGCAGTCATGTTGCGGCTCGCCGCATGCGGGATCGTCGGTCTCGGCGCCGCGCTGCTGATCGCTGCTCTGCTGCTGTCGACCTACACGAGCAGCCGGATCACCAAGATCCCGCTGAGCTTCGACGCCACGCTGGTCAGCAACGGCACCGGGACGGCGGTCAATTCGGACTCGCTGTCCACCGACCACGTCGTGGTCAACCAGAACGTGCCGCTGGTGTCCCAGCAGCAGATCACCGTCGAGAACCACTCCAACGCCGACGTGGTGACGCTGCAGGTCGGCACCTCGGTGCGGCGGACCGACAAGCAGAAGGACAGCGGGCTGCTGCTGGCGATGGTCGACGTGGTCACCCTCAACCGCAAGACCGCGATGGCCGTTTCGGACGACAACCACACGGGCGGCTCCGTCCAGCGCCCGCGCGCCTTCAACGACGACAGCCCGCCGACCTCGGAACCGGTGCGGCACACCGGGCTGGCCTACCGCTTCCCGTTCCACACCGAGAAGAAGACCTACCAGTACTTCGACCCGATCGCGCGGAAGGCCTTCGACGCCAACTTCGACCGCCAGGAAGACGTCAACGGCCTGACCACCTACAGGTTCACGCAATACGTCGGTTACAACTCCGAGGGCAAGCTCGTGGCGCCCGTCGAGTACCCGTCGCTGCTCAGCAAGAATGAAGACGGCCGGATCACCACGTCCGCGAAGATGTGGGGCGTGCCCGGCGAGCCGGACGAGCAGATCACCATGACCCGCTACTACGCCGCGCAGCGGACCTTCTGGGTGGACCCGGTGACCGGCACCATCGTCAAGCAGACCGAGCACGCCAACCACTACTACGCCCGCGACAGGCTGAAGCCGGAACTCACGCTGGCCGACTACCGGGTCACTTCGACCGACGACACCATCGAATCGCAGGTCAACGCGGCGCGCGACGAGCGCGACCGGCTGGCGTTGTGGTCGCGGGTGCTGCCGATCACGTTCACCGCGATAGGCCTGATCGCGATGATCGGCGGCGGGGTGCTGGCCTCGTTCAGCCTGCGCAGCGAGAGCGTGCTCAACGACCCGGGGCTGGACCGGCGCGAATACGACTACTACGGCGGCGGGTTGGACGAACCGGTGCCCGGCGCCGAGGCCGAGACCGAGAAATTACCCACCCAACGCCCGGACCTGCATCCGGATCCGCCACCGTCTCCCCCACCGTCGTCGGGTTCGTCAAGCGAGCCGCCCGATAAGGGATCACCGCCCGGCCCCGCCGACCCGACGGTGCAGGCCTAGACCGACTGTGCGGCGGTACTGGTCCCGGCCGGTCTACGCGCTGCTCCTTGCCCTGCTGGTGGTCGGGCCGCTGCTGCGGCCCGGCTATCTGCTACTGCGCGACGCGGTGTCCACCCCGCGGTCGTATCTGTCCGACACCGCCCTCGGGTTGACGGCCGCCCCGCGGGCGACGCCGCAGGACTTCGCCGTGGCGCTGGCCTCGCACGTCGTCGACGGCGGCGTCGTGGTGAAGACGCTGCTGGTCCTGGGCGTGTGGCTGGCGGGCTGGGGCGCCGCCCGGCTGGTCGCGGTGACGCTGCCCGAGGCCGGCGCCAGCGGTCAGTTCGTCGCGATCACGCTGGCGATCTGGAACCCTTACGTCGCCGAACGGCTGCTGCAGGGGCACTGGAGCCTGCTGCTCGGCTACGGCTGCCTGCCGTGGATCGCGGCGGCGATGCTGACGATGCGGACGGCGACCGGGTGGTCCGGGCTGTTCGGGCTGGCGTTCTGGATCGCGCTCGCCGGGCTGACCCCGACCGGCCTGATGCTCGCCGCGACGGTGGCACTGGTCTGCGCGCCGCGCTGGCTGTGTGCGGCGGCGGCGCTGGGGGCCGCCACGGTGTCGGCGCTGCCGTGGCTCACGGCGGCGGCGCTGGGCTCGTCGCTGACCGCGCACACGCCCGCGAACGCGCCCGGGGTGTACGCCTTCGCGCCCCGCGCCGAGCCTGGGCTGGGCACGCTGGGCAGCCTGGCCAGCCTTGGCGGAATCTGGAACGGCGAGGCCGTGCCCAGTTCGCGGACCACACTGCTGGCCATCTCGTCGGCCGTGGTGCTGCTGGGCGTCGTGGCCGCCGGGCTGCCCGCCGTCGTGCGCCGCCCGGGCGCGGTTCCGCTGCTGGCGCTGGCCGCGGCGTCGGTGCTCGTGTTCGCGGCGCTGGCGACGGGGCCGGGCCAGCACGCGCTGCGCGCCGTCATCGACGCCGTCCCGGGCTTCGGCGTGCTGCGCGACGGGCAGAAATGGGTGGCGCTGGCCATGCCGGGGTACGCGGTGGCCGGCGCGGGGGCGGTGGTGACGCTGCGGCGGCTGTGCCCGCCCCCGGTGACGGCGCTGGTCTGCTGCGTCGCCCTGATCCTGGCGATGCCGGACCTGGCCTGGGGCGCGTCGGGCAAGGTGCAGTCGGTGCGCTACCCGCCGGGGTGGACGACGGTGGCCGAGACGATCAACGCCCGCCCCGGCCCGGTGGCGGTGCTGCCCGCCGGCACCATGCGGCTGTTCTTCTGGGCCGGCCCGGCCCCGGTGCTCGATCCGCTGCCCCGCTGGGTGCGCGCCGACGTGCTGGCCACCGGTGACCTGGCGATCTCCGGGATGACCGTGCCCGGGGAGGGTGCGCATGCCCGCGAGGTGCAGGAGTTGCTGCTGACGGGCCGGGAGCCGTCCAGCCTGGCGTCGGCCGGGGTGGCGTGGCTGGTCGTCGAGGCGGACACCGCAGGCGACCTGGGTGACGCCGCCCGCACGCTGGGCGCGCTGACGCCGACCTACCGCAACGAGCAGTTCGCGCTGTACTGGATCGGCGGCCACGCCGACGGGGTGCCGGCCGACCGCCGACTGGCGACGCTCGCCGCGCATTGGGCCTGGCTGGCGCTGCTCTTGGCGGGCGGGGCCGGCGCGGTGGTTACCGGTTGGCGGCGCCGACCTGCGGCCAATGTGTCTTAGACCACGCCGTTGACGAACTCGCCGGACCGCACCGCGTCCAGCACCCCACGCACCGCCTCGGCGCTCTGCTGCCAGGAGAACTCGACGCTGCGGGCCTGCGCCTTGGCGCCCAGCTGATCGCGCAGTACCCGGTCGGACACCAGCTGCTCGAGCCGGTCCACCAGCTGCGCGCGGTCGTCGACCAGGATCCCGGTTACGCCGTCGACGATCGAGTCGGACAGCCCGCCCGAGCTGCGGTAGCCGATGGTGGGCACCCGGTGCTGGGCCGCCTCCACGACCGCCAGCCCCCAGCCCTCCTTGCGCGACGGCAGCACGTGCACCCACGCGCTCTGCAACACGTGGTGCTTTGTCACGTCGTCGACGTGGCCGTGGAACGTCACCGCGCCGGCGATGCCGAGCCGCTGCACGTGGTCGACGAGGCGCTCCCGCCACCACCCGTCGCCGACGATGTCCAGGTGCAGCGCCGGTATGCGCGGAAGCAGCTCCGCGACGGCCTCCAGCGCGTCCTCGATCTGCTTGTGCGGCACCAGGCGAGACAGCACCACCACCCGTGGCGCGGCGGCCCGCGGGCCGGACAGCGTCTGCGCCGGCGCCTCGTCGAGTCCGTTGCGCACCACCGCGATCCGGTCGGAAGCGACCCCGAGCGCGACCAGATCGCGCGCCGACGGCAGCGAGACGGTCAGGTACTGGTTGTGCCGGTGCAGCCGCGGCGACAGCGTCGACTCGACAAACCAGCCGACCCTGGCGATCACCGGGCCCGCCACCGGCCACTGCTCGCGGTGGCAGTGGTGCACCAGCACCAACACCCGTCGGCCGTAGACCAGCCGGGCCAGGAAGGGCAGGCCGTTCTGGGTGTCGACCACGACGTCGGGCCGTACCCGCCGCAGCGGACCCAACCCGATTCGACCCAGGGCCATCGCCAGCAACGCCCACACGTACACCGAGTAGCGCCCGCCGGCGCGGCTGATCCGCACGCCGTCGACGACCTCGCGCCGCGGCGCCCCCGGATAGCGCGCGGTGCGCAGCGTGACCCGGACCCCGGATGCGGCCAACTGGGCGCCGACGCGCTGTAGGTACGTCTCGCTGCCGCCGCCCTGCGGGTGCCCGGTATCGCGCCAGCACAGCAGCAGGACGGAGCGCAGGTCAGACATCACTACGCAGCCTAGCCGCCGTAGGGTTTACCCGGTGGCCGTCACCGACCTGTTCGCCCGGCGGGCGACGCTGCGCCGCTCGGTGCGACTGCTCTCCGAGTTCCGCTACGAACAGCCGGACCCGGCCCGGTTCTACGGCGCGCTGGCGGCCGACACCGCGGCGATGGTCGGCGATCTGTGGCGGGGCCTGCACGGCGAACCCCCCGCGGGCCGCACGCTGCTCGACGTCGGCGGCGGGCCCGGCTACTTCGCGAGCGCCTTCGCCGACGCGGGCGTGCGCTACGTCGGCGTCGAACCCGATCCGAACGAGATGCACGCGGCCGGGCCGGCCCTCGCGCGGCAGCCCGGCGCGTTCGTGCGGGCATCGGGCATGGCGCTGCCGTTCGCCGACGACTCGGTGGACATCTGCCTGTCGTCCAACGTCGCCGAGCACGTGCCGCGACCGTGGCAGCTGGGCGCCGAGATGCTGCGGGTGACCCGGCCGGGCGGCCTGGCCGTGCTGTCCTACACCGTGTGGCTGGGACCGTTCGGCGGGCACGAGATGGGGCTGAGCCACTACCTCGGCGGCGAGCGCGCCGCCGCGCGGTATGCCCGCAAACACGGCCGTCCGGCGAAAAACAACTACGGATCGTCGTTGTTCGCCGTGTCCGCGGCGGACGGTCTGAACTGGGCCGCGAGCACGGGTGCTGCCGCCACTGTATTGGCCGCATTTCCTCGCTACCACCCGCGCTGGGCGTGGTGGCTGACCTCCGTACCGGGGTTGCGCGAGTTCCTGGTGAGCAATCTCGTGCTGGTGCTCGCACCCCGATAATGGAACATGTTCTAATCTCGCGTCCGCTTGGGTAGGGTGGCGGCCATGAGCGACGTCACAACGGAGTACGACAAACTTTTCATCGGCGGCAAGTGGACCGAGCCGTCGACCGACGAGGTCATCGAGGTGCACTGCCCGGCCACCGGCGAGTACGTCGGGAAGGTGCCGCTGGCGGCGCCGGCCGACGTGGACGCGGCGGTGGCCGCAGCCCGCGCGGCGTTCGACAGCGGGCCCTGGCCCTCCACGCCCCCCAAAGAGCGCGCCGCGGTCATCTCCGCGGCGGTGAAGCTGCTCGAGGAGCGCAAGGACCTGTTCACCAAGCTGCTGGGCCAGGAGACCGGCCAGCCGCCGATGGGCATCGAGACCATGCACTGGATGAGCTCGTTGGGGGCGCTGAACTTCTTCGCCGGACCCGCCGTGGACCAGGTCAAGTGGCGCGAGATCCGCATCGGCGCCTACGGCGAGACGATCGTCCACCGCGAGCCGATCGGTGTCGTCGGCGCGATCGTGGCCTGGAATGTGCCGCTGTTCCTGGCGGTCAACAAGCTCGGCCCCGCGCTGCTGGCCGGCTGCACCCTGGTCCTGAAGCCGGCCGCCGAGACGCCCCTGACCGCGAACGCGCTGGCGGAGGTGTTCGCCGAGGCCGGCCTGCCCGAGGGAGTGCTCTCGGTGGTGCCCGGCGGCATCGAGACCGGCCAGGCCCTGACGTCCAACCGGGACATCGACCTGTTCACGTTCACCGGCAGCTCGGCCGTCGGCAAGGAGATCGGCCAGCGTGCGGCGGACCTGCTCAAGCCCTGCACCTTGGAGCTCGGCGGGAAGTCGGCGGCCATCCTCCTCGAGGACGTCGACCTGGCTTCCGCGATCCCGATGCTGGTGTTCTCCGGGATCATGAACACCGGGCAGGCCTGTGTGGCGCAGACCCGCATCCTGGCGCCCCGCTCCCGGTACGACGAAATCGTGGACGCGGTAAGCAATTTCGTGCAGGCGCTACCGATCGGCACCCCGACCGACGCGGGCGCCCAGATCGGTTCGCTGATCTCGGAGAAGCAGCGGTCCCGGGTCGAGGGCTACATCGCCAAGGGCATCGAGGAGGGCGCGCGGCTGGTGTGTGGCGGCGGCCGTCCCGAGGGTCTGGATGGCGGCTTCTTCGTGCAGCCCACGGTGTTCGCCGACGTCGACAACAAGATGACGATCGCCCAGGAAGAGATCTTCGGGCCGGTGCTGAGCATCATTCCCTACGACACCGAGGACGACGCGATCAAGATCGCCAACGACTCGGTGTACGGGCTGGCCGGCAGCGTGTGGACCACTGACATCCCGCGCGGCATCGAGATCTCGGAGAAGATCCGCACCGGGACCTACGGCATCAACTGGTACGCCTTCGATCCCAGCTGCCCGTTCGGCGGTTTCAAGAACTCCGGCGTCGGCCGGGAGAACGGGCCGGAGGGCGTCGAGCACTTCACCCAGCAGAAGAGCGTGCTGATGCCGATGGGCTACACCAGCCAGAGTTAGCGGCCGGGCCGAGCGTGCGGCCGGACGCACACCGGCGACCGGTCAGCGGCCGGTGAAGCGCGCCTGCCGTCGTTCGATGAAGGATTGCACGCCCTCGGCGGCGTCGGCGCTGGCGAACAGCGCGCTCACCGCGGGCACCAGGCCCTCGATCGCGGCGGCCTCACCCTGCGTGCGAGCCGTATGCGCCGAGGCGAGCGTGGCCCGCACGCCCAGCGGCGCGGCCCGATCCGCGATGGTGTGCGCGATCTCGCGCGCCCGCGCCAAGGCGGCGGCGGCGTCGTCGGCAACCTCCTGAACGAGGCCGATGCGGTGCGCCTCGGCGGCGTCGAACTCGTCGCCGGTAAGCAGCCAGCGCATGGCGTTGCCCCAGCCGGCCTCCCTGGGCAGGCGGATGGTCGCGCCGCCGAACGGGTAGATCCCGCGCTGCACTTCCAGCTGCGTGAACCGGGTTCCCGTGGCCGCGATGCGGATGTCGGCCGCCAGCAGCAACTCGATGCCCAGCGTCATGCACCACCCGTGTGCGACCGCCACCAGGGGCGTCGTCCACGAACCGTCCAGCCGCCAGGGGTCGCGGCCGTCCTCCGGAACGGGCCGCTCGCCGGCAGCGATGGCCGGGCCGACGTCGACCAGGTCCAGCCCCGCGGTGAAGTGGTCGCCGTGGGCGAACAGCACGCCGGCGCGCACCGTGTCGTCGGATTCCAGCACCGCGTAGGCGCGGGCCAGGTCGGCCAGCATCGCCCGGTCGAAGGAATTGCGTTTGTGGGCCCGGTTCAGGCCGATCAGCAGGACGTGTCCGTCCCGCTCGAGGGTCACGGTCTCCATCGACAAAGTGAACCTCAGCGCTATCGATTATGCAATAGCACATAATCTGGGCAGACATTTGTCCGTCACTTGTCTAATGAGCCAGGGTTTTATATGCTCCTGTGCATAGTCACCCCTGCCGGGAGTAATCATGTGGATCCTCGAACTCAACGTTGCCGGCTATCACTTCACGCGTGAGATGCCGGACCTGCGGCGCCGGCCTTTCCGGTTAACCCCGCGCAGCCTGCACTGGCCCGTCCACCGGGAGTCGCACGCCGCATGACCCCGGCTACCACCGTCAAGCGCGACACCCGGACAAAGATGCTGGTCAGCGCCGCCGAGGTGATGCGTGAGCGCGGCGCGGCCGGTCTCACCATCGATGAGGTGCTGGCCCGCAGCGGCGCGCCGCGGGGTTCGGTGTACTACCACTTCCCCGACGGGCGCAACCAGATTCTGGCCGAGGCCCTGCGGTACTCCGGCGACCACATCACCGCCATCATCGACGCCGCCGTCCAACGCGGCGCCAAGGTCCTGCTGCGCGAGTACGTCAAGTTCTGGGAACGCCTGCTGACCGACGGCGACTTCAACGCCGGCTGCCCGGTGGTCGCGGCCGCGATCGGCTGCGGCGCCGACGACCAGCCCGAGCTGGTCGCCGAGGCCGGCGTCATCCTGGGCCGCTGGTGTTCCGCGATGACGCGGGCGTTCGTGGCCGAGGGCTTCAGCGACGCGGACGCGGCCTCACTCGCGGTGATGTCGATCTCCGCGATGGAGGGCGCAATCGTCCTGTGCCGCTCGACACGCAGCGTCACGCCACTGCACCAGGTCGGCGAGCAGCTCGAATTCCTGATCAAGGCAAGGGAATTCGTCGCCCGGCGCTGACCCGCGGTAGCCGCAGCGCGCGTTGGCCGAAAACGCCGCATGCCGATCGCAAGCGGCATACGTTGTGCTCATTCCCATCGAGTGGGAGGTGCGCAATGTCGTATGTGACCGTGGTGCCGGACATGATGTCGGCGGCGGTGAGCGAGTTGTCCAACATCGGCTCGGCGATCAGCGAGGCCAATGCGGCCGCGGCCGACCCGACCAGCGTGGTGCTGGCGGCCGGCGCCGACGAGGTGTCGGCGGCCGTCGCGGCGCTGTTCGGCGCGCACGGCGAGCGGTACCAGGCGCTCAGCGCCCGGGCCGCGGCGTTTCATCAGCAGTTCGTCGACGCCCTGAGCGGCGGTGTCGGCGCCTATGCGAGCACCGAGGCGGCCAATGCGACACCGCTGCAGGCCCTGCTCAACCTGATCAACGCCCCCACCGAACTGCTGCTGAACCGTCCGCTGATCGGCAATGGCACCGACGGACTGCCGGGGTCCGGCGAGAGCGGCACCGACGGCGGCATCCTGTGGGGCAACGGCGGCAACGGCGCGTCCGGCACGCCAGCGACCTCCGGCTTCCCCGGGAGCGCCGGCGGCAAGGGCGGCAACGCCGGACTGGTCGGTAACGGCGGCGCCGGCGGAGCCGGCGGGCCGGCCGTCTACCCCCAGTCCGCCGGGCCCGGCGGCGCAGGCGGCAACGGCGGCCTGCTGTGGGGCAACGGGGGCACCGGCGGGGTCGGCGGGTATTCGCAGTCCGGCACGTCGGGCGGCTCCGGCGGCCGTGGCGGTGACGCCGTCGGCCTGTTCGGCAGCGGCGGGACCGGTGGGGACGGCGGCTCCGGCGTCGTCGGTGACCTGCAGACGGCCTACGCCGGCGCCGGCGGGCAGGGCGGCCACGGCGGCTGGCTGCACGGCGACGGCGGCAGCGGCGGCAACGCGGGAGTCGCCACGCACGGCAACGTCGGCGGCCACGGCGGCGCAGGGGGCCTGCTTGGCGGGGACGGCGGCGACGGCGGCAACGGATCGGGCGGCAAGGCCGGCGGCAACGGCGGGGCCGCGGGCTTCGTCGGCGATGGCGGCGGCGGCGGAACGGGCGGCGCCGCCGACAATACGACCGCGTTCCAAGCCGGCGGCGCCGGCGGCATCGGAGGCACCGGCGGCGCGCTGCGCGGCGACGGCGGCCACGGCGGCATGGGCGGGCAGTCCGCATACTCCGCGGGCGGCACGGGCGGCGCGGGCGGCAACGCAGTCGGGCTCTTCGGCAGCGGCGGCGACGGCGGGGGCGGCGGTCAGGCCGTCGGCCAGGGCGGGGTGGGCGGCCGCGGCGGCAACGCCGGCGTGATCGGCGGCGGCGGCCGGGGCGGCGACGCCGGTTTGGGTGTCAATCTGTTCACCGGATCGGTGGGCGGCGACGGTGGCCGCGCGCTGCTGATCGGCAACGGCGGCGACGGCGGCACCGGCTACCACGAGCCCGGCGGAGCCGGCGGCAGCGCCGGAATCCTGCTGGGTGTGCCCGGGCGGGACGGGCGGGAAGGGCCCTGACTAGTCGCTGGCGGGCAGCGGCTTGACCTCTTTGAGCTGCAGCGCGGTTTCGCCGATGCTCAGGCTGCCGGCGCCGGGCTTGGTCACCAGCACCTCGGCGCCGGTTTCGTCGACGTAGCGCTTGCCCATGATGGTGCCGCCGGCGAACGCCGGGTCCAGCTCGCCGGACCGCTCGCCGCCGATATCCACCATCGCGACGCCGCCGCAGCGCAGGTCGTCGAGGCTGTCCGAGCTTCGCACGACGATCACCTGGGTGTCACACACCTGGCTGGCGAGCCGGGTTCCGTTCTTGATCATGATTGTGTCCCTACTAGATTCTCGATGATCTCCCGCCGAAGCACCTTGCCGGTGGCGGTGGTGGGCAACTCGTCGCGGAAAACCACCCTGTCGGGGGTGCGTGATCCGCGCAAGGTCTTGCGGACGTATTCGCGCAGTTGTTCGGGGTCCGGGTCGGTGCCGTCGGCGGGCACCACCACCGCGACGATCGCCTGACCCCACTGCGCATCCTCGACCCCGACGACGGCGACGTCGCGCACGTCGGGGTGCTCGATCAGCACCTCTTCCAACTCCGCCGGCGCGATGTTCTCGCCGCCGCGGATGATGGTGTCGTCGCTGCGTCCGCCGATGAACAGGTAGCCGTCGGCGTCCAGCAGGGCGACGTCCTTCGTCGGGAACCAGCCGTTCTCGTCGAGCACCGAGCCAATCCCGGTGTAGCGGCCGGACACCTGCTCCCCGCGCACGAACAGCTCGCCGGTCTCGTCCGGCCCGAGCACGGTGCCGTCCTCGCCGCGGATCTGCAGCTCGATGCCGGGCACCGGCTGGCCGACGGACGCGAGGCGCCTCGCCTCTTTTTCTCGGCCGGCTTCGGCCGCCTCCTGCGCGGCGCGGTGGTCGTCGGGGGTGAGCACCGCGATGGTCGAGCTCGTCTCGGTCAGGCCGTAGGCGTTGACGAAGCCCACGTGCGGCAGCAGCTCCAGCGCCCTTCGGACCAGCGGCAGTCCCACCTTCGAGCCGCCGTAGGCCAGGTTGCGCAGCGACGGCAACTCGTGTCCCCCGGCCTGCAGCGCGGTGACGATGCGGTCCAGCATCGTGGGGACGACGGTCGCCGTCGTGACACGCTCGGCGTTGACCAGCGCCACCCACTCCTGCGCGTCGAAGTTGGGCAGGTAGACCATCTTTCGGCCGGCGTACAGGTTCGTCAGCGCGGCGCCGACGCCAGCGATGTGGTATGGCGGCACGCAGATCAGCGCGGCGTCCTGGTGGTCCGCGGATTCGAATTCGACGGTGCCGGTGACGTAGCTGGTCAGGTTGTTGTGGGTGAGCTCGACGGCCTTGGGCGCCGACGTGGTGCCCGAGGTGAACAGCACGATCGCCACCGATTCCGGGTCGGCGAACTCGACGGCCGGCTCGGCGGTCCGGGCGGCGGCCAGGAAGTCGTCGGAGCGCAGCGCTTTCCCACCGACCGCGTCCAGATACCGGTCGTCGGCGATCACCAGCGGTTCGGGCAGCCGGTCGGTCAGCGCCCGGATGCCGTCGGCGGACAGGCGGTAGTTGATCGGGGTGAACGGCAAGCCGGCGCGTGCCGCGGCGAAGATCAGCGCCGGCAGCATCGCCCCGCCGGTGCCGACGTAGGCGACGTGGCGGGCGCCCGAGCCCGCGATGACGCCCGCGCCGCCGTCGGCGAGGTCGCTGAGCTGCTGCGTCGTCAACCGCAGGTCGCCGGACACGACGGCCGTGCGATCGGGGTTGCCCGACGCCGCCATCTCGAGCAGCAACGAAATGCTCAAGTTCCAAATCCTTCGGGAGCCCGACCTTTACAAATCTCGCCGCCAGTGTAACCCACGAATGCGCGACGCCCGGCGCGAGACGGTGCATCGGCATTCTATGCACCTCCTGTCGCAAGAATTTCGCAACTGCCCGGCCGTAGCGTCGGCCAGCACAGCAGCAGCGAAAGGAATGCGCCATGGACCTGACCTCACCGGGCGGTCGCCTCACTCCCGCGATGGTCCACAACGTGGCATTCTCCAAGCCCCCCTTCGGAATTCGCGGCTACAACGAAGACCAGGTCGACGCCTTTCTCGACCGCGTCGAGGCGGCGCTGCAGAACCCCACGGGCAGCACCCTCACGGCCGAGCAGGTTCGCACCACGACCTTCTCTCCACCGCCGGCCGGATTTCGCGGCTACCACCCGGCCGAGGTCGACGCGTTCCTGCGACTCGTCGCGCAGCAACTGGGAGGCGGCCTGGGTGCATATGCGCTGTCCCCGCAGGCCCCGTTTCCGCCGATTCCTTCCGCGCGGTTCGGCGTGGGTGGCTGGATCGCCGGCGTCCTGCGCAACATCTTCGGAAGCTACTGGCTTTGGTATGTGATCGGCCTGGCGCTTCTCACCGGAGGTGGTGCCGGACTGCGGGTTATCGGTCGCTTCATCCCTTTGGACGAGCCCGCGCCATCCTGGATGGGCCTAGTGGTCCTGGCCCTGCCCGTGGTGGGGATGGCCGTCTACGTTGTGTCGCGGCTGGGTTCGCGCTACCGGCGTTGATCGACTGGCGTTGATCGACGAAGTTCGGCGGGGGCCCGGCTTACACTTCCGCAATGTTCTCGGAGACGCGCTACGCGCTGAACGGCGACTTGGGTGTCGCCTATAGGGCGTCGCCGAAGGGTGAACGCGACATCGTATTCGTCCCGAATTGGTTCACATGCTGCGAACACCTGCCGGAGCTGCCACCGCTTCAGGGATGGGTGGAGGCGATGACATCGCTCGGTCGAGTGATCTTCTTCGACCAGCCGGGCAGTGGAGCGTCCGACCCTGTCGTCCCGGGTGCGCTGCCAACCTTGGAGCAATGGGCCGACAGCATCACTGCCGTGCTCGACGACCTCGATAGCCCGGAAGCTGTGCTCCTCACCGGTCCCGGCGCGTTCGCGCCGGGTGCGTTGTTCGCTGCTACATACCCGGCTCGCACCACCGCGCTCGTGGTGCTTGAGGGTTACGCCAATCCGATTGCTGAACGCACTGACGGCGTCGATCCCGACGAAGTGCGCGCTGCCCTGGCGGCTCTGTGGGGAACGGGCGAATACTGGCTTTCGATCAATCCCGACATGCCGTGGAACGAGGAGATCAGCGCCGCGATTGCGCGCCATGACCGGCTCGCCGCGAGCCCACGAACTTACGCCCTCTTGATGCCTTTATTGACCGAGGTGGACGTGCGGGCAGTGCTCCCGACCATCCGCGTATCAACTCTCGTGCTCCAGCACGCAGACGACCTGATGATCCCGCCGGCCTGGGGCAAGTACGTCGCCGATCACATACCGAACGCGAAATACGTTGAACTGCCAGGGCGCAACCTGTACCACTTCGTGGAGCCGTGGCGGGATTCGTTCCAGGAGATTGCCGAGTTCCTCACCGGCGAGCAGGCCGAGGTGCCGGATGACCGGGTGTTGGCGACGGTGCTGTTCACCGACATCGTCGATTCGACGCGGCGAGCTGTGGAGATGGGTGATCGGAATTGGCATGCGCTGCTCGACGCGCACGACGCCATCGTGCGGGCCCAGCTCGCGCGGTTTCGCGGCCGTGAGGTGAATACGCTGGGCGACGGCTTCCTGGCGATGTTCGACGGCCCGCAGCGCGCGATCCGCTGCGCGGTGGCGATCCGCGACGCGGTAGCCGCGCTGGGCATCGAGGTGCGCGCGGGATTGCACACCGGCGAGTGCGAGGTTCGCGGTGACGACATCGGCGGTATCGGCGTGCACATCGGCGCGCGGGTGAGCGCCCTCGCTCAGGCCGGGGAGGTGCTGGTGTCCAGCACACTGCGCGACCTAGTCATCGGCTCGGGAATCGCCTTCGACGGGCGCGGCGCGCACCAACTCAAGGGCGTGCCCGGTGAATGGCGGCTGTTCGCCGTCGCGTCTGCCCAACCCCGCTAGAACGGT
>NZ_JCALCE010000039.1:0-49682 GCF_059812195.1 Mycobacterium sp. NGS68 | reverse complement strand
GCCGCTGCCGATGTTGCCGCTGCCGGTGTTGGTATCACCCTGGTTGCCGCTGCCGGAGTTTCCGGTCCCCTGGTTGCCCGAACCGGTATTGCTGCCCTGGTTGCCGGAGCCCGGTGTCAGCGTGCTGGCGAGGCTGTTCGCGGCCGTGCTGGCCGGCGCTGACCCGCCGGCGGGCGGCGCGGCGGTGAGGGCGCTGACCGCGCTGGCGTCCGGTGGCCCGCCGACGGCGAGCGTTGTGGCGGCGCCGCCGGTGGTTGTGGTGGAGGCGGTCGTGGACCCGGTGGTCGTGGTGGAGGCGGTCGTGGTCGTGGTGGAGGCGGTCGTGGTCGTGGTGCTCGTGCCGCCGGCGGCTGGGGCGGCCGCCAGCGGGGTGCCCGCGGCCAGGCTGCTCACCGCCGGAGTGATGCTGCCCGAGTTCGCCGTCGTCGCCGTCGTCACGGTGGTGGCCGCGCTGTTACTGACCAGGCTCGCCGCGCCCGCATTGGCGTTCGTCGCCGTCGTGGTCGTCGTCGTCGTGGTCGACGGAGACGTGGTGGTCGTCGAAGGCGTCGTGGTCGGCGTGGCCGTCGTGCCGGGGGTGCCGTCCGACACGCTCGCCGCCGCGGCGCTGCCACTCGTCCCGCCGCCACCGCCGACCAGCGCGCTGGTCACCCGACTGGTCAACCCCTGCAACGAGCTCTGCCACGGCGTCAACAACGACGCCACCGCAGACACCCCCACGTGATACCCCGACATCGCGGACACATCCTGCGCCCACATCGCCTCATACTCCGACTCAGCATCAAAAATCGCCGGCGTGTTCTGCCCAAACACATTGCACACCGCCAACGCCACCAACCGAGCCCGATTCGCCGCCAACACCACCGGATGCACCGTCGCCGACAACGCCGCCTCAAACGCCCCCGCCGCCACCCGCGCCTGCGACGCCACCCCCTCCGCCTTCACCGCCGCCGCACTCAACCACCCCACATACGGCACCGCCACCGCCGCCATCGCCACCGACGACGGACCCTCCCACCCCCCACCCACCAAACCCGACGCCACCGACCCAAACGACGACGCCGCCGCCCCCAACTCCTCCGCCAACCCATCCCACGCCGCCGCCGCCACCAACAACGGCCCCGACCCCGCACCAGCAAACAACCGCGCCGAATTCACCTCCGGCGGCAACACCGCAAAATTCACCACCCCGGCCACCCCCGGACCGGGGAATGTGCCTGGTGGCCGCAGTGGTCACGCGGGGCGGCATGTCGTCGGCGCCAACCAAGGCGGCCATGGGTCAACTCAGTGACCACACTCGACATGTATGCCTCCCAGCAACGACGACACGCGTAGCAACCCCTCGACCGGTCGTCGTTTACGCAGCCCGACAGCGTGGACGCTACCGATCTTTGTCCAAATACTTGGCGTTTTGCGGGAAAGTCATCGAAGCTGCACCAAACACCCGGGCAGCAAAGCGCGCGCGCACCGCCTTTCCACCGGTGCGCGGGTGCGTGCCCGCGGCCGGTCGGGCACGCCCCGGACCGGCGGGACTCGGCGATGCTTTTCGCGTTGTCCGCCAACGATATTTGGGGATTTGCGCCATCGGGTGGCAGCGCCGTCACGGCCGCCCGGTGCGGCGCCATCGGCGGGCCGTCGTCGCCGTGGCTTTCCGCCGCGCCGAGCAAATCCGCCGAGAACGAATTTCGCGGGCGAATTCGAGACCGTCGAGCGACGCGTTATGAATTGATAATGGCCCGGCGCCAGCGAGGGGAAATCGATGCGCCGGATGTGCGGCGGCGAGTTGCGGCAAATGCCATGCGCCGCTGAGCGCCCAGCGTGACCCGACGATCGCGGCCGCGGGTCGCTTGGGTGAACCGACTGCTGCGCAAGGGATTCGGGGCGCGGGGAGCCGCCGGCGCGACCCGGGGCTCCGGTCCGCCGGGCCTGCCGACGACGGCGACGGCGTCGACGTCCCCGCGTCGCACCGGCGGGGGTGGGCGCTGGACGCGGATGGGGCGTCGGCAGATGAATCCACATCGAAGCGTGGCCCCTGCCCCGCGAGCCCACCCCGGCGAGCAGACGCAAAAGCCCCCATTTTCGGCCGGAAATGGGGGCTTTTGCGACTGCTCGCGGGGAAAGGTTACGGCAAGGTGAGGATCTCGACACCCGTTTCGGTCACCAGCAGCGTGTGCTCGAACTGTGCGGTCCACTTGCGGTCTTTGGTGACCACCGTCCAGCCGTCGGGCCAGATCTCGTAGTCCAGGCTGCCGAGGTTGATCATCGGCTCGATGGTGAACGTCATCCCCGGCTGCATGATCGTGGCGACCGTGGGCTGGTCGTAGTGCAGGACCACCAGCCCGTTGTGGAAGGTGGTGCCGATGCCGTGGCCCGTGAAGTCACGAACCACGTTGTACCCGAACCGATTTGCATACGACTCGATGACACGGCCGACGACCGACAACGCCCGCCCGGGCTTGACGGCGTTGATCGCGCGCATCGTGGCCTCCCGGGTCCGCTCGACCAGCAGCCGGTGCTCTTCCGCGACGTCACCGGCCAGGAAGGTCGCGTTGGTGTCGCCGTGCACGCCGTCGATGTAGGCGGTGACATCGATGTTGACGATGTCCCCGTCGGCGATCACCGTCGAGTCGGGGATGCCGTGGCAGATGACCTCGTTCAGCGAGGTACAGCACGACTTCGGGAAGCCCTTGTAGCCCAGGGTTGAGGGGTAGGCGCCGTGGTCGACCATGTAGTCGTGCGCGATGCGGTCCAGCTCGTCGGTGGTGACGCCGGGCGCGACGGCCTTGCCCGCCTCCTGCAGCGCCCGGGCGGCGATACCGCCGGCGACGCGCATCTTCTCGATCACCTCGGGCGTCTGCACCCACGGCTCGGTGCCCTCCTGCGCCGTCCGCTTCCCGACATACTCCGGACGCTCGATCGACCTGGGCACCGGCAGTGTCGGAGACAGCTCGCCGGGAGAAAGCGCGGTGCGACTGGGCATCCCGCTAGCTTACGGGTTGCGACCTGCAGTGGGCGGCCGGTCAGGGTAGCTGGCGGCGCAGGATCGAGCGGCGCGGTCCCCGGATAATCACCGAACCGAACGTCACGCGGCCGGTCAGCACGACGTGCGGCGTGCCATCCGCCGGCGGATCCTTGCGGCGGTCGCTGGCGCTGCCCACATACACCTCGACGTTGTCGATCGAGGCGCTGGCGCCGTCCGGCAGCCGCAGGTCCAGCGAACCGAACTTCATGTCGAGCTCGATCACCACCACCGGCCCGGCGAAACGCGCCTTGGTCAGGTCCAGGTCGATCGAGCCGACGCGGCGCACCAGCGCCAAATGCGTAGGCACGGTCCATTCGCCCTGGCGCTTGAGCGAGCCGACCCAACCGCGCAACTCCATGCGGTCGGCGGCGGACGTGACGATGGTGCCGGGGCCGGGCAGGTCGTCGACCAGCCCATCCAGCTCGTTTCGGGTGCGGGCGTAGGAGACCCGCGAGGAGCGTTGTTCGAACTCGTCGATATCGATCAGCCCGAGCGCAACCGCGTTGTGCAGCCGCCGCATCGTGCCGTTGCGGTCCGCGTCGGAGACCCGCAGCGACGTCGGAGACACCATGTCCCCACCGCTGTCCGTCATGACCGCAAATTTACCCGCTGATGTGCGCCGGGCCCGCGCCGAACCGAATCAGGCCAGGTAGCCCGGCGGCAGCGACTCGAACATCACCTTCGTCAGCCGCACGGCGTATTCCGAACTGCCACCCCCGACGATCAGCGCCGCGAACGCCAGGTCGCCACGGTACCCGGCGAACCAGGAATGCGAGCCGCCCGCGAACTCGGCTTCCCCGGTCTTGCCGTAGACCTCGCCGCAGCAGTTCGCGATCTCCTTGGCGGTGCCGTTGGTCACCACCAGCCGCATCATCGGGCGCAGCGCTTCGACCATCTTCGGCGAGATCGGCGTGTTCTCGCCGTCGACGGTCGTCGGGTGACCGGCAATCAGTTGCGGTACCGGGGTCTTCCCGGCCGCCACCGTGGCCGCCACGAGGGCCATGCCGAACGGGCTGGCCAGCACCCTGCCCTGGCCGAAGCCGTCCTCGGTGAGCTCGGCCAGGTCCACCGTCGGCGGCACCGAACCGGTCACCGTGGTGAGGCCGTCCACCTGGTAGTCGAGGCCGATCCCGTAGCTGCGTGCCGCCTGCGACAGGCCGCGGGGCGGCAGCTTGCTGCTCAGTTCGGCGAACGTGGTGTTGCACGAGCTCGCGAACGCCCGGGCCAGCGGGACCACGCCCAGGTCGAAACCGCCGTAGTTGGGGATGGTGCGGTGTCCGATGTCGATCTTGCCGGGGCAACCCAGCATCGTGTTGGGCGTGGCCATGTCGCGCTCGACGGCGGCGCCGGCCGTGACCATCTTGAACGTCGACCCCGGTGGGTACAGGCCCATGGTGGCGGGCAGGCCCTGGGTGTTGGCCCCCGCGTTCTGGGCGATCGCGAGGATCTCCCCGGTCGACGGCTTGATCACGACGAGCATCGCCTTGCCGCCGCGGGTGTCCACCGCGTGCTGGGCGGCGTTCTGCACGATCCGGTCCAGGGTGATCGAGACCGACGGCGCCGGGGATCCTTCGACCTCGTTGAGCACCTCGACGTCGACGCCGTTCTGGTTGACGCTGACCACCCGCCAGCCCGCCTGGCCGTCGAGGTGGTCGATCACGGACTTCTTGACCTCCGCCATGACCGCGGGCGCGAAATTCGGGTCGGTGGGCAGCATGTCCGCCTGGGGCGTGACGACGACGCCGGGCAGGTGTCCGATCGCCGGCGCCACCCGGTCATTGTCGTTGGGATGCAGCGTGACGCCCAGGTCCAGCGGCTCGGTCGCCGAGCTTGCCCGCTCGGCCAGCAGCTGCGGGTCGTTGAGCACGTCCAGGGCCGGGTTGAAGGGGCGCAGCACGTCCACCACCGCGTGCGCGGTGGCGCTCAGCGCGGGCCCGGCCTTGGTGGCGTCCAGCGTGTAGTGATACAGGTAGCCCGGCGCCAGCACGTCGCTGCCGCCGAGCTCGTTGACCGAGGCGCGCCGCGGCTGGTCGGCGCGCAGCGCGAACGTCTGGTGCTCGCCGAGCTTGGGGTGCACGTTGGTTGCGGTCCAGCGCACCTGCCAACGCCCCTCGTCGCGGGCCATCTTCAGCCGGCCGTCATAGCTCCAGGTCCGGTTCTTGGGCAGGTGCCAGGTGAACCGGTAGTTGACCGTCCCGGTGTCCTCGGCGTACTTCGAGCTGAGCAACTGCGTGTCCAGGTGGGTCGTCTGCAGGCCCGCCCACGCGGCGTTGAGCGCCTGGCGGGCTTCGTTGGGATTGTCGCTGAGCTCGGCGGCGGTGACGGTGTCGCCGACGGACAGCGCGCGGAAGAACTTCTCGGCGGTCGGGCCCGGGCCCTCTGGCCGCTGGGTGCACCCCGACACGGCCAGGCCTGCGACGAGCAGGACCGAAACAGCTGAGGCCAGAGTTATTCGAGTTGCCATCGGTACAGATGTTAAGAAATCCGACCGGGACACCGGCGCAGACACACCGAGACCGAACCGTGATATGAAACGCCCGTTGCTCGGGCGACCAGACGCAAAGGCTCCCAAAAACCGGCGTTATAGGGGGCTTCTGCGTCTGCTCGCGCTCAGTCCAGCAGGACCGTGGCGAAGGTGCCGACTTCCTCGAAGCCGATGCGGGCGTAGGCGGCGCGGGCCACCGTGTTGAAGTCGTTCACGTAGAGGCTGGCCGTGCGCCCGCCGGCGACGATCACCGCGGCCAGCATGGCGGTGCCGCGGGTGCCCAGGCCCAGGCCGCGCCACTGGGGATGCACCCAGACGCCCTGGATCTGCCCGACGGCCGGCGACTGCGACCCGACCTCGGCCTTGAAGATCACCTCGCCGTGCTCGAAACGGGCCCAGGCACGCCCGGCGGCGATCAGGCTGGCGACCCGGCGCCGGTAACCCCGCCCGCCGTCACCGATCCGCGGGTCCACGCCCACCTCGCCGATGAACATGTCGACCGCCGCCACCAGGTAGGCGTCCAACTCGTCGGGCCGCACCTGGCGCACCTCGGGGTCGATCTCGCAGCTGGGATGGGTGCTCAGCGCCATCAACGGCTGGTTGTCGCGCACGTCGCGCGCGGGACCCCAGCCCGACTGCAGGCGCTCCCACATCGGCAGCACCAGGTCGGCCCGGCCGACCAGCGAGGAGCAGCGGCGCGCCCCGGAAAGCGCCTCGTCGGCGAACGCGTTCAGGTCGGCCGGCGCGCCGCGCAGCGGGATCAGGTTGGCGCCGGCGAAGCACAGCGACTCGTCCGCGCCGCGGCGCGTCCACAGTTCTCCGCCAATCGAATTGGGGTCAACGCCGTGGTCGGCGACCCGGGCCGCGACCATGCACGACCCGACCGGGTCGTCGTCGAGCACCCGCCAGACCGCGGCGGCGTCACGCACCACGACCACCCGTCGCTCGCCGACCAGGCGGAAGAGGGGCGGAGCCGACATTGGTGTCTCTCTGGGGTGTGGGGGCTAACGCTCAGCTTACGGTGACAATCGGCGAACCGCTTGCTGTCGTGTCAGGTCCATCGGCGGCCAGCCGCATGGCCTCCTCGATCAGCGTCTCGACGATCTGGGCCTCCGGCACGGTCTTGATGACTTCGCCCTTTACGAAGATCTGGCCCTTGCCGTTTCCGGACGCCACGCCCAGGTCAGCCTCGCGGGCCTCCCCCGGTCCGTTGACCACACAGCCCATCACCGCCACCCGCAGCGGTACCTCGAGGCCGTCCAGCCCGGCGCTGACCTCGTTGGCCAGCGTGTAGACGTCGACCTGGGCGCGACCGCAGGACGGGCAGGACACGATCTCCAGGCCGCGGGGGCGCAGGTTCAGCGACTCGAGGATCTGGTTGCCCACCTTGACTTCCTCGACCGGCGGCGCCGACAGGGACACCCGGATGGTGTCGCCGATTCCGCGGCTCAACAGCGCGCCGAACGCGACGGCGGACTTGATGGTGCCCTGAAACGCCGGACCCGCCTCGGTGACGCCGAGGTGCAGCGGGTAGTCGCACTGGGCGGCCAGCTGCTCGTAGGCGGCGACCATCACCACCGGATCGTTGTGCTTGACGCTGATCTTGATGTCGCCGAAGCCGTGCTCCTCGAACAGCGAGGCCTCCCACAGCGCCGACTCGACCAGCGCCTCGGGTGTGGCCTTGCCGTACTTCTCCATGAACCGCTTGTCCAGCGAGCCGGCGTTGACGCCGATGCGGATCGGGATGCCGGCGGCACCGGCGGCCTTGGCGACCTCGGCGACCCGGCCGTCGAATTCCTTGATGTTGCCGGGGTTCACCCGCACCGCGGCACACCCGGCGTCGATGGCGGCGAAGATGTACTTCGGCTGGAAGTGGATGTCGGCGATGACGGGGATCCCGCTGTGCCGGGCGATCTCGGCAAGCGCGTCGGCGTCCTCCTGACGCGGGCAGGCCACCCGCACGATGTCACAACCGGCGGCGGTCAGTTCCGCGATCTGCTGCAACGTCGAGTTCACGTCGTGGGTCTTGGTGGTGCACATGGACTGCACCGCGATCGGGTGGTCGCTGCCGACGCCGACGTCGCGAACCATCAGCTGGCGGGTCTTGCGGCGCGGCGCCAGCGTGGGCGGCGGCGCCGCGGGCATGCCCAGACCGACATTCGTCATCGGCGCCACTCCTCCCCATCGCTGCGCTGTGCATCGTCGACGGCGCGGGTCACTGGAACAGCCTGATCGGGTTGACCAGATCGGCGGTCACGGTCAACAGCATGTAGCCGACGACGAAGACCAGCACCACGTACGTCGCCGGCATGAGTTTGAGGTAGTTCACCGGCGCCGCGGCGACCATGCCGCGCGCGCGGCGGATGGTGTTGCGGATCTTCTCGAACACCGCGATGGCGATGTGGCCGCCGTCGAAGGGCAGCAGCGGCGCCAGGTTGATCGCGCCGAGAATCAGGTTCAGCTGGGCCAGGAAGAACCAGAAAGCCACCCACAGCCCGTGGTCGACGGTGTCGCCGCCGATGATGCTGGCGCCGACGACGCTCATCGGGGTCTGCGGGTCTCGCTCGCCGCCGCCGATGGCGTGCAGCAACGCACCGACCTTCGACGGGATCGCGACCAGCGCCTTGCCCACCTGAGCGGTCAGATCAGCGCCGAACGCCAGGGTGGCCGGAGCGGCGGACAGCGGGTTGTAGTGCGTGAACCCGGCGCGGGTGGCGCCGACGCCGATGGCGCCCACGGTCTCGGGGACGAGGCGGTCGTCCTGCTTCTTGCCGAGGTAACGCTCGGTGGGCGTGACCTTGACCTGGTAGGTGATCGTGTTGCCGCCGCGCTGGACGACGACCGGGACGACGCCGTGCATCTTGCGTACCGCGGCGGCCATTTCGTCGAACGTGGACACCGGGGTGTCGCCGACTTTGACGACGACGTCGCCGGCGCGGATGCCGGCGTCCGCCGCCGGACCGGCGCCGTCACACTTGCCCATTTCCTTGGGGCTGGTTTGCGGCGCCACACAGGCGGTTTCGCCGATCACCGCGCGGGTGTCCGGATGCAGATTGGGCAGTCCCCAGATCAGCGCGATGACGTAGACGAGCACCAGGCAGATGACGAAGTTCATGCCGGGGCCGGCGAACAGCACCGCGACCCGCTTCCAGGGCGCCTGCTTGTACATCGCGCGGTCGCGCTCGTCGGGCTCGAGTTCCTCGACCGAGGTCATGCCGGCGATGTCGCAGAATCCGCCCAGCGGAATCGCCTTGACGCCGTACTCGGTTTCGCCGCGCCGGGTGGACCACAGCGTGGGGCCGAAGCCGACGAAGTAGCGCCGCACCTTCATGCCGGTGGCCCGCGCCGCCCACATGTGGCCGCACTCGTGCAGCGCCACCGAGATCAGGATGGCGAGGGCGAACAGCACAATGCCGATAACGAACATCATCTCCGCTGTCAGGACCTTTCTAAAACCATATTGGCGGCTGTTGGCGAATCCGAGGCCGAGGTGGCTGCCGCGATCGCCCGCTGAGCTTGCTCTCGAGCCCAGCGCTGCGCGTCGAGTACGTCATCCACGGTAGCGGGTTCGGCGGCCCATCGGTCGGCGATCTGCAACACGTCGGCGATGGTGGCGACGATGGCGGGGAAACTGATGCGGCCCTCGAGGAACGCCGCCGCCGCCTCCTCGTTGACCGCGTTGTAGACGGCAGTCATGCAGCCGCCCACCTCACCGGCGTGTCGGGCCAGTTCCACCGCGGGGAAGACCGCGGCGTCCAGCGGCTCGAACTCCCAGCTCGACGCGGTGCTGAAATCGCAGGCGGGGGCCGCGCCGGGCACCCGTCGCGGCCAGCCCAGCGCCAGCGAGATGGGCAGTTTCATGTCCGGCGGGCTGGCCTGTGCGATCGTCGAGCCGTCGACGAACGTGACCATCGAATGAACGATCGACTGCGGATGCACGACGACCTCGATGCGGTCATAGGGGATGCCGAAGAGCAGGTGGGTCTCGATGAGCTCCAGGCCCTTGTTGACCAGCGACGCCGAGTTCAGCGTGTTCATCGGGCCCATCGACCACGTCGGGTGGGCACCGGCCTGCTCGGGCGTGACGCCTTCCAGGTCGGCGGCCGACCAGCCGCGGAACGGTCCGCCGGAGGCGGTCAGCACCAGCCTGGCGACTTCGCCGGGGGTGCCGCCGCGCAGACACTGGGCCAGCGCGGAGTGCTCGGAGTCGACGGGCACGATCTGACCGGGCTGCGCCGCCTCCAGCACCAGCGGACCGCCGGCGATCAGCGACTCCTTATTGGCCAGGGCCAGCCGGGCGCCGGACCGCAGCGCGGCCAGCGTCGGCCGCAGGCCGAGCGCGCCGACCAGGGCGTTGAGCACGACGTCGGCCTCGGTCTCTTCGACCAGTCGGGTCGCCGCGTTGGGTCCGTGGAATCGGACGTCGCCGGCTTGGCGGGCGGCCTGCTCGTCGGCGATCGCGATGTTGGTCACCCCGATCTCGGCGCGCTGGGCCAGCAATGTGTCCAGGTGCCCTCCCCCGGCGGCCAGCCCGACCACCTCGAAACGGTCCGGGTTGGCGGCGATGACCTCCAGCGCCTGAGTGCCGATCGAGCCGGTGCTGCCCAGCACCAGCACCCGCAGGCGGCCGGGGTGGCCGGGTTCGTTCATCAGCGCACCCTTCGTCACCCACCCATTGTGCCGTGCCGGGCCCCAAGTCCCCAGTAATGCCAATCCGCGCCGGCCTCGGCCGCGAATACCGGTCATGTTGGCGCTCGCGCTCATCGGCCTGCTCGGCGGCCTGATCACCGGCATCTCCCCCTGCATCCTGCCGGTGCTACCGGTGCTGTTCTTCTCGGGCGCACGCAGCGGCAGGCGAACCGCCGATCCGGCCGCGCCGACGGACGCCGGGCGCCCCTACCTGGTGATCGCCGGGCTGGTGCTGAGTTTCAGCGTGGTGACCCTGCTGGGATCGGCCTTGCTGTCGCTGCTGCATCTGCGGCAGGACGCAATGCGCTGGCTGGCGCTGGTCGCGCTGGTGGCGATCGGCGTCGGGCTGATCGTTCCCCGCTTCGAACGGCTGCTGCAGCGGCCGTTCTCCCGCATACCGCAGCGGCAGATCGGCACCGGCGGAAACGGATTCGGCCTGGGCCTGGCGTTGGGCGTCCTCTACGTCCCGTGCGCGGGGCCGGTGCTCGCGGCGATCGTGGTGGCCGGGGCCACCGCGAGGATCGGCGTCGACACCGTCGTGCTGACGGCCGCGTTCGCCGTCGGAGCCGCCCTGCCGTTGCTGGCCTTCGCGCTGGCCGGCCGGCGGGTGGCCGAGCGCGTGGGCGCGTTCCGGCGGCGTCAGCGCGAGATCCGCATCGCGGCCGGGGTGGTGACGATCCTGCTGGCGGTGGCGCTGGTGTTCGACCTGCCCGCGGCGCTGCAGCGGGCCATTCCCGACTACACCGGCGCGCTGCAGCGCAAGGCCGGCGGAAACAACATCAACCTCGGTGGCATCGTCAACGAGCAGAACGCCCAGCTGTCCAACTGCACCGATGGGGCCGATGTGCTGCAAAACTGCGGCCCCGCACCGGATCTCAAAGGCATCTCCGCGTGGCTGAACACCCCCGGCGGCAAGCCGCTCGACCTGCGCTCGCTGCGCGGCAAGGTGGTGCTCGTCGACTTCTGGGCGTACTCCTGCATCAACTGCCAGCGCGCCGTCCCACACGTCGTCGGCTGGTATCAGGCCTACCGGGACGCCGGCTTCGAGGTGATCGGCGTGCACACCCCGGAGTACGCGTTCGAGCGAGTCCCCGACAACGTGGCGGCCGGGGCCGACGCGCTGGGCATCCACTATCCGGTGGCGCTGGACAACGGCTACGCGACCTGGACGAACTACCGCAACCGGTACTGGCCGGCCGAGTACCTGATCGACGCCACGGGCACGGTGCGGCACCTCAAGTTCGGCGAGGGCGGCTACGACGGCACCGAGCGGCTGATCCGCCGGCTGCTGCACGACGCCAACCCGGGCGCGCAGCTGCCGCCGGCGGCGGGAACGCCCGACCGCACGCCCACCGGCGGCCTGACGCCGGAGACGTATCTCGGCGTGGGCCGGGCGGCGGGCTTCGCCGGCGGCGGGGTGTACGACAGCGGCTCGGCGCGGTTCTCCTACCCACCCGCGCAACCCGTCGACACGTTCGCGCTCAGCGGCCCGTGGACGCTGGATCGCCAGTCCGCCACGGCCGGCGACGACTCCGCCATCAGGCTCAACTACCGCGCCAAGAGCGTGTACCTCGTCGTCGGCGGCACCGGAACCCTCGCGGTGACGCGCGGGGGAAAGTCGACGACGATGCCGATCGACGGCCCACCCATGGCGCGCCAGATCGCGGCGGGCGACCGGCTGGAGCTCGACACGCTCGAGGTGCGTCCCAGCGCCGGGCTGCAGGTGTATTCGTTCACCTACGGCTAGACCAATCCAGATTTGCTGCGGCTCCGAATCATTGGAGTAAGCAAACACTTCCTACTTCAGGAGCACGCAATGAGGACACCGAAGAAGACTTGTGCAGCAACCGGCTTCGCGGCGGCCGCGGCGGTAGGCCTGGCGGTGGTCGCGGCGCCGACGGCCGCGGCCGCCCCCGCCTCCAACCTGGTGGGCTCCGGCTGCGCCGCGTACGCACAGCAGGTGCCTTCCGGCCCGGGATCGGTGGCCGGCATGGCGGGCGACCCGGTGGCGGTGGCGGCGTCCAACAACCCGATGCTGACCACGCTGACCTCGGCGCTGTCCGGCAAGCTGAACCCGCAGGTGAACCTGGTGGACACCCTCAACAACGGGCAATACACCGTCTTCGCCCCCACCGACCAGGCGTTCAGCAAGCTCGACCCGGCGACCCTGGAGTCGCTGAAAACCGATGCGCCGCTGCTGAATAAGATCCTCACCTACCACGTGGTGCAGGGCCAGCTGAGTCCCGCGCAGGTCGGCGGCACGCACAACACGCTGCAGGGTGCGCCGGTGACGGTGACCGGTGCGGGCAATGGCCTGAAGGTGAACAACGCGGCGCTGGTGTGCGGTGGAGTGCAGACCTTGAACGCGCAGGTCTACATGATCGACACCGTGCTGATGCCGCCTATGTAGGCACTTCGCAAGTCCCCGTAGCTGCGGGCGGCCGGTATGCCAGAATGTTGGCGAACATCTCCCAGGATCCGACCGGAGGAGGAATCGCCGTGGCCAGTACCGAGGTGGATCTCTACAACGGCGTCGATGTCGCCGAGGTGCCGTCCGCAGCGTGGGGATGGAGCCGGATCAACTACCGCACCTGGTACATCACCGGGGCGGTCATCGCCGGCCTGCTGCTGGCGATGTTGCACGGCAACCACGTCGGCCATGTCGAGGACATCTTCGTGGTGGTGTTCGCCACGCTGGTAGTGATCGTGCTGGTCCGCGACATCTGGGGCCGGCGCCGCGGCTGGATCAGGTAGCCGCCGTTTCGTGAACCGGTTCGGCCGCCTCGGCTGCCCGATGGATCCGGACGTCGCCGGAGCCGCTGCGCACCTGTACGGCCAGGGTTTCGTCGCCCTGCTCGGGGCCGTCCGCCGACCGTAGCGTGCTGCTGACGTCGCCGGAGCCGGTGACGATGTCCAGCCGGGCGGCGGTGCCGTGCGCGACGCCGATCACGACGTCACCGCTGCTGGTGTGCGCGGACACCGCGCCCAATGCCGCCGCGCCGACGTCCACCGACCCCGACGCCGTCCGCGCCTTCACACTGCCTTGCAGCCGCTCGACGGACAGTGAGCCGCTGGCGGTCTTGAGCCGCAGGCTGCCATCGAGGTCCCCGATCGTCACGTTGCCCGACGCGGTGGCCACCGAGGCGTTGCCGGCCACGGCGCGCACGCCGACCGAGCCAGATCCGCTGCTGGCCTTCAGCTTTCCCGCGACGGTGCCGATCTCGACCTCGCCGCTGGCACCGGTGAAGCGCACGTCGGCGAATTCGCCCTCGGCGCGCATGCTGGCCGACGCCACCGACGCGTGCAGCCGCGACCCGGTCGGCAGGGCGATCTCGATGTCGGTGTCCCCGCCGCGCAGCAGTGGCATGCCGCGTTTGGGGCCGGTGATCGAGAGCCTGCCGTCGCGGAAGTCGACGCGGGTGTGCTCGGCCGCCCACGCGTCGGAACCGCGCGATTCGTCGCACGGCCGCACGGCGACGACGGTGTCGGCGCGGTCGGTCGCGACGAGGCGCACCGAACCACCGCCGGTCTCTATCCGCACGTCGATGGGGCCGGGGGTCTCAAATGTCGGCATCGTTGCTCTCCTCGATGTTCTGGATGTTCTGGGGGCGGCCTAGCGAACCCAGCCGGTGACGCGTCGCCCGCCGCCGCGGCTGTAGTGGCCGGACCCGGGTGGGCCGGCCGCCTGGCCGGCCGCTTGGCTGGCCAGCGCGGCGGCACGGACCAGCCAGGCGTTGATCGAGGCGCCCTCGCTGCGCGCGGCGCCCTCGACCACGGTCCGCAACCCCTCGGGCAGCCGCAGCGTGACGCGCCAGGTGCCGCCGTCGTCCTCGTACTTGGCGCCGAACAGCGGGTTGGCACCGTCGGCAGCGTCGGCTTCGCCGCTCGGCTCGTCGTCCGGCGGGCCGGTCACGATGAACTGGGGGTCACGGCCACGCAGCCGGACCTCCACGGAGCGCGGTGCCAGCTCGCCGGTGATCTCCTCGGCGGCGGCCGACAACGCTTCCAGCAGCGCCAGCCGGACCGCCGAGTCCAATGGGGCACTCAGCCTGTCGGCCAGCTCCCGCGCGGCGTCACCTCCGGCGGTCGCGGCCACACTCAGCTCGTGGCGGACCGCGTCGACATAGGGTTGCAGTTCCATGGTGTCATGGTGACATCATTTTGATGTCATTTCAAGTGTCGCGATGGTGCGCCCGTCGGTACCAGGCGCCGGCGCCGATGCCCGCCACGAACACGAGCAGCGCCACCGCCCACGGCCACGCGCCGTGCTGGTGAACCCAGGCGGCCAGGGTGCCCTGCAGGCGTCCCGCGGCGGTGATCACCGCATCCTGCGGATCGGCGTGGGCTTTCGGGTCGAACAGGCGCAGCTCGTAGAGGCCGTAATAGCCGACATAAAGTCCGACCAGCACCGGCAGCAACCCGCTGATCCGGTTGACGAACGGCAGGAGGGCGCGCAGGCGGTCCGCCAGCGCCGAACTCGCGGTCGCGGCGGCCACGGCGAGGACGCCGACAACCAGGGTCAGGCCGCCGATGTAGGCGAGGTAGATCAGCACGCCGCCCAGCACCGACCCTCCCCGCAGGCCGGCCGCGGTGACCGCCACGAACGGCCCGACGGTGCACGACAGCGATGCAATGGCGTAGCTGACGCCGTACCCGTACATGGAACCCAGCCTGACGGTCGGCGCCCAGCGCGGGCCGACCGGTCGCAGCGCCGCCAGTTCTCGGCCCGCCAGCAGCCAGATGCCGAGGATCACCAGCAGCGCACCGATCGCCAGCGTGCCGTAGGGCAGGTACCGCTGCACCGTCGTCGCCGCGGAGATGGTCAGCGCCCCGAACAACCCGAACACCGTCAGAAAGCCCAGCGCCATCCCCACGGTGGCCGCCAGCGCCCGGCCCAGCGCCGCGGCCGGGTGATCCGGCCGTTCGCCGGCGCGCTGCCCGCGCACCACCAGCAGCAGGTACGCGGGCAGCATGGCAAACCCACACGGGTTCAGCGCGGCGACCAGGCCGGCGGCGAACGCCAGGCCGACGAGGCCCTGGTTCACTTCAGCGCGGCAACGCGTCCGGACAGCTCCTGCTGTGACATCGCGGAGGTGGGGTTGTTGACGAAGGTCGAGCTGCCGTCGGCCCGGTAGAACACGTACGCCGGCTGCCACGGCACTCCGTAGCGGGCCCAGATCGCGGCGTCGGCGTCGTTGAGGTTGGTGAAGTTCAGGTTGTACTTGGCGACGAAGGCCTGCATCGCAGCGACGTCCGAGTGCGCCGCGATACCGACGAACGTGACGCCCGGGTTGGCGGCGGCCACCTGGCTGACGCTGGGCGCCTCGGAGTTGCAGAAGGGGCACCACGGGGTCCAAAACCACAGCACCGCCGGCTTGCCCTGCAGGACGGCGCCGTTGAACGGCGCGCCGCTCAGGGTGGTGCCGGTGAACTGCAGACGGTCGTCGGCCGCGGCCGCGCGCGGACCGCTGGCCAGCCCGCCGAAGATCAGGCCCAGCGCGAACACCCCCGCAGCCAGCAGTTTGAGCGGCGAGATCAAGCGGAAAGTCATGACATACCTCGTTTGTGCTCGGTCGTATGTCCTAGCTGACGTACCCGCTGGCCGTCTGGTTCACCCGTTCTCGAAGGCCAGCTGTCCGCAGGCGGCGCTGATTTCGCGGCCGCGGGTGTCGCGCACCGTGCAGGACACCCCCTTGGCCCGGACCCGACGGACGAATTCCCGCTCCGCCGCCTTGGGGCTCGCGTCCCAGTCACTGCCCGGGGTCGGGTTGAGCGGGATCAGGTTCACGTGCACCAGCGGGCCCAGCACGCGATGCAGCAGCTTGCCCAGCAGGTCGGCCCGCCAGGGTTGGTCGTTGACGTCGCGGATCAGCGCGTATTCCACGGAGACCCGTCGGCCGGTCACGTCGGCGTAGTAGCGGGCGGCGTCCAGTGCCTCGCTGACCTTCCACCGGTTGTTCACCGGAACCAACGTGTCGCGCAGCTCGTCGTCGGGCGCGTGCAGCGACAACGCCAGCGTCACCCCCAGCCGCTCGTCGGCCAGCTTGCGGATCGCGGGGGCCAGGCCCACCGTCGACACCGTCACCGCCCGCGCCGAGATCCCGAAGCCCGTCGGCTCGGTGATGCGCCGGACCGCGGCCAGCACCCGGGCGTAGTTCGCCAGAGGCTCCCCCATGCCCATGAACACAACATTCGACAGCCGGTCGGAGAACTCGTCGCGCACCGCCGCGGCGGCGGCCCGCACCTGCTCGAGGATCTCCGCGGTGGACAGGTTGCGGGTCAGCCCGCCCTGCCCGGTCGCGCAGAACGGGCAGGCCATCCCGCAGCCCGCCTGCGAGGAGATGCACACCGTGTTGCGCTGCGGGTAGCGCATCAACACCGATTCGAAGGTGGTGCCGTCCAGCGCCCGCCACAGCGTCTTGCGGGTCTGCCCCGCGTCGCAGGTGATCTCGGTGACCGCGGTGAGCAGCGTCGGGAACATCGTCTCGGCGACGCGGTCGCGGACCCCGGCGGGCAGGTCGGTCATCTGATGCGGGTCGGCGGTGAGCCGGCCGTAGTAGTGGTGCGCGAGCTGCTTGGCCCGAAACGCCGGCAGGCCCAGCTCCGCGACGGCGGACGCGCGGCCCTGCTCGTCGAGGTCGGCGAGATGCCGCGGCGGCTTACCCCGGCGCGGCGCGTCGAACACCAATTCTGGAACCATGATCTGTCCAGTATCGGTCAAGGAAGCAGCGTGAACACCGTCCAGGCCGCCACCGCGGACGGCAGCACCCCGTCCAGGCGATCCATCAGACCGCCGTGGCCAGGTAGCAGCCGGCCCATGTCCTTGATCCCAAGATCGCGTTTGACCTGCGACTCCACCAGGTCGCCGAGCGTGCAGGTGAGCACCAGCAACAGGCCCAGCAGCGCACCCACCCACCAGGGCCGGTGAGCGAGGAACGTCACGGTCAGGATCGTCGCAGTGATGCCGCAGACCAGCGAACCGGCGAAGCCCTCCCAGGACTTCTTCGGGCTGATCGCCGGAACCATCGGGTGCTTGCCGGCCAGCACCCCGACGGCGTAGCCGCCGACGTCGGAGCACACCACCGCGATCATCATGCAGAACACCGGCGCGGGATTGAACTTCGGATAGATGAGCATCGCGGCGAACGAGCCGAACAGCGGCACCCAGGCGGCCAGGAAGACGGTCGCCGACGCGTCACGCAGGTAGCTCGGCTGCGGCGGCGAGCCGTCGGGCCCGGGCTTGTTGGCCTCGGGCATGAACAGCCGCCAGAACAGGCAGACCACCACCATCCCGCCGAAGCCCGCCAGCGCGCCGGCCCCGTGGAACCACCAGGTCAGCCAGACGGTGGCCTGGCCGCCGACGAGCAACGGGATGACCGGGATGACCAGGCCGCCTTCCCGGAACCGCCGGACCACCTCGTGAGTGGCGACCAGGACGGCGCCGGAGCATAGCCCCACCCAGCCGCGCGGAAACAGCAGCAGCGTCGCGATGACGAGCCCACCGGCGCCCACGCCGACGGCGATCGCGGCGGGCAGGTTGCGACCCGCGCGGGACGTCTTCTTGGCCGGCTCGGGCGCGGTAGCCGCTGGCTCGTCGGGGGGGCTGCCGTGACCGGCATCGGTGGTTGCCACGGGCGGAGTGGACTGCTGGGCGGCCGCTAGACCTCCAGCAGCTCGCCTTCTTTGTGCTTGACCAACTCGTCGATCTGGTTGACGTAGTTGTGGGTGGTCTTGTCCAGGTCCTTCTCCGCGCGGGTGACGTCGTCCTCGCCCGCGTCGCCGTCCTTTTTGATGCGATGCAGTTCCTCCATCGCCTTGCGGCGGATGTTGCGCACCGAGACCCGCGCCTCCTCGCCCTTGTGTTTGGCCTGTTTGACCAGCTCCCGGCGCCGTTCCTCGGTCAACTGAGGCACCGCCACCCGGATCAGGGTGCCGTCGTTGGTGGGGTTCACCCCCAGGTCGGAGTTGCGGATCGCGGTCTCGATGGCGTGCAGCTGGCTGGCCTCGTAGGGCTTGATCACAACCAGCCGCGCCTCGGGGACGTTGATGCTGGCCAGCTGGGTGATTGGGGTGTTGGTGCCGTAGTAGTCGATGACGATCCGCGAAAACATGCCTGGATTGGCGCGACCGGTCCGGATCGTGGACAGGTCGTCGCGGGCCACCGAAACGGCCTTCTCCATCTTCTCCTCGGCATCGAAGAGAGCCTCGTCAATCATGTGCGCCACTCCTCCTCAGGTGGTGACCAGCGTTCCGATCTTCTCACCGGCGACCGCACGGGCGATATTCCCATTGGTCAGCAGGTTGAACACCAGAATCGGCATGCCATTGTCCATACAAAGACTGAATGCGGTGGCGTCGGCCACCCGCAGGCCGCGGTCGATGACCTCGCGGTGGCTGATCGCGGTCAGTAACTCCGCGTGCGGGTTCTCCCGCGGGTCCTCGTCGAATACGCCGTCGACCGCCTTGGCCATCAGCACGACGTCCGCGCCGATCTCCAAGGCGCGCTGCGCCGCCGTCGTATCCGTCGAGAAGTACGGCAGACCCATGCCGGCACCGAAAATCACCACGCGCCCCTTCTCCAGGTGGCGGACGGCCCGCAACGGCAGGTACGGCTCGGCCACCTGACCCATGGTGATGGCCGTTTGGACCCGGGTGGCGATGCCTTCCTTCTCCAGGAAGTCCTGCAGCGCGAGGCTGTTCATGACGGTGCCGAGCATTCCCATGTAGTCCGACCGGGTGCGTTCCATTCCACGTTGCTGAAGCTGCGCGCCGCGGAAGAAGTTACCGCCGCCGATCACGACCGCGACCTGCACGCCGTCGCGGACGACCTCGGCGATCTGGCGGGCGACCTGCGCCACCACGTCGGGATCCAACCCCACCTGGCCGCCGCCGAACATCTCGCCACCAAGCTTGAGCAACACACGCGCGTACTTGGAACGCACGCCGTTGGGGCTCGTCGGCTGGGCCTCGGTCATCAGACTCCTCGCATGAGAGTGCCATCCCGGCCACCCACCCGGACGGCACCTGACATCCTGCCTCATCGCCACGCCGCGGCACGTGCCGGGTGCGCGATCCGCACCGCTGACCGGCGGATTGTCGCCGGAACCGGCGTCGGGCCGGCGCAGCAAACATCGATGTTTGGGCGCCCGGCGACTTGGGAACTAAGACCAACGCGGGGGAAATCCACAGTCTTGAGAATCCAGGGCTTGTCGGCACCGCAATTATCGGACCCGATCGCTTGTCGATCGGTGTTGGGCGCGAGCCGCCCGAAACCACACGCCAACGAAGGGAAATCCAATGGCGGACGAGAACTCGGGACCAGCCGAAGCGGTGAAGGGCATCGTCGAGGACGTCAAGGGCAAGGCGAAGGAATTCGTCGGCACCGTCACCGGTAGTGGTGACCTCATCAGCGAGGGTGAGGCCCAGCAGGACAAGGCCGAGGCTCAACGCGACGCGGCCAAGCGGGAGGCCGAAGCGGAGGCCGCCCGCGCCAGCGCGAAAGCGGCTGAAGAGCGCGAAAAGTCCCACCAATAGCTTGTTTCAGGATGGATCCGGCCCGGAAAACCGGGCCGGATCCGTCGACTTTCCAGCTCATGGCGCCCATTTCGGGCGGCCACCGCGGTGCGCAACGCGACGGTTGCATATTTCTGCCGCTACCCGGGTAATCACAGCGCTGCGCTGGCAGACATCTCCGCAACGAGGTGGCTACGCACGGGGGCAGCGCACCGCCATGAGGTCTGGAGATGTCTTTTGGATGTTCTACTTCTCACCGACGCGGACGATTTCGAGTCGGCACTGCCCACGCTGAACTCGTTGGCGCAGAGCACGCGACGCGCGCCGCTCAGTGACCAGCTTGACGGAGAACACCGCGGCGCCGATGTGGCTATCGTCGACGCGCGCAACGATCCGGCCGCGGCCCGCCGGGTATGTCGGCGGCTGACGGCCCACGCTCCGGCGGTCGCGGTAGTGGGAGTGGTGGCGCCCGCGGAACTCGTGGCGGTGGACGTGGATTGGCATTTCGACGACGTGCTGCTGCCGGGGGCCGGCGCGGTCGAGTTGCAGGCGCGGTTGCGACTGGCGGTCACCCGTCGCCGCAACGCCTTGGAGGGCACGCTGAAGTTCGGCGAGCTCGTCCTGCATCCCGCCAGCTACACCGCGACGCTGGCCGGCACGGACCTGGGCCTGACACTCACCGAGTTCAAGTTGCTGAATTTCCTTGTGCAGCATGCCGGCCGGGCGTTCACCCGGACGCGGCTCATGCACGAGGTGTGGGGCTATGACTGCAACGGCCGGGTGCGCACCGTCGACGTGCACGTGCGACGGCTGCGGGCCAAACTGGGGGCCGAGCACGAATCCATGGTCGACACCGTCCGCGGCGTGGGCTACATGGCGGTGACACCGCCGCAGCCGGAATGGGTCGTCGGCGAGCGGCTGGTCAGCCGGGCCTGGTCCGCGCCGTCGGATTCCATCGCCCAGTAGCGGCGGATTCCCTCACGCGAACAACGGCAGCGCGCGCTTGCGCGCCAACGCGTCCATCCCCTGCTGGATGCTGTCCTGCACCTCGCGGTACTTGCGGTCGACGTAGTCGTCGTCCTCGGCGCGAGCCGGGTCGTGGTCCACCTCGACGGGGGGCATGAAGCGGGTCCTGATCTTGGCCGGCAGCGGCAGCTGTGGCAGCGCCGCCGGGGCGATACCCCAGGGCAGCGAGATGGCCAGCGGGAACACCTTCAGCCGGGCCACGCGGTCGAGCTGCAGGATTCGCGACAGCCGGTCGCCGCGGATCAGCACCGGCATGGCGTCGGCGCCGCCGACGGTCGCGATCGGCACAATCGGCACCCCCGCCTTGATCGCCATCTTCACGAATCCCTTGCGCCCCGCCAGGTTCGCGCGATCACGCTCGGACCACGGCCGCAGCGAATCCACCTCTCCCCCGGGCCACAGCGCCACGTCGTGCCCCTCCGCCAGCGCCGTGGCGATCGCGTCCGGGGCGGCCGGCAACACGCCCATGGATCGGAAGTAGCGCCCGATCAGCGGGATCGCCATCAGCGCGTCGTGCGCGGTGCCGTGTAACGGGCGGTCCTGGCCGAACCGGCGCCACCACTGCAGGCCCACGGTCCACGCGTCCCAGACGAACGGCGCGCCGGAATGGATGCCCACCAGCAGGGCCGGCGGCGTGGCCACGTTCTCCCAGCCGTCGATCTCCATCCGGAACCAGTAGTCGACCAGCACGTTCCAGAAGAACTTCTGTCGCTGCAGGGTGGTCTCGTCCTGGCCGCTGAGATCCCACTCGCCGGCCCGCCCGGCTACCCAGCCGCTGACTCCGCCGTCCTGCCCGCTGCGGCGCTCGCGCATGGCCGCCCGCGCATCCTCGGCGTGTTCCTGTGCTTGCTGACGTACTTCCGCGGAGCGATGGTCCTCCGCCTGATCGATGTCGGTCATTTCCGTGGGGTACCCAATTGCGACGCATCCGACAGGCCGATAACGCAGACTCCCCGCGCCACCGTCAAGTGGCGCGGGGAGTCCCGTTAGCGACGAACCAGAGACGAACTAGGACTGCATCGTCGGCACGTTGGGGGCCGCGTTAGGGGCCGGGCTCGGGGACATGCCCGGAGGCACGCCCGGTCCGGGAACGCCGTTCGGCGCCTGGCCCGGTACGGCGTTGGGCGCCTGGCCCGGTACGGCGTTGGGCGCCTGGCCGGGTGCGGCGTTGGGGGCCGCGCTGCTCGTCCACACCAGGACATCCTGGACGCCGTCGTTGTAGACGACGTTGGTCGGCGGCGCGCCCGTCACGTCGAAGTAGATCTTGCCGGCGGACTGGCCGCCCTGGTTGATCGGAGCGGGGCTCAACGCATCCGGCGTCGGCGACGTGCTGATCACGCGGTAGGTCGCGTTGTCACCGGTGCGCGCGTTGAAGTTGGACACCACGGGGGTGACGATCCCGCTGGTCGCCCGCACGTTGACGTCGGCCTGCCAGAGCTGACCGCTCGGCGTGTAGCCGGGGATCGTCACGGTCGCCGGCTGCAGGTTGCTGACGGTGTAGGCCGTCACGAGCGGGCCGTCGACCAGCGTCGCGCTGGTGCCCAGCCCCTGAACAATGGGACTTGCCGACGCAGTCGCCGCGGTGAAAGTGGCCACAGCAGCAATCCCAGCCGCTGCAAGCAGCGATCTCATCCCGGTTGAAGTGAACTTCATCGGTAATACCTCTCAGTCGAATCGTTCGAATTCCTTGCACACGGCGATTCCCCCCAAAAGCATGAAGTGATCGCCGCACCCCAAGTCGCATAACCATCGGCTATATTCCTCAAACATCGAGGCTCCTGATCTGCGATAACACGTCCACAATTAGGAAACTCGAACATATTTCGCACCGCTGCAGATTCGCCGTAATTAAACACGTTGCGCCACAACGCCCTCGCGAGTCGGCATTGACCTCAATAGCCAAATCGCGCCTCACACGTCTCAGTTGTACAAACATTCGCGTCAATTCGCCTGATATATGTCAATATGGTTGACATGAGTCAGACCGAGGACGCACCGCTGGGCTATCTGCTCTACCGGGTGGGTGCCGCGCTGCGGCCGGAGGTCTCGTCGGCGCTGCGCCCGCTCGGCCTCACGCTGCCCGAATTCGTTTGCCTGCGCATCCTTTCGATGACTCCCGGTCGGTCCAGCGCCGAGTTGGCCCGGCACGCCAATGTCACCCCGCAGGCGATGAACACGGTGCTGCGCAAGCTGGAAAGCGTTGGCGCAGTGGCACGTCCGGAATCGGTGTCGTCCGGGCGCTCGCTGCCCGCGTCGCTCACCGGCCCGGGCCGCACGCTGCTCAAGCGCGCGGAAGCCGTCGTCTCGCTCGCCGACGCCCGCATCCTGGCAAAGCTGACCGCGGGTCAGCAGCGCGAGTTCAAGCGCATGCTGGGCAAGCTGGGAGCGGACTGACCCGGCGTCAGGCCTGAATCCGCGCCCAGGGGCGGGCTTCCTCGAGTTCGTAGGCCAGTTCGAGCAGCCGCGCCTCGCAGCCGATGTCGGCCGTCAGCATCATGCCGATCGGCAGCCCGTCCGCGGATTGCGCCAACGGTAGCGAAATCGCCGGCTCGCCGGTGACATTCTGCAGCGGCGTGAAGCTGACCCACTCGAGGATGCGGTCCAGCAGTTGCCGGTAGTCGGTGGGCGCGAGGTAGCCGACGCGCGGCGGCGCGTCGGCGAGCGTCGGCGTGAGCAGCGCGTCATAGGTGCCGAAGAACTGAGCGCTGCGCCGTCGCACGCGGCGCAGCCGCGCGATGGCCGCCGGGAGCCGGGCAGCGTTGCGGCCGGTGTGGCCGCGCAGGCCCAGGGTGAAGGCGTCCAGCCGGTCGCGGTCGAAGCTCTTGCCGAAGGCGCGGCGGCCCATCCCCACCTGCGCCAGCGCCAGAAATCCCCAGTAAAGGATGAAGTCGTCGACGAAACTGAGCGGCACCCAGGTGTCGTCGACGTATTCGACGCGATGGCCGAGTTCCTCGAGCAGCCCGGCTGTCTTCAGCGTCAGCTCGCGCGTTTCGGGGGTGCAGTCGCGCTCGGCCACCAGCCGGGTCATCACGGCGATCCGCAGCCGCTGCTTCCCGGGCCGCATGACGTCGCCGACCGACGGCAGCTTGGGGTTGGGCCACAGGCGCTCGGCTTCCCGGTAGAAGGCCGCGGTGTCGCGCACCGATCGGGTGACCACGCCGTTGGCGACGATGCCCACCGGCATCCGGCGATACTGCGGATCCAGCGGCAGTCGGCCCCGCGAAGGCTTGAGCCCCACCAGCCCGTTGCAGGAGGCCGGAATACGGATCGAGCCGCCGCCGTCGTTGGCGTGCGCGATCGGCACCACCCCGGCGGCGACGAACGCGCCCGACCCCGACGACGAGGCGCCGGCGCTGTGGTCGGGGTTCCATGGGTTGCGGACCGGCCCGAGTCGCAGATGTTCCGCGGCCGGGCTGAACCCGAACTCCGACAGCTGCGTCTTGCCCAGGCAGATCGGTCCGGTGGCCAGGAACAGCTGGGTAAACACGCTGTCCGCGCCCGCGTCGTGGGGTGTCCACGCGTCGGTGCCATACCTGGTGGGCAGGCCGGCGACGTCTAGGTTGTCCTTGATGAACGTCGGGACGCCGTGAAAAAACCCGTGAGAAGAGCCGGCTTTGGGGCTGGACGCCTGGGCCCGGGCACGCTCGAACGCCGCGTGCGCCAGGCCGTTGAGGGCGGGGTTGACGGCTTCGGCGCGCGCGATAGCCGCCTCGACCGCGTCGGCCGGGCGGACCCACTCGGCCCGGATGGCGTCGGCGAGGCCGACGGCGTCCAGGTCGCCCAGCGCGTCGTCGCCGAAAGCGTGCACGCGTGGCATGCCGGCGAACCCGCTCAGGCCTGGCCCACCTCGAACCGGACGAACCGGGTCACGGTCACGCCGGCCTCGTCGAGCAGCGCCTTCACGGTCTTCTTGTTGTCGGACACCGACGGCTGCTCGAGCAGCACGGTGTCCTTGAAGAAGCCGTTGACGCGGCCCTCGACGATCTTGGGCAGCGCCTGCTCCGGCTTGCCCTCGGCCTTGGCGGTCTCCTCGGCGATGCGGCGCTCGCTGGCCACGACGTCCTCGGGCACGTCATCGCGGGACAGATAGCGCGCCTTGAGCGCGGCGATCTGCAGGGCGACGGCGTGGGCGGCGTCTGCGCCGTCGCCTTCGTACTCGACCAGTACCCCGACCGCGGGCGGCAGGTCGGCCGACCGCTTGTGCAGGTAGGTCTCGACGGTGCCGTCGAACGCCGCTACGCGGCGCAGTTCCAGCTTTTCGCCGATCTTGGCCGACAGGGCCGCGATGGCCTCCTCGACCGTCTTGTCCCCCGCTTTGGCCGACTTGAGCGAGTCGACGTCGGCGGCCTTCGATTGCGCTGCCGCGGAGACGATTTCGTTGGCCAGCTGCTGGAACTCCGCGTTCTTGGCGACGAAGTCCGTCTCGCAGTTCAGCTCGATGAGCACGCCGTCCTTCGCGGCGACCAGACCCTCCGCCGTCGCGCGCTCAGCGCGCTTGCCGACGTCCTTGGCGCCCTTGATGCGCAGCGCCTCGACGGCCTTGTCGAAGTCACCGTCGGTCTCCACCAACGCGTTCTTGCAGTCGAGCATGCCGGCACCGGTCAGCTCCCGAAGTCGTTTGACGTCGGCAGCGGTGTAGTTCGCCAATGCTCAGCCTTTCCTAGGTTGCATCTGTGGTCGGTTCGGGTGTGGCGGCGGCCGCGGCAGCCTCCGCCGGGGCGCCCGTGGTGGCCGAAGCCAGCAGCTCCTGCTCCCATTCGGCCAGCGGCTCGGCGGCGTCAGCCTCAGGCTTGCCGTCGCCGCGGCCCGCTCCCGCGCGGGCCTGCAGGCCTTCGGCGACCGCCTTGGCGATCACCGTGGTCAGCAGCTCGGCCGAGCGAATCGCGTCGTCGTTGCCCGGGATCGGGTAGTCGACCTCGTCCGGGTCGCAGTTGGTGTCCAGGATCGCGATGACCGGGATACCCAGCTTGCGGGCCTCGCCGACGGCGATGTGCTCCTTGTTGGTGTCGACGACCCAGACCGCCGAGGGCACCTTGGCCATGTCCCTGATCCCGCCTAGGGACCGCTCCAATTTGTTCTTCTCGCGGGTCAGCATCAGGATTTCCTTCTTGGTGCGACCCTCGAAGCCACCGGTCTGCTCCATCGCCTCGAGTTCCTTGAGGCGCTGCAGCCGCTTGTGCACGGTGGAGAAGTTGGTCAGCATCCCGCCCAGCCAGCGCTGGTTCACGTACGGCATGCCGACGCGCGTCGCCTCCCGGGCGACCGAGTCCTGCGCCTGCTTCTTGGTGCCGACGAACAGCACCGTTCCACCGTGGGCGACGGTTTCCTTGACGAACTCGTACGCCTGGTCGATGAAGGTGAGGGTCTGCTGCAGATCGATGATGTAGATGCCGTTGCGGTCGGTGAAGATGAACCGCTTCATCTTGGGGTTCCAGCGCCGGGTCTGATGCCCGAAATGAGCGCCGCTGTCGAGCAACTGCTTCATGGTTACTACGGCCATGCGTGTGCCTTACATGTGTCGGCGGCGGTGACCGCAAGCGCGGCCCGGTTAGTTGGGGCCGGGCGCAGCGGGTCACCACCATTCGGTTGTCGCCCGGCTTCGGGTGAAGCCGGGCCCTGGTGTCTGCTGCGATGCCGAACCCAGCCGGAAAACCCGGGTGGGACCGCCTGGCATGCGATGCGAACTCCTAGTGGAACGGGAGACGCGGTACAGACACGCGAAGTCAGCCCGCTTGCACGAGCTGCGTCGAGTAGTTTACACACCTTTGCTGCACAGCATCCGCGGGCGGTGACTGGCCCGGTCGTCACCGACGCGCTGCACTGACCGGGTGCGATGGGTGGCGGTGGTGCTGTCGTCGATTCTGGTCGCTGCCCCGGCGGGTGCGGACGGGGTACGGCTCGAGTGGCCGCTGCGACCGCCTCCGGGCGTCGCGCGGGGCTTCGACGCGCCGTCGCCGGACTGGAATCGCGGCCACCGCGGCGTGGATCTGGCCGGCCGGCCGGGTCAGGCCGTGTACGCGGCGGGCGCGGCGGTGGTGGTGTTCGCGGGCCCGCTGGCCGGGCGGCCCGTGGTGTCGCTGGCGCATCCGGGCGGCCTGCACACCAGCTACGAGCCGATCCGGGCGGCAGTGCGGGTGGGTCAGCGGGTGACGGCGGGCACGGTGATCGGCGACCTGGTCGCCGGGCATCCGGGGTGCCGGGCCGCGGCGTGTCTGCACTGGGGCGCGATGTGGGGCCCGGCGGCCGGGGCGGACTATGTCGATCCGCTGGGCCTCTTGAGGTCGACGCCGATCCGGCTCAAGCCGCTGTTGCCGCGGGCTTAGGCGCGCGGGTGGGCCTGGTCGTGCACCGCCCGCAGCCGCGACACCGCGACGTGGGTGTACAGCTGCGTGGTGGCCAGGCTCGAATGGCCGAGCAACTCCTGGACGACGCGCAGGTCGGCGCCGCCCTCGAGCAGATGCGTTGCGGCGCTGTGCCGCAGCCCGTGCGGCCCGATGTCGGGCGCGCCGTCGACGGCGGCGACTGTCTGGTGCACGACCGTGCGCGCCTGGCGCACGTCGAGCCGCTTCCCCCGGCTGCCCAGCAGCAGCGCGGGCCCGGACTCCGCGGTGGCTAGCACGGGACGCCCGTCGGCCAGCCATGCCCGCAGCGCCTCCGCGGCCGGCCCGCCGAAGGGCACCGTGCGCTGCTTGTTGCCCTTGCCGAGCACCCGCACCAGCCGGTGCCCGGTGTCGATGTCGTCGACGTCCAGGCCGCACAGTTCGCTCACGCGGATCCCGGTGGCATACAACAGCTCGACGATCAGCCGGTCCCGCAGCGCCAGCGGATCGCCCTGCTCGGCACCGGATTTCGCCGCCGTCATGGCCGCGACGGCCTGGTCCTGGCGCAGCACCGACGGCAGCGTGCGGTGCGCCTTGGGCACCTGCAGCCGGGCGGCCGGGTCGGCCGCCAGCAGCCCGCGCCGGGTGGCCCAGGCGGTGAACGCCTTGATCGACGACGTGCGCCGCGCCAGCGTGGTGCGGGCGGCGCCGGCGCCGGCCGCCGCGGACAGCCACGACCGCAGCACCGGCAGGCTCAGCGCGGCCAGCGAAGATCCGCGCGCGTCCAGGAAGGCCAGCAGCGAGCGCACGTCACTCAGGTAGGCGCGGCGCGTGTGCGCCGAGCGGCCGCACTGCAGGTCCAGGTACTCGCCGAACTCGTCGAGGATCTCCTGCACGCCCCTACCGTGACAGGCCCGGCGACCCGGGCCTCAGTCGACGCGCCGCAGCGTGTCCGGGGTGAGATCTTTGAGTGTCGGATAGCCGTCGACGGCCATGATCAGGTCAGCCTCGGCGAGCAGCATCCGCAGCACGTGCACGACGCCGTCGACCCCGCCGAGCGCGAGGCCGTACGCATACGGTCGGCCGACACCGACGGCCGTCGCCCCCATCGCCAGCGCCTTGACGATGTCGGCGCCGTTGCGGATGCCTGAGTCGAACAGCACCGGCAGCCCGTCGGCCGCCTCGACGACACCCGGCAGGCAGTCCAGCGCGGGCAGGCCGCCGTTGGCCTGCCGGCCGCCGTGGGTGGAGCAGTAGAGGCCGTCGACGCCGCCGTCCTTGGCGCGCCGGGCGTCGTCGGGATGGCAGATGCCCTTGACGATCAGCGGCAGGTCGGTGAGCGACCGCAGCCAGGGCAGATCAGCCCAGGTCAGCGGATTTCCGAAAAGCTGAGCCCAGCGCAGGGTCGCGCCCTGTGGGTCCTCCTGCGGCGGCCGCGCCAGGCCGGCCAGGAACACCGGGTCGCTGGTGTAGTTGCTCAGACACAGCCCGCGCAGCTGGGGGAAGTTCGCGGTACTCAGGTCGCGCGGACGCCAGCCGGGGATCCAGGTGTCCAGGGTGACGATGATGCCTTTGTAGCCCGCCGCTTCGGCGCGCTGCACCAGGCTGGCGGCCAGGTCGCGATCCTTCGGCGTATAGAGCTGAAAGAACCCCGGGGTGTCGCCGAACTCGGCGGCCACGTCTTCCAGCGGGTCCTCGGTGAGCGTCGAGACCACCATCGGCACCCCGGTGGCCGCGGCCGCCCGCGCGGTGGCCAGGTCACCGTGGCCGTCCTGGGCGCACAGCCCGATCACCCCGATCGGCGCCATGAACACCGGCGACGGCAGGGTCAGGCCGAAGACCTGGACCGACAGATCGCGCTCGGCGGCACCCACGAACATCCGCGGCATCAGGCCCCAGCGGTCGAACGCCTCCCGGTTGGCCCGCTGGGTGCGCTCGTCGCCGGCTCCCCCGACGACGTAGGACCACACCGACGGCGGCAGCGCCATTTCGGCTCTGGCCTCCAGCTCGGCGAACGCCATCGGCAGCGACGGCACGGTCCCCGACAGACCCCGGAAGTAGATCTCGTACTGGTAATCGCCGAATGCCATGGGATGAGAATGCCAGGCCCGACTCAGCCCCCGGCCTCGGCCTCGGCCAGCTCTTTCTTCCATTGCCGGAACGACTCTTCGGTGCGCCCGCGCCGCCAGTACCCCGAGATCGACGACGCCCATTTCGCGTCCACTTCGCGCTTGTTGCGGATGTAGGGCCGCAGGTTGTGCATGACGGCCTGGGCCTCGCCGTGGATGAAGACATGCACCTGGCCGGGCAGCCACGGGGCGGTGGTGACCGCCTCGATCAGCGGCGCGTTGTCGCCGGCGCGGTCTTCGGGGACGAGGTCGGCCCGGCCGCCGCGGTAGATCCAGCTCACGTCGACGGCCTCGGGTGCTGTCAGCGGTATCTCGTCATCGGGGCCGGCGACCTCGATGAACGCCTTGCCAACCGCTTCCGGCGGCAGCGCTTCCAGCGCGGCGGCGATGGCGGGCAGGGCGGATTCGTCGCCGGCCAGCAAGTGCCAGTCGGCGGCCGGGTCGGGGGTGTAGGCGCCGCCGGGCCCCATCAGATAGATCCGCTGGCCCGGTTCCGCCGCGACCGCCCACGGCCCGGCTATCCCGTGTTCGCCGTGCACCGTGATGTCGATCGTGATCTCGCGGGCCGCCTCGTCGACGCGGCGGACGGTCATGGTCCGCACCAACGGCCGCTTCTCGGGAGGCAGGCCGGCGAAGCTGTCCAGGGTCAACGGCTGGGGCAGCGCGGCCATGTCGTTGTCGTCCAAGTCGTCGTCGACGAAGACCAGCTTGACGTAGGAGTCGGTGAACTTGCTCGGCACAAACGTGTCGAACTCCTCGCTGCCCAGCACCACGCGAACCACGTGCGGCGTCAGCTGTTCGGTACCGACGACTTTGAACCTCTGCAGAGGTCGACCCGCCAACTTGTCCTCCTGTCCTGACCCGGCCCCCGTCGACTATACGAGCCGCGGCGTGGTGCCGGCCTGACCAGCGGCGGCGCGGACGATGCGCCACCGGCCCTCGCGCCGCTCGACCAGCCCGGACAGCTCGAGGATCGCCAGCGGCCCCAGTACCTGCTCGGGCACCACGCCGGCCGCGACCGCAACCTCGTCCGCCGTGGCCCCGCCGCGACCCGGCAACGCCTCGTAGACCCGGCGCTCGGTCTCGCTGAGTGCGTCCAACGGGGTGCTGGGCCGGGCCTCGTCGGGCGCCAGCTCACCGATTCGGCCGACGAACTCGACGATGTCGTCGGCGCGGGTGACCAGCTCCGCGCCGTCGCGCAGCAGCGCGTGACAACCCGCCGATACCGAGGACGTCACGGGCCCGGGCACCGCGGCCACCACCCGGCCCAGCGCCCGCGCCCAGGCGGCCGTGCTGGCCGCGCCGCTGCGCAGCCCCGCCTCGACCACCACCGCCGCGCCGGAGACGGCGGCCACCAACCGGTTGCGGGTGAGGAAACGATGCCGGGCGGGCCGGATCCCGGGCGGATATTCGGTGAACACCAGCCCGTGCTGGCCGATGCGATGCAGCAGCGCCGAATGCCCGGCCGGGTAGGGCACATCGATCCCGCCGGCGAGCACGGCGACGGTGACCCCGTCGGCGGCCAGCGCCGCGCGGTGAGCCGCGCCGTCGATGCCGTAGGCGCCGCCGGACACCACCGCGACGTCGCGCTCGGCCAGCCCGGTCGCCAGGTCGGCCGCGACGGTTTCGCCGTAGGCCGTCGACGCGCGGGTGCCGACGACGGCGGCGGCGCGCTGGGCGACCTCGTCCAGGCGGGCCGGGCCCAGCGCCCACAACAGCAGCGGGGGCGAACCGCCGGGCCTGGACCGGGCGCCGTCGAACGCGGTAAACGCGAGCACCGGCCATTCGTCGTCGCCGGGCGTGATCAGCCTGCCGCCGCGGCGGGCCAGCAGCTCGAGATCCTCAGCGGCTCGGTCGATTTCGCGCCTGGGTTCGGTGCGGCGGGCCAGGTCGTCGTCGACGAGGCCACGCCGCACCCGCTCGGCGGCCTCCACCGGCCCGGCGCGACACACCAGGTCGGCGAGTTCCGGGCACGGCGGTTCGGCAACCCGCGAGAGGTAGGCCCATGCCCGCGGGACGGGATCCGGTGCGGTCATCGCGGCGCCCCCAAGAATTCGCCAAGGATCCGCGCAGGACCGTTGGCGAACGTGGCCGGTGAAGAAAGGAGCGTGCAGGCATGCACACCGACCACGCGGTCACGGGCCGCCCGACGAACATGTGGGCGATCTCGGCCTTCATCCTCAGCCTGTTCGCCTGGCAGGGCGTCGTCACCGCCTGCCTCGGCGTCGCGCTCGCACACGGCGCCCTGGCTCAGATCCGGCTGCGCGCAGAGGGCGGCCGCCACCTGGCGGAATTCGCCCGCGCCTCTTCCGCAGTGGTGCTGATCGTGATGATGTTCTGCGGCGACGACTATCACGCGTGGCTCGGCTACGCGAGCCACTATCCGCTCTGGCCGCGGTAGGCCGGCGCTCATCGCTGGGCTCCCGGTTGCCGGAAGCTCAGGGCGGTGGACACCTCGTCGAGGCCGGGCGAGGTGCGGCCGCCCAGATCGGCCAGGCTCCACGCGACCCGCAGCGTGCGGTCCAGGCCGCGAATGCTGATCAGCCCGCGGTCCAGCGCCATGCGCAACGGATGCATCGCGGCGGTGCCGAGCCGGAACTTGCGGCGCAACAGCGGCCCGCTGACTTCGGCGTTGGTGCGAAACCCGTACGGCCGCCAGCGCGCCGACGCCGCATCCCTCGCTCGCGCCACCCGGTCACGAACCCGCGCCGTCGGCTCGCCGTCCGACGACGTCAACGCCCCGGTGCGAACCGGATTCATCTGCACCCGCAGGTCCACCCGATCCAGCAGGGACCCGGACAGTTTGCCCAGGTAGCGCCGCTTGACCACCGCGGCGCAGATGCAGTCCCGCGGATCCGCCGGCGCGCACGGACACGGGTTGGCCGCCAGCACCAGCTGGAACCGGGCCGGGTAGCAGGCGACGCCGTCGCGGCGGGCCAGCCGGATCTCCCCGTCCTCCAACGGCGTTCGCAACGCCTCCAGGGCGCTGACGCTGATCTCCGCACACTCGTCGAGGAACAACACCCCGCGATGAGCCCGGCTGACCGCACCCGGCCGGGCCAACCCCGAACCCCCGCCGACCAGCGCCGCGACACTGGAGCTGTGGTGCGGCGCCACGAACGGCGGCCTGGTGATCAGCGGCGTGTCACCGGACAGCAGCCCGGCGACCGAGTGAATCGCGGTGACCTCCAGCGCCTCACCTTCCGACAGCGGCGGCAGGATCCCCGGAAGCCGTTGCGCCAGCATCGTCTTACCCACCCCCGGCGGCCCCGTCAACATCAGGTGGTGGGCACCAGCCGCGGCCAGCTCGACCGCGAACCGCGCCTGTGACTGGCCCACCACGTCGACCAGATCCGCCGACGGATCCATCGGCGTAGCCGCCGGGGTGACCCGCTCTTCCAGCTGGGCGGACCCGGCCAGCCAGCTCTTCAGCTGCGCCAGCGTGCGGACACCCAGGACCTCGATGCCGTCGACCAGGCTGGCCTCCGACAGGTTGTCCGCCGGCACGACGACGGTCTGCCAGCCGTCGCGCTTGGCGGCCAGCACCGCGGGCAGCACGCCGCGCACCGACCGGACCCGCCCGTCCAGCGACAGCTCGCCGAGCAGCACCGTCTTCTCCAGCCGGTGCCAGGCCTTGTTCAGCTGCGCCGACAGCACGGCTGAAGCCAGCGCGATGTCGTAGACGGAGCCCATCTTCGGCAGCGTCGCCGGCGACAGCGCGAGGGTGAGCCGGGCCTGCGGCCAGTCGTTGCCGCAGTTGGTGACCGCCGCGCGCACCCGGTCGCGGGACTCCTGCAATGCGGCGTCCGGCAGTCCCACCAGGTGCACCCCCGGCAATCCCGAGGTGATGTGGGCCTCGATCTCCACGATCTGCCCGTCCAGCGCGCGCACCGCCACCGAGTATGCCCGCCCGAGCGCCATCAGCCGACGCCCTGCAGGTGCGCGATCTCCGGCGTGCGCCGACGCCCGATCCGCACGCCGATCACGTCGATGCGGACCGCCGCCCAGCCGCCGTCCTGACCGGCCAGCCACAACCCGGCCAGGCGGCGCAGCCGTCCGACCTTGCGCGGCGTCACCGCGTACGCCAGGCCGCCGTACCCGTCCCCGGTACGCGTCTTGACCTCGACGAACACCACGGTGCCCGTCGCCGGGTCCGACGCGATCACGTCGAGCTCGCCATAGCGGCAGCGCCAGTTGCGGGCCAGGATCCGCAGGCCCATCTTGGTCAGGTGGTCCACCGCGAGCGCCTCACCCATCGCGCCCAGCTGGATCCGGGTCAGTGTCTTTGTGGTCGTCATACCGGCCAACCTGCACGACGGCGCCGACATCGCGTCCCGCCCACCGCGCCGCGACCCGGCGGAATCGGCCGGTTATCCCCAGTCGGCGATTTGTCCACAGGCGCTACGGAACAGGCGCTACGGGACGATGCGGTCCGCCCGGGTGTAGACGTTCATCGAGTCCTCGCGCAGGAACGCCACCAACGTGATCCCGAACTCTTCGGCCAGCGACACCGCCAGCGACGACGGCGCCGACACCGCGGCCAGCACGGGAATCCCGGCGAGCAGGGCCTTCTGCGTCAGCTCGAACGATGCCCGCCCGCTGACCAGCAGCACCGTCGCGGCCAGCGGCACCCGGTCGTGTTCCAGCGCCCAGCCGATGACCTTGTCGACGGCGTTGTGCCGCCCGATGTCCTCCCGCACCACATGCATGGCGCCGTCCACCCCGAACAGGGCCGCCGCGTGCAGGCCGCCGGTGCTGGCGAACACCTTCTGGGCGCCGCGAAGCTGGTCCGGCATCGCTTCGAGCGTGGCGGCGGCGAAAGTGGCCGGATCGTCGTCGGGTGCGAATCGGCTGATCCGCCGCACTGCATCCAGCGACGCCCTGCCGCAGATGCCGCACGACGAGGTGGTGTAGAAGTTGCGGGTGACGTCGAGATCGGGCGGCGCGACGCCGGGCGCCAGGGTCACGTCGAGGACGTTGTAGGTGTTCACGCCGTCACCATCCCGCCCGCCGCAGTAGCGGATGGACTGCACGTCTTCGCGCCCCGCGGTGACCCCTTCGGTCAGCAGAAAACCTTGCGCCAGCTCGATATCTGAACCGGGCGTGCGCATCGTCACGGTGACCGGGGCGCCGTTGACGCGGATCTCCAGCGGTTCCTCGACGGCCAGCGTTTCCGGCCGGGTGACCGCTTGCCCCGCGCTCAGATGCCGCACCTGCCGACGCGCCGTGACATGCCCCACCGCTCAAGCCTATTTCCGGCCGCGAGTCGCTGAGCGTTCGAGCCGGAAAGTCGCGTCGTACATTGGTTACCGACCGGGCGCCGGACAGAACCGCTACGGTGGGATGCGCCCCCGCCCAAACCGCCCCTGGCCGGTGGCGGACACTTCAGCAACTGGGGTCAGCGGGGAAAGCGGCCTACCTGGGCAGTGAGACGAGCGACCGAAGGGAGGGACAGTGGACGAGGCGAACGCGGGTTCCGGTGAGCCGTCACCCACCCAGGTGGCAGTCGAGCCCGCGAAAGTGTTTGCCGCGCTCGCCGAGATCATCTACCAGGGCACCGACTCCTCCGAGGTGTACGCCGCCATCTGCGTGGCCGCAACGCTGGTCGTCGCCGGCTGCGACCACGCCAGCCTGCTGGTCCGCCGTGACGGCCGCTACGTCACCGTCGGCGCCAGCGACCGCATCGCGCAGCGCATCGACGACATGGAACGCAGTGCCGGCGACGGCCCGTGCGTCGACGCCATCGAGGACGAGACCCCCCAGATCGACACTGACCTGACCACCCCGTCGTTGTGGCCGAAGCTGGCCGCGCGGGTGGTCGCCGAGACGCCGGTCCGCGGGGCGATGGGCTTCCGGCTGCTGGTGGATCGCCAGATCACCGGCGCACTCAACCTGTTCAGCGACACCCCGAAGGCGTTTGATGCGGAATCCGCCGGTCAGGCCATCGTGCTGGCGTCGTTCGCCAGCGTGGCCATCAACGCGATCGGTCAGGGCGAGGACGCGGCCACCCTGCGCAAGGGACTGCTCAGCAACCGGGAGATCGGCAAGGCCGTCGGCATGCTGATGCTGCTCAACGGCATAACGGAAGAAGACGCCTTCAACGTGCTGCGGCGCTACTCGCAGGACCTGAACATCAAGCTCGCCGACGTGGCGCGCTCGGTCATCGCCAATCGCGGGCGGCTGAACCCCGGAGCCGACGAGCAGGCCCCCTGAGGCTCACTCCGGCAGCCGCAGCTCCGGCTTCTCGACCTCTTCGATGTTGACGTCCTTGAAGGTCACCACCCGCACCTGCTTGACGAACCGGGCGGGGCGGTACATGTCCCACACCCACGCGTCGGCGAGGCGCAGCTCGAAGTACACCTCGCCGTCGGCGTTGCGCGGCAGCATCTCCACGCTGTTGGCCAGGTAGAAGCGCCGCTCGGTCTCCACGACGTAGCTGAACTGACCGACGATGTCCTTGTATTCGCGGTACAGCGAGAGCTCCATCTCGGTTTCGTACTTTTCGAGATCCTCTGCGCTCATCGACCACTCATCTGTTCAGACGTCCTTCTCCCCGACAGGTTGGGCAGGCTGCAAACCCGGATGCCATCTTTCCTCACCGCTGTTCGCCGTGCTCGACGGGAGGGTCCGCTCGGCACTGCGCGACCAGCTTCTCCCCCCGGCCGTTCGAACGCGTCGCCACCCGCCGCACGTTGATGAACGAGTAGCGGTGCTCGGGGCACGGGCCGAGCAGGGACAACGCCCGGCTGTGCGCGGGCGTGCTGTATCCCTTGTGCTCGGCGAAGCCGTAGCCCGGGTGCTCGGCGTCCATCGCCACCATCAGCCGGTCCCGGCTGACCTTGGCCAGCACGCTGGCGGCGGCGATGCAGGCGGCGGCCGCGTCTCCGGAGACGACGGGCAACGACGGCACCGACAGCCCCGGCACCCGAAAGCCGTCGCTGAGCACGTAGCCGGGCCGCACCGGTAGGCCGGCCACGGCGCGTCGCATGCCCTCGATGTTCGCGATGTGCACGCCGCGGCGATCCACCTCGACCGACGGGATGAACACCACGTGGTAAGCCAGCGCGTAGCGGCGGATCAGCGGGAACAGCCGCTCCCGCTCCTTCTCGGCAAGCTTCTTCGAATCATCAAGCGCGGCAAGGCTTTCCAGACGTCCGGGTGGAAGCACGCACGCGGCCACCACCAGCGGCCCGGCGCAGGCGCCGCGACCCACCTCGTCAACCCCGGCGACCGGGCCCAGGCCGTTGCGGTGCAGCGCGGATTCCAGGGTGCGCAAGCCGCCGGCCTTGCGGATCACCGTGCGCGGCGGCCACGTCGTCGTCATGGCTACTGCCCCTGCTGGGGGTTCACCGAACCCACACCACCCCATCGTGACGGCGGCCAGACGATGAACCTGGTCTTGCCAATGACGTTGCTCACCGGAACGGTGCCTTCCATCGGGTCGCCGGTGCAGATCACGCCGCGGTCCCGCTCGGGCGGGGCGCTGAAGCAGTGGGCGCGGGAGTCCGCGGAATGGGTGCGGTTGTCGCCCATCACCCACAGCCGCCCCTCCGGCACCTTCACCGGACCGAATTGGACGTTGGTGCCCCCGATGCCCGGGCAGGGCGGCAGCGGCAGGTGCGCGGGGTTGATGGTGGCCGGGTCCACATACGGCTCGACGAGCCGCTTGCCGTCGACCGTCAAACCCGTCTCGTTGCGGCACTGCACGGTCTGTCCGCCGACCGCGATGACGCGCTTGACCAGGTCGTTCTCGTCGGGAGGGACGAAACCAACGAACGACAGGGCGTTCTGCAGGTACCGCACCGCGGTGTTCTCCGACCGGATCGAGTGGTAGTTCACGTTCCACGACGGCGGGCCCTTGAACACGACGACGTCACCCGGGCGCGGCGAACCGAACCGGTAGGTGAGCTTGTCGACCATGATCCGGTCGCCGACGCAGCCCGGGCAGCCGTGCAGCGTGGGTTCCATGGACTCCGACGGAATCAGGTACGGCCGCGCCACGAACGTCAACACGACGTAGTAGAGCGTCAGCGCGATCACCGCGAGGATCGCGAATTCCCGCAGCGCCGACGGCTTGCGCTCGTCCTCGTCGTCGTCGTCGATGTCGTCCTCGGTGTCGCTAACGGGGTCGCTATCGGCTTCGTTAGCGAGGTCGGCCGAGTCGACGGGGGCAGCCTCCGGCTCCGAGGGCGGATCAGCGTCGGGTTGATGCTCGGCTGACGAGTCCGTGGTTTCCGTCACGAGATCAGGGTAGCCAGCACAGTTGGTGCCCGTTCAACGCCGAGCGGCCTCAGCGCTTTTCCTTGATCTTGGCCTTCTTGCCCCGAAGCTCGCGCAGGTAGTACAGCTTGGCGCGACGGACATCGCCACGGGTCACCAGCTCGATGTGGTCGATGTTCGGTGAGTGCACCGGGAAGGTCCGCTCGACGCCGACGCCGTAGCTCTCCTTGCGCACCGTGAAGGTCTCCCGAATGCCGCCGCCCTGGCGACGGATCACGACGCCCTTGAACACCTGGATACGCTCCTTGGCGCCCTCGATGACCTTGACGTGCACGTTGATGGTGTCGCCCGGGCTGAAGGCCGGGATGTCGTCGCGTAGCGACGCCTGGTCGACGAAGTCCAGCCTGTTCATCTGAAGGCACTTCCTTGCGGTCGCGGCTTGCGGCGGCCCGCCTGCGTGCGGCGGTGACCGAGCCGATGGGTTTCGGGCATCTGGTTGCGTCTCGCAGCAGGCGGCCTGGCCCATCTGGTCCGAGCCGTGGGCCTGACAGGCCTACTACCGCCGGAGACAACCGGTCAATTGTGCCAGACGGTCCGCGTGCAGTGAAAATCACAGGAAATCCGGGCGGTTCGTGACCGGCGGAACCCGCTGGTGAGTGGTACATATGACTGGGGCCACACCGTGCAGTTTTGCCTGTGCAGGACGTCGAAGGAGTGAGGATGCGAGCCCGGCCGCTGACGCTACTCACCGCCGCTGCCGCGGTGGCGATGGTGGTCGTCGCGGGATGCGAGGCGAAAGTACAGGCCAAGACGTCCAGCCCGCCCGAACTCAGCGCGCCCGCCCGCAGCCAACCGCCGTCGCCCCAGTTGGCCGAGTTGCTACTGCAGGTCATCACCCGCCCCCTGCCGGCCGGGACGCTGCCGAGCGCCGGGATCGGCGGCCTGCAGGCCCGCGTCCAGCAGGCGACCGACGAAGCCGCCGGCGCGGGCGCCACCCTGGCGATCGCCGTCCTGGACCGCGCGACCCACCAGCTGGTCACCAACGGCAACCCCCAGATCGTCGGGACCGCGTCGGTCGCGAAGCTGTTCATCGCCGACCAACTGCTGCTGCAGGAGGCCGAGGGCAAGACCACCCTGACCCCGGAGGACCGTGCGGCGCTGGACGTCATGTTGCGGTCCTCCGACGACGACGCCGCCCAGCGGTTCTGGGACCAGGCGGGCGGCGACGCGATCATCACCCAGGTCGCGGCCCGCTACGGGCTGACGGCGACCACGCCTCCCCCGGACGGCCGCTGGTGGAACACGCTCAGCTCGGCGACCGACCTGATCCACTACTACGACATGCTGCTCGACGGCTCCGGCGGGTTGCCGCCGGAGCGGGCCGCGATCATCCTCAACGACCTGGCGCAGTTCACCCCGACCGGGGTCGACGGCTACCCGCAGCGGTTCGGCATCCCCGACGGTCTGGCCGCCGAGCCGGTGGCCGTCAAGCAGGGCTGGATGTGCTGCATCGGGGCCGACTGGATGCACCTGTCGACCGGGGTGATCGGCACCGACAGGCGCTACATCATGGTGATCGAGTCGCTGCAGCCGTCCGATGACGCCGCAGCGCGCGAGACGATCACCCAGGCCGTCAAGACGATGTTCCCCACCGGCCGGATCTGAGCACTACTCCAGCAGCTCGGGGCGGCGTTCGCGGGTGCGCTGCAGCGAGACCTCACGCCGCCAGGCGGCGATGCGCGCATGGTCACCCGAGAGCAACACGTCCGGAACGTCGAGCCCGCGCCAGCTGGGCGGCCGGGTATAGCTCGGCCCCTCCAACAGCCGGTCCAGGTCCGGCGAGTGGGAATCGTGCCGGTGCGACGCGGGATTGCCCAACACGCCGGCCAGCAGGCGCAGCATCGCCTCGATCATCACCACCGCCGCCGATTCGCCGCCGGGCAGCACGTAGTCGCCGATCGAGATCTCCTCGACCCGCATCCGCCGGGCTGCGTCCTCGATCACCCGCTGGTCGATGCCCTCGTAGCGGCCGCAGGCGAACACCAGGTGCGCCTCGGCGCTGAAGCGCTGGGCGGCGGCCTGGGTGAACAGCGATCCCGCGGGCGTCGGCACGACCAGCAGCGTCTCGGAAGAACAGACGTCGTCCAGCGCCGCTCCCCACACCGGCGCCTTCATCACCATCCCCGGGCCGCCGCCGTAGGGCGCGTCGTCCACCGAGTGATGCACGTCGTGGGTCCACCGGCGCAGGTCGTGCACCCGCAGGTCGACCAGCCCGGTCTCGATCGCCTTGCCCGGCAACGACAGTCGCAGCGGGTCCAGGAACGCCGGGAAGATCGTGACGACGTCGATCCTCACGAGCCGCTGCCGAGATCCAGCAGCCCGTCGGGCGGATCGATCTCGACGGTGCCCTCACTGAGGGACACCGATGTGACGATCGCGCCGACGAACGGCACCAGCAGTTCACCGGATTCGCCCTTGACGGAGAGCAATTCGCCACCCGCCGTGTGCAGCACTTCGGCGACGACACCGATCTGCCGGCCGGAGGTCGTCAGCACCCGCAGACCCTCCAACTGGTGGTCGTAGTAGGTGTCGTCCTCGTCGATCGGCGGTAGGTCATCGGAGTCGATGACGAACAGGCTGCCGCGCAGCGCGTCGGCGGCGTCGCGGTCGCCGACGCCTTCCAGGCGCACCAGCAACCGGGCGCCGTGCGGACGGGCGGTTTCGACGACGTAGCTGCGTGCCGGGCCGCCGTCGCGCGGCTTTCTGGCCTGCAATTGCGCCCCGGGAGCGAAGCGGGTGTCGGGGTCGTCGGTGCGGACCTCGACCACCAGCTCGCCGGTGATGCCGTGGGCTTTCGCCACGCGCCCGACTACCAGCTCCACGAGAGCTACTGGTCGGTGTCCACCACGTCGACGCGGATGCCACGGCCGCCGATGCCGGCGACCAGCGTGCGCAGTGCGGTCGCCGTGCGTCCGCCGCGGCCGATCACCTTGCCCAGGTCGTCGGGGTGAACGTGCACCTCGACGGTGCGGCCGCGCCGGCTGGTCACCATGTCCACCCGGACGTCGTTGGGGTTGTCGACGATTCCCCGGACCAGGTGCTCGACGGCGTCGACGACGACGGTACTCATTGCGCCGGTCAGCTTTCGGTGCTCGGGGCGGCCTCAGCCTGGGCTTCGGCGGGCGCCTCGGCCGTCTCGGCCTCCGTCGCCTCGTCGGCCTTGGCGGCCTTCTTGGCCGGGGCTTTCTTCTTCGGCTTCGCGGCCTCGGTGGTGGGGCCACCGTCGGCGGCGGCCAGCGCCGCGTTGAACAGCTCGAGCTTGCTGGGCTTGGGCGGCTTGACCTTCAGGGTGCCCTCGGCGCCGGGCAGACCCTTGAACTTCTGCCAGTCGCCGGTGATCTTCAGCAGCTTGAGGACGGGTTCGGTGGGCTGAGCTCCCACGGAGAGCCAGTACTGGGCGCGCTCCGAGTTGATCTCGATGAGGCTGGGCTCTTCCTTGGGGTGGTAGCGACCGATGACCTCGATGGATCGACCGTCGCGGCGGGTGCGCGCGTCGGCGACGGCGATGCGGTACTGGGGATTACGGATCTTGCCAAGCCGGGTGAGCTTGATCTTGACAGCCATGGTTAAGCGAATTCTCCTGTGTGTGTCACGCTGCAATTCAGCGACCCGGGCCGACTGCCCGATTCCGGTTTTGCCTCGCGTGTGTGACCACCGCGCAGCCTTGGTCGCGCGACGGACAGCCGCCAATTGTGCCAGAACGGGATCGTCGGGCAGAAATCCAGGCGACCGCAACCCCTACAGCACCTTCTGGAACGTCTTGGTCTCCACCCGGCGGGTCATCCGCCAGCCCTGCGGGGTGCGGACGAACTCGTCGTCGTACCAGAGGCCGCAGAACAGGATCTTTTCCTTGTCGCCGCCCAGGACCATCGGGTTGAAGCAGATCACCCGCGACGATGCGGTGTCCCCCTCGATGCGGACCGAGAAGTTGCCCAGCATGTGGGCGTAGACCGGGAAGTTCGGCAGCACCTCCGACAGCCACTTCTTGACCTCGGGATAGCGGCCCTCGATGCCGCCCAGCGCCGTGTAGTCGATGTAGGCGTCCGGGGTGAACACGTTGTCCAGGTCGTCGAATCGACGCTGGTCGATGGCGGTGGAGTAGTCCACCAGCAGCTGCTGGATCTCCAGGCGGTCAGAGATCTCCTCCAGGCTCAACATGCGTCGATTCAACACCGTGGGAAAACGCGAAAACAGGCGACCCGCAGCACCGGAAGTTAAACTCAGCGCCCATGCGAAAGCTCATCGCCATCGCCGCCGCGCTGGTCAGCGTCAGCGCCGTCGGCACGGCTACGGCCTGGGCCGACACCGCGGTCCAGCCGGCCGGCTCGATGCCGATCCCCGACGGCCCCGCCCAGACTTGGATCGTGGCCGATCTGGACAGCGGTCAGGTGCTCGCCGACCGCGACCAGAACGTCGCCCACCCGCCGGCCAGCACCATCAAAGTGCTGCTGTCGCTGGTGGTGCTCGACGAGCTGAACCTGAACTCGACCGTCGTCGCCGACGCCGCGGACACCGAGGTCGAATGCAACTGCGCCGGCATCAAGCCCGGCCGCACCTACACCGCGCGCCAGCTGCTCGACGGCCTGCTGCTGGTGTCGGGCAACGATGCCGCCAACACGCTGGCGCACATGCTGGGTGGCCAGGACGCGGCCGTGGCCAAGATGAATTCCAAGGCCGCGGCGCTTGGAGCGGTGACCACGCACGCGGCGTCCCCGTCCGGCCTGGACGGTCCCGACGGCGCCGGCTGGTCGACGGCGCACGACCTGGCCGTCATCTTCCGGGCCGCGATGGCCAATCCGACGTTCGCGCACATCACGGCGGAGCCGTCGGCGATGTTCCCCAGCGATCATGGCGACCAGCTGATCGAGAACCAGGACGAGCTGCTGCAGCGCTACCCCGGCGCCATCGGCGGCAAGACCGGGTACACCAACGCCGCCCGCAAGACGTTCGTCGGCGCGGCCTCCCGCGGCGGGCGCCGGCTGGTCATCGCGATGATGTACGGGCTGGTCCAGGCCGGCGGGCCGACGTACTGGGACCAGGCCGCGAACCTGTTCAATTGGGGCTTCGCGCTGCCGCCGCAGGCCAGCGTCGGCTCGCTTTAGCCGCCGCGGCCTCTACGTCTGCTCGCGCTGGATGGCCCCGGTCAGCAGCCACAGCAGCATCGGGATGCGCTGCTCGTCCAGCTCCGGCACCGGCACCACCCCCTGCACCACCGCGGCGCCGTCGAACACGTTGGTCAGCAAACCGAGGACCACCGGCAACTTGTCCGCCGGAAAAAGGTCGGCGACCGCCAGTGACCGCGCGGTGTCGACGATCTTGTCGGCGTAGTCCGCCAGCTCGTGCTGCAACGTGGCCTTGAGCTTCTCGTCGGTGCGCGCCGCGACCAGCAGCTCGTAGAGCACCGCATTTCGGGGGCTGCTCGTGACATCGCGGATGATCACCATCACGGCCTCCAGCGCCCGGTCGTCGGGCGTGATCTCGGCGACCTGCTTGGTGACCGTCTCCAGCTGACGCCGCAGCACCTCGGATGCCGTCGCCGCCATGAAATCGCCCATCGTCTCGAAGTGGCGGAACAGCGCTCCCACCGACACCCCGGCGCGCTTGGTGATCACCGCGGCGGATGCCCGGGCGTAGCCGATCTCCATGATGGTGTCGATGCAGGCGTCGAGCAGGCGTGCGACGGTTTCCTCGCGGCGTTGCTGCTGGGTCCGGGCCATCTCAGGCGCTGACGCTCGCCAGGTCGCGCGGCTCCTGACGCACCTCCCGCTCGCCTGCCCGCAGGTAGCGTCCCGACTTCACGGTCTGACCATAGCCGTCGCGGAAGTCACCGCCGCGGAACACCACCGCGCCGCCCACTCCCGTCGCGACGACGGTGGCGTCGTTGCGGTTGACCATGCGCCGCAGGCCGCCGTAGAAGGGCACCGCCTCCTCGTGGTAGCCGTTGACCGACTCGTCCAGGTGGGCCGGGTCGATCACGACGAAGTCCGCGCGGTCGCCCTGCCGCAGGGTGCCGGCGTCGATGCCGAACCACTCGGCGAGCTCGCCGGTCAGCCGGTGCACCGCGCGTTCGAGCGTCAGGAACGGCGCTCCGGCCCGCTCGGCGTCCAGCGTGCGCTTCAGCAGCCGCAGACCGAAGTTGTAGAAGGCCATGTTGCGCAGGTGCGCGCCGGCGTCGGAGAAGCCCATGTGCACGCTCGGGTCGGCGGCGAGCTTGTTCAGCTGCTTGGGCCGGTGGTTGGCGACGGTGGTGGTCCACCGCACGTTGCGCTCGCCGTTCTCGACGAGCACGTCCAAAAACGCGTCGAGCGGGTGCAGGCCGCGCTCGTCGGCGATACGGCCAAAGCTCTTGCCGATCAACGTCTTATCCGGGCACTCGACGATCACCGCGTCGTGGAAGTCGCGGTGCCACAGCGACGGCCCGAGCTTGATGCGGTCGAACTCGCGCCGGAACCGGCGGCGGTAGGACTCGTCGGCGAACAGCTCGTTGCGCTCGAACTGCTCGCGCAGGTGCAGGGCCGCCGTGCCCGCGCCGAACTCCTCGAAGACCGGCAGGTCGATGCCGTCGGAGTACAGCTCGAACGGGACCGGCAGGTGCTGGAACCGCACGGCCGAGCCCAGCAGCTTGTTCAGGATCCGGGTGCCCAGACCCATGACGTACACCATGAACGGCATCGACTTGGAGTCGGCGGACACCAGCATGCTCATCCGAACTCCCTTGCCGCGGTTCAGCAATCGGCTGCCGGTCAGGAAGAACATCAGCGTGGTGTGCGGGTTCTCGGTGTCCGGCGCGCTCTGCAGCATCCGGCCGCGCTTGCGCAGCACCTTGATCAGCCGGCGCCGTTCCCGCCACGTCGCGAAGGTCGACGGCAGCGCGCGCGACCGGAACCGATCGCCGTCGAGCTTGTCGATCGGTGCGTCCATCCCGGACATGCCCAGCAGGCCGGCGTCGAGCGCCTCGTCGAGCAACTCGGCCATCTTCTCCAGTTCGGCGTCGGTGGGACGGACGCTGGCGTCGGTGGCCCGGTCGAGCCCCAGCACCGCGGTCCGCAGATCCGAATGCCCAAGCAGCGAGCTGACATTCGGCCCCAGCGGCAGGGCCTCGACGGCGTCGATGTACTCGGCCGGCGTCGTCCAAGTCCGCTCGGCTTCCAGCGCGTCGTAGACGTACTGCCGCGGCACCGCCTCCACCCGGCTGAACAGGTCGGCGGCGTCCTCGGAGTTGGCATACACCGTCGACAGCGAGCAGTTGCCCAGCAGGACGGTGGTGACCCCGTGGCGCACGGACTCGCGCAGGCCGGGATCCAGCAGGATTTCGGCGTCGTAGTGGGTGTGCACGTCGATGAGGCCCGGCAGGACCCACTTGCCCGCCGCATCGATCACCTCGCGGCAGCCGGTCTCGTCCAGCGGCCCGCGCGAGACGGTCTCCACCACGCCGTCGCGGATGCCCAGCGTGCGGATTTGGGGGGCGCTGCCGGTTCCGTCGAACCACAGGCCGTCGCGAATGATCACGTCGTACGTCACTGTCTTTTCCTCCAGGGGGGTGGGGGTATGCCACCAACCGTAACATAGATAGTGATCGCTCGCATTCATTTTGTTAGACACAAGTATATAACGATAAAAACGCAGTTCAGAGTAGGCGGCTGGGCTCAGCGACCGGGGCCCGACGGGGCCGGCGCGGGCATCGCCGACGGGGTGGCGGGGGCTCCGGGGGCGTTTTCGTTGCCCGGGACGAGGATCCCCGGCGGCACCGTCGCGCTCCGGCTGGCCACCGCGGGAATCCGGATCACCGCCCCGCGCTGGCCACACTCGGCGGTCTGCACGGTGACGGTCATTTCGCCGACGAAAATCCCCTGCGGCAGCGGTCGCAGCGCCAGCACCTGCGTCGTGGTCTGGGTGTGTTCCGCCCCGTTCCCGCCGACGCAGGCGAACTGCGACGTCTCCGGCTCGGACAGCCACTGGCCCTCGCTGAAACGCATGTCCAGACGACTGTGATTCGGCTTCACCCGCGTGTGGTCGCCGTCGTCGAGCAGCGTTCCGACGGCGGAGCAGGCCGTCGGGGTGCACGGCGACGAGCGAAACGCCCACCAGGTGGTCACGTCCGGCGGCTGCGGGTCCGGGATGTAGTTGAACGTCTGCTTCGAGCGCTGGATCTCGACCCGGTACGTGCCGTCCAGCGGCACCGGCGCCGACGGCGTGACGGGCCCACTGACCGTGGGCGCGACGACCGGCGCGCTGGTCGCGCCCACGCTCGGCGCCGGACCGGCCTGCGCGGACTTCGGCTGCGTGCCGCGCCCGATCACGATGCCGACCGCGACCAGCCCCACCGCCACCACTGCCGCCGCGCAGCTCAGCGCGATCGTCCGCACCGGGCGCCGGCGTGACGCGCCGGGGGGATCCGGTGGTCCCGCCGCCGTCGCCACGTTGCCGCCGGCGGAGACATCGTTAAGCCGCCGCACCAACGCCCCGGCGGCGGAATGCAGTGCCGCGCGCTGCTTGAGCGTCGCGCCCTTGGTGGCGGCGGCCGAGTCGGTGCGGGCGGCGTCGTCCGCCTCGAGCCAGGCGTAGGCGGGATAGTCGAAGATCTCGCCGGCCAGGAAGGCCTCGGGGCTGCGGTCGCCGATCGAGACACCGGCCGCCTCGTTCGCGGCGTCGGCGAACTCGTGGCAGCTGGCGAACCGCTCCGCCGGATCGCCGGCGAGGGCCTTGGCGAACACGTCGTCGAGTCGGGCCAGCTCCGGACGCTGGTCGCTGAGCCGGGGCCGCGCTTCGGGCGGGGCCGGCGGCGCCCCGGTGAGCAGTTGAAACGCAGTGGCCGCCAGCGCGTACTGATCGGCGCTGTTGTCGATCTGGTCGCCGCTGAGCTGTTCCGGAGGGGCGTAGCCGGGCGTGCCGGCGTCGGCTACCCCGAAGTCGGACACCAGAATCCGCTGCTCGCCCTCGCCCCGACCGGTAAGCAGGATGTTGGCGGGTTTGACGTCGCGGTGCAGCAGCCCGCGGTCATGCGCGTGGTCGAGGGCTTCGGCCACGGCGGCGACGACCGCGAGCACCTCACCGGCCGGCCACACCGCCGGGAACCGCTCGGTCATCAGCTGCGCGGCGTTGACGCCCTCGACGTAATCCATGGCCAGCCACAGCTGCCCGTCGAACTCGCCGCGGTCGTGCACCTCCGCGATGTGGGGGTGATAGAGGCCCCGCGCGATCGCCGTCTCGGCGTGGAACCGGCGACGGAATTCGGGGCCCGTCTGCAGCGCCGGCGAAAGCACCTTCAGCGCCACCCAGCGCGCGGACCGCGGATCCTGGGCAAGATAAACCTCACCCGTCACACCCGTACCCAGCCTTCGCGCGACCGTGTAACCGGCAAATGTCGCGCCGCTGGCCAACGCCATCTCGGAATCCTACCTACGATCGCGATGCAGTGCCCGTCTACCGGCGATTGTTAGCGAGGCCGAAACGTCTTGCCGCGCAGGATCACCAGATCGGGGTGGTTCAGCACGCCGGGTCCCCCGCGCGGATCCGCCGAGTAGCACACCAGGTCGGCCGGCGCCCCGTGCTCCAGCCCCTGGCGGCCCAGCCACTGACGCGCGTTCCAGCACGCCGCGCCCAGCGCCTGATCGGGGCTCATCCCGACCGCCTTGAGCGCCTCGACCTCGTCGGCGATCCGCCCGTGGGCGATCATGCTGCCGGCGTCGGTGCCCGCGTACACCGGGATTCCGGCCTCGTGCGCCGCGGCGATCCGCTGGTAGCCGCGGGCGTACAGGTCGCGCATGTGGGCCGCGTAGACCGGATAGCGCCCCGCGGCGTCGGCGATGCCCGGGAAGTTCTCCAGGTTGATCAGCGTGGGGACCAGCGCGGTGCCGTGCTCGAGCATCAGGGCGATGGTCTCGTCGGTGAGACCGGTACCGTGCTCGATGCAGTCGATGCCGGCCTTCACCAGGCCGGGCAGCGCGTCCTCGCCGAAGACGTGCGCGGTGACGCGGGCGCCGTTGGCGTGCGCGGCGTCGATCGCCGACTTGAGCACGTCGTCGGACCACAGCGGGGCGAGATCGCCGGTCTCGCGGTCGATCCAGTCGCCGACCAGCTTGACCCAGCCGTCGCCGCAGCGCGCCTCGACGGCGATGGCCCCGGGCAGCTGCGATTCGTGTTCCAGCTCGATCGAGTAGCCGGCGATGTAGCGCTTCGGCCGGGCCAGGTGCTTGCCCGCGCGGATGATGCGGGGCAGGTCGTCGTGGTCGTCGAGGCTGCGGGTGTCGATCGGCACGCCGCAGTCCCGCAGCAGTAGCGCGCCGACGTCGCGTTCGCTCTCGGCCTGCGCGATCGCCTCGTCGAGTTCGACGCCGCCGCCCTTGCCGAGCCCGACGTGGCAATGCGCGTCCACCAGGCCGGGCAGGATCCAGCCTTGGGAGGACGCACCGAAGACGGTGTCGGCGTCGGCGACCGGCTCGCGGCTGATGTGGCCGTCGACGATCCACAGATCGGTCTGCACCTCGTCGGGCAGGGCCAGGCCTCGCACGTGCAGGCGCACGCTGCGGCTACTTCTTGCCTGGGTTGCCCGGGAACTTCAGCTTGGACAGGTCGAAGTCGGCCAGCCCGGGCGGCAGCTCGTTGAGGCCTTCCGGCATCTGGGACAGATCGGGGAACCCTGGTGGCATCCCCGCCATGCCCGGCATTCCGGCGCCGAAGGGGCTCCTCACCTTCGGTGGCGTCGGGCCGCGGGCTCCCTTCTTACCTTTCTTGCCCTTGGCGGACTTGCGCGTCGCGGACTTGCGGCCCATGCCGGGGATGCCCATGCCGCCGAGCATCGACGACATCATCTTGCGGGCCTCGAAGAAGCGGTCCACCAGCTGGTTGACTTCCGACACGCTCACCCCGGAGCCGTTGGCGATGCGCAGCCGCCGCGACGCGTTGATGATTTTCGGATCGGCCCGCTCCTGCGGCGTCATGCCGCGGATGATGGCCTGCACCCGGTCGAGCTGGCTGTCGTCGACCTCGGCCAGCGCGTCCTTCATCTGGCCGGCGCCGGGCAGCATGCCCAGCAGATTGCCGATCGGCCCCATCTTGCGCACGGCGAGCATCTGCTCGAGGAAATCCTCCAGGGTCAGCTCGCCGGAGCCGATCTTGAGGGCGGCCTCCTCGGCCTTCTGCGCGTCGAAGACCTGCTCGGCCTGTTCGATCAGGCTCAGCACGTCGCCCATGCCCAGGATGCGGCTGGCCATCCGGTCCGGGTGGAAGACGTCGAAGTCTTCCAGCTTCTCGCCGGTGGAGGCGAAAAGGATTGGCACGCCGGTCACTTCGCGGACCGACAGGGCGGCGCCACCGCGGGCGTCGCCGTCGAGCTTGGTCAACACCACGCCGGTGAAGCCGACGCCCTCGCCGAACGCACGGGCGGTGGCGACGGCGTCCTGGCCGACCATGGCGTCGAGGACGAACAGCACCTCGTCGGGGTCGGTGGCCGCCCGGATGTCGGCGGCCTGGGCCATCAGCTCCTCGTCGATGCCCAGCCGTCCCGCGGTGTCGACGATGACGACGTCGAAGTGCTTGGCGCGCGCCTCGGCGAGCCCGGCGGCCGCGACGGCGACCGGGTCCCCGGGCCCGGATTCCGGCGAGGCGCCGGGATGCGGCGCGAACACCGGCACTCCGGCGCGCTGCCCGACGACCTGCAGCTGGTTGACCGCCGCCGGGCGCTGCAGGTCGCAGGCCACCAGCAGCGGCGTGTGGCCCTGGTTCTTGAGGCGGAAGGCCAGCTTGCCGGCCAGCGTCGTCTTACCGGAACCTTGCAGGCCGGCCAGCATGATCACCGTCGGCGGCGTCTTGGCGTACGCGAGTTCGCGGGTCTGGCCGCCGAGGATGCCGATCAGTTCCTCGTTGACGATCTTGACGACCTGCTGCGCCGGGTTGAGGGCCCCCGACACCTCGGCACCGCGGGCGCGTTCCTTGATCCGGTGGACGAACGCGCGGACCACGGGCAGCGAAACGTCGGCTTCCAGCAGCGCCAGCCGGATTTCGCGGCTGGTGGCATCGATATCGGCGTCGGTCAGACGCCCCTTGCCGCGCAGCCCTTGCAGGGCACTGGTCAACCGGTCGGACAGCGATTCAAACACGACCGCCAGCCTAGTGTGGCCGCGGCGATGGCGTGGCGTCGGCGCGGCGGCGGCGCCGCGGCGACGGCGCGGCGGCGTTGGCGCGGCGGCGTTGGCGTTGACTCTGCGCCTACTGCGCAG